>NZ_JBNXUM010000130.1:0-236 GCF_050563545.1 Falsiroseomonas sp. HW251
AAAGCGCTGATGGCCGCGGAGCTCGCGCGCCCCGACGTCGCCGCGCGGCGCAAGGAGTGGATCGAGCAGCGCCAGCCCCGCATGCGACGCGAGCCCGGCCGCCTCGTCTTCCTCGATGAGACCGCCGTCAACACCAAGATGACACGCCTGCGTGGCCGCGCTCGCCGCGGCCAGCGTCTGCGCGCGCGTGCTCCCTATGCCAGGTGGGGCACGCAGACCTTCATCGCCGGGCTGCG
>NZ_JBNXUM010000014.1:0-187310 GCF_050563545.1 Falsiroseomonas sp. HW251
GCTTGGTCGGCCGGCCGTGGCGCTGGGCGGGGTCGTTCCGGCCAGCGCCGGGCGCCTGCCGCGGGCGGGGCGGGGCGCGGCCGCGGGCCTGGCCGCCCTCGGTGGGCTGGTTGAAGGGCGGGCCTGAGGCCGCCGCATCACCCTGTGGCAACCCCGCCACACTGTCTCACCTAAGTCGCGGACCCGTGTTTCGGGCGATGGACGCCGCGTCATCCCACAGCCAATAGTGAGCGTGGGCCTGACTGCGGCTGGGGTTTTCCCCTGTCGCAGCACCTGTCGAGGGGGGCAGGCGGGCCAGAGCATGCCGGGGGCCACCCGGTACAGGAGGAGGTTACAGAATGCGCAACCTTTTGTTGGGGACGACGGCTGTCGTCGGCGCTGCGCTGATTGCGCTGCCCGTCGCCGCCCAGGCCCCTGCGGCCAGCGACCTGCCCGTTCTGCCGCGCGCGACGCTGTCGCTCGGGCCGGGCGTGACGGGTTCGCCGGGTCCGCTGGGCACCGGCCTGCAGATCCGCCTCGGCGGCTACATGAACACCTCGTTCATCTGGGCCTATGACAGCCTGGATCGCGCCCGCGGCAACCCGACCGGCGTGAACGGCGTGGGCAACCAGTCCCGCTCGCACAACGACTTCCGCAACGAGGTCGAGATCCACCTCAACGTGTCGGGCAAGGCGGCGAACGGCCTGTCCTACGGCGCGGTGGTCGAGATCCAGAACGACAACGTAGGCGGCGGCTCGGGCTCTGCGCTCGACCTCGACGAAGCCTACATGTTCGTCTCGTCCCCGACGCTCGGCACGATCCGCTTCGGTGAGGAAGACAGCGCCGCGGCCCTCATGCAGGTCCGTGCGCCGTCCATCGTGCAGTTCGGCCCGGACGGCAACTGGGACGTGGGCATCCTCGGCTCCCAGACGCAGACCGCCGGTAACCCGTCGCTGCTGACGGGCATCAACGACGGCAACGACGCGACGAAGGTCATCTACCTCTCGCCGCAGTTCTACGGCTTCGACGTCGGCTTCTCCTACGCCGCCAACAACGGCGAAGGCGACCGTCCCTTCCAGGGCCGCGCGGTTGACTTCATCGGCGCGGCCGGTGCGGTGATCGTGCCGTCGGCCACGCAGCGCGACCGCAACCAGAGCACGACGCAGATCAACAACGAGTTCTCGGCGGCGCTGCGCTATCGCGGCTCCTTCCAGAACGTCGGCGTTGCCGCGTCCTTCGTCGCCATGCGCGCCGACGCCGCCCGCTCCACCCTGTCCAACCAGACGGCGGCCGGTGTGGTTTCGGTCACGGCGGGCCCGAACCTGAGCGGCGGGCAGCGTCCGCCCGATGTGACGGCCTACTCGTTCGGCCTGAACCTGTCGGCCTACGGCTTCACCTTCGGCGGCGAGTACACCTGGGGCAACTACTCCGGCGTCTCCGTCGGCCGCGCGCCGCTGCAGAACAGCCCGAACGGCGACAAGCGCGACGCTTCCAGCCACTACATCCTGGGCCTGACCTACGTGACCGGCCCCTGGGCCTTCGGCACCTACTGGGGCCAGGGCACGCAGGACAACGGCAACTCCATCAGCGTGACCACCAACGGCGTTGCCGCCACCCTGCTGAACCCGGAAGACCGCAAGCAGTCCGCCTGGGGCTTCGGCGTGGCCTACACCCTGGCGCCGGGCCTGGAGCTGTTCGCGAACTACAACGTCGTGAACGACAAGAACGTCTACCTGCAGCCGCTCGCCACGGTGACGACTGCCGGCCAGGTGTCCAACGCGCCCGGCTCGGCCGCCAACACGGTCCAGAGCCGCAACTACCAGGGCCTGTTCCTCGGCACCCGCCTGTCGTTCTGATCCGACAGACGAGCCTGGGGCTCATTGGGGCGGCGGGGCAACCCGCCGCCCTTTCTCTTTTCCAGGGCCCCATTGCGCGGACGTGCCGGGGGTACGCCGGCGCCTCTTCCGGCCGGGCGCGGGTAAGGGTAAAGACCCTCACCCGGATGGGCGCCGACCCGGCGAGCCCGACGGCAGGACTGGCAGAGAATGATCGCTCGTGCTTGGGCGCCCCTGGCCCGGGGCCTTCTGATCGGCAGCCTTACCATCGTCGTGCTCGCGGGATGCAGCAGCGCGACCCAGGACAACGCCAATTTCCGCGTGCCCGGACAGGACGAGTACAATTCCGGCGCCGGGCGCGACCGCGTGCGCGGCCGGCTCGGCGGCACCGATGGCCTGTTGCTGTTCGGCACCGACCGCGCGTCCCGCACCACCGCGGCCGCGGATGCCGGCGGCGGCGGGATCGGGGTGAACGCCTTCCTCTGGCGCGCGACGCTGGACACGCTGTCCTTCATGCCGCTGTCCTCCGCCGATCCCTTCGGCGGCGTCGTGATCACGGACTGGTACACGCCGCCCGGCGTGACCGGGGAGCGCTTCCGCGCGACCGCCTACATCATGGGGCGCCAGCTCCGCTCCGACGGGGTGCGGGTGGTGATCTTCCGCCAGGAACAGCAGCGCAACGGCAACTGGGTGGACAGCCCGGTCTCCGCCGGCACGGCCGGAGAGCTGGAAGACCAGGTCCTGGCCCGCGCGCGGGAGCTGAGGTCCCAATCCACCGCGGCGGCGCGGTCGTAGAGGCAGTCCCGGTCCTGCAACGCGGGTCCGGCCGCGGCGGCTGGGCCCTGCGGCGATTTCGCCGAGCGCCGATCCGGTCTATGGCTAGGCCTTCAAGGCCTTGCATCGTAGCGACATGAACGACCAGCCCGACCGCGCGGCCCCCGCGCGCTATGATTTTGCGACAGCCGAGCCGCGCTGGCAGGCGGAATGGGATCGCCGCGCCTGCTTCGCCGTGCCCGACGTACCGCCGCCCGGCGCGCGCAAATACTACGTGCTCGAGATGTTCCCCTACCCTTCGGGCAAGATCCATATGGGGCACGTCCGCAACTACACGCTCGGCGACGTCGTCGCGCGCTACAAGCGGGCGCGCGGGCATCTCGTGATGCACCCCATGGGCTGGGACGCCTTCGGCCTGCCCGCGGAGAACGCGGCGCGGGAGCGCGGCGTGCATCCCGGGAAGTGGACCTACGACAACATCGCCAACATGCGGTCCGAGCTGCAGCGCATGGGCCTTTCGCTGGAATGGGCGCGGGAATTCGCGACCTGCGACGTCGGCTACTACGGCAAGCAGCAGAAGCTGTTCCTGGATTTCTGGAAGGCCGGCCTGGTCGAGCGCAAGGAAAGCTGGGTCAACTGGGACCCCGTGGACGGCACGGTGCTGGCGAACGAGCAGGTGATCGACGGCCGCGGCTGGCGGTCCGGCGCGCTTGTCGAGAAGAAGAAGCTCAGCCAGTGGTTCCTCAGCATCACGAAGTATGCGCCGGAGCTGCTGGAGGCGCTGGGCACGCTCGACCGCTGGCCCGAGCGCGTGAAGCTGATGCAGTCCAACTGGATCGGCCGCAGCGAGGGAGCGCGGGTCCGTTTCCGTCTGACCGACGCCGCGGCTGCCGGCGTGGACGAAGTCGAGGTGTTCACCACGCGGCCGGATACGCTGTTCGGCATGTCCTTCCTGGCCGTCGCCGCGGAGCATCCGCTGGCCGCGGCGGCGGCGGCGCGCGATCCCAAGGCGGCCGATTTCGTCGCCGAATGCCGCCGCATGGGCACGAGCGAGGCCGCGATCGAGCAGGCGGAGAAGCGCGGCTACGACACCGGCTTCCGCGTCGCGCATCCCTTCCTGCCGGGCGAGAGCTTCCCCGTCTGGATCGCGAACTTCGTGCTGATGGAATACGGCACCGGCGCGATCTTCGGCTGCCCCGCCCATGACGAGCGCGACTTCGAGTTCGCGACGAAGTACGGCCTGCCGATCCTGCCCGTCGTGCTGCCGCCCGGCGCCGATCCCGACAGCTTCGTGCTGGATGGCGAGGCCTATGTCGGCGACGGGACGATCTTCAACTCGGCCTTCCTGAACGGCCTCGACGTCGCAGCGGCCAAGCGGCGCGTGATCGAGGAGCTGGAGAAGACCGGCCAGGGCACCGGCGTGGTGAACTGGCGCCTGCGGGACTGGGGGATCAGCCGCCAGCGCTACTGGGGCTGCCCGATCCCCGTGATCCATTGCGAGGCCTGCGGTGCGGTGCCCGTGCCGGAGAAGAACCTGCCGGTGGAACTGCCGCAGGACGTGGATTTCTCGCGCCCGGGCAACCCGCTGGATCACCACCCCACGTGGAAGCACGTGAACTGCCCGTCCTGCGGCAAGCCCGCGCGGCGCGAGACCGACACCTGCGACACCTTCGTCGATTCGTCCTGGTACTTCGCGCGCTTCTGCTCACCGCGCGCGGAGGAGCCGGTGACGCGGGCGGCCGTGGATGCCTGGCTGCCGGTGGACCAGTATATCGGCGGCATCGAGCACGCGATCCTGCACCTGCTCTACAGCCGCTTCTTCACCCGCGCGATGAAGGCCTCCGGCCACCTGGATTGCGAGGAGCCCTTCGCCGGCCTCTTCACCCAGGGGATGGTGCAACACGAGAGCTACAAGGGCTCGGACGGGCGCTGGCTCTACCCCGAGGAAGTCGAGATCACGCAGGCCGCGGACGGGACGCGCATGGCGGTGGTGAAGGGCACGAACGAGCCGGCGGTCATCGGCCGCGTCGAGGCGATGTCGAAGTCCAAGCGCAACACCGTCGATCCCGGCGCCATCATCGGCAAATACGGCGCCGACACCGCGCGCTGGTTCATCCTGTCGGACAACCCGCCGGAGCGTGACATGGAGTGGACCGAGGCCGGCGTGGCCGGCGCCTTCCGCTTCACCCAGCGCCTCTGGCGACTGGCCAATGCCGCCGCGGCTGCGCTGCCGCCGCCCGATGCGCCGCAGGCCGATGGCGGCCCCGCGCGCAAGCTGCGCCAGGCGACGCACCGCACCATCGCCGCCGTGACCGAGGCGCTGGAGAGCTTCGCCTTCAACGTCGCCGTCGCGCGCATCCATGAGTTCGCCAATGCGATCGGAGAGGCAGAGGCGAATGCCGGTGCCGAGGGCATAGGCGCGGCGCGGCGCGAGGCGCTGGAGACGCTGGCGCGCCTTTCCGCCCCGATGATGCCGCACCTCGCGGAGGAGGTGTTCTCCACGCTCCGCCCCGGCGCCGGCCTGGTCGCCGAGATGCCCTGGCCCGAGGCCGATCCCGCGTTGCTGAAGGCGGAGACGGTGACGCTGGCGGTGCAGGTCCTGGGCAAGCTGCGCGCCACCATCGAGGTCGCGGTCGGCGAGAGCGAGGAGCGGATCTTCGCCCTGGCGGAAGCCGATGAGAACGTGCAGCGTGCGATCGGCGGCAAGCCCGTGAAGAAGCGCATCCATGTCCCGGGTCGTGTGGTCAACCTCGTTGTCTGAGAAGCTGGCACGGCGCAGTCTGCTGGCGGCGGCGCTCGCGCTGCCGGCCACGGGTTGCGGCTTTCGGCCGATCTACATGCAGGGCGGCAGCGAGGCGACGCCCGAGGACGCGAATGTCCGGGCGGAGCTGCGCCAGGTCAGCGTGCAGCTCGTGCCGGAACGCTTCGGCCAGCTGCTGCGGCGCGACCTTCAGTCGAAGCTCGGCACGCCAGGCGGCGTCGCCGGCGCGAAATGGGAGCTGCTGGTCGCGCCGAGCTTCGCGGTGGAGAGCCAGGGCATCCAGCGCGACGGCCAGGTCACGCGCGTGCGCTACATCGCCACCGCCAACTGGACGCTGGTCCGCGCCAACCCTCGCGAGGCCGTGGCCAACGGCTTCGAGCGCACGATCGACGCCTTCAACGTGCAGCCCAACCAGTTCTTCGCCTCGGACATGGCGAACGACGCGACGCAGCGCCGGCTGTCGCAACAGCTCGCGGGCGAGATCGTGGAGCGGCTGGCGATGCGCTTCCGCACCCGCCGCGACGACGCGCCGCCGACGCTGATCGCGCCGGTCGAGCCGCCGCCCGCCATGCCCGATCCCGTGATGTCGCCGCGTCCGATGACGCCGACCCCGGGCGCCGGCGTCGAGGGCGCCGGCGGCGGCGGGCTTCAGGGCGGCATCGGCGCCCCCGCCGGCGTGATGAGCCCGCTGCGGTGAGGGTGGCGGGGTTGCGCCAACCCCCACCCCGACCCTCCCCCGCAAGCGGGAGAGGGAGCGGCTGCGCCATCTTCCCTCTCCTGCTTGCGGCGGGGGGAGGAGCCCACGCGGAGCGTGGGCGAGTGGAGGTGTGCGCAACAGCCCCCGACACTCGCCTGCCCGCCTGACGCATGGCCAAGCTGGACGCACGCCGCGTCGCCGGGGTTCTGGCCGATCCCGGCCCCTTCCGCGCGGTGCTGCTGCATGGCGACGATGCCGGCCTGGTGCGGGAACGCGCCGAGTCCCTCGTCCGCGCCGTGATGGGCGGGAAGACGGACGACCCCTTCCGCATGGCCGAGCTGACGCGCGAGGAAGCGGCGAAGCCCGGCGTGCTGGCGGGCGAGGCCTCGGCGCTGGCGATGACCGGCGGGCGCCGCGTGGTGCGGCTGCGCGAGGCGACCGATGCCCACGCGACCGCGCTGAAGGACGCGCTGGCGACGCCCGGCGAGGCGCTGATGGTGCTGGAAGGCGGGGAGCTCACGGCGCGATCCAAGCTGCGGGTGCTGGCCGAGGCCGCGTCGGACGTCGCGGTGATCGCCTGCTACCGCGAGCGGGGCGAGGAGCTGGCCCGGACGCTCGGCGCGATGTTCCGCGAGGAAGGCGTGCAGGCCGACCCGGCCGCGCTGTCCTGGCTGGCGGCCAGGCTCGGCGAGGACCGCATGCAGACCAGGCGCGAGGTCGAAAAGATCGCGCTCTATGTCGGCGCCGGCGGCAAGGTGGACGAGGACGCCGCGCTGGCCTGCGCGCCGGAAGGGGCGCTGGGCGACCTGGACGAGGCGTTGATGGCGGCGACGGCGGGCGATCCGGCTGCGGCCGACCGCGCACTCGTGGCGGCCTTCTCGGAGGGTGCTAACCCCGTGCAGGTCATCCGCTCCGCGCTGCGGCACCTGCAGCGGCTGCACGAGGCCGCGGTGGCGGGCGGCGATGCCGGCGTGTTGCGGCCGCCGGTCTTCTTCCGCCACAAGCCGGCCTTCGACCGAGCGCTGCGCCTGTGGTCGCCGGGCGCGCTAGAGGCCGTGGGAAATGCCCTGCTGGAAGCGGAGAAGCGGACCAAGACGACGGCGTACAGGGAGTCAGACGTGACGATCGCACGGGCCGCGCTCGCCGCAATCGCGCGTCAGGCGGCGGCGCTGACGCAGCGGTAGACCAGTGATTTCAGCATCTGGCGATGAAAGCCAAAGACAGGAATTTTTCCTGGTATAGGTGTCTTCTTTCGGATAATCCGACAACACCATTCCATAATCTCGGAATCGTTCCGACCATCAGCCCGTGCCGAGCAGCAGCCGGATCACGCCGTCGAGCTGGTCGAGGTCGCGGTAATGGATGACGACCTCGCCGCCCTTACCCTGCGTCTTGACCGCGACCTTCAGGCCCAGCCGCTCGATCAATTGCCGTTCCAGCGCGGCGATGTCGGGGTCGCGGCCGGCGCGCTCAGCCTTGCCCTGGCGGGGATGGGATTGCGCGGCGGCCAGCGCCTCCGCCTGGCGGACGTTCAGGCTGCGGGCGACGATCTGCGCGGCGAGGCGGCCGGGATCTTTGGCGCCGACCAGGGTGCGGGCGTGGCCGGCGGTCAGCGCACCGTTGCGGACGAGGTCGCGGATCTCCGGCGGCAGGCCGAGCAGGCGGAGCGTGTTGGCGACGTGGCTGCGGCTCTTGCCAACGGCCTGGCCCAGGGCTTCCTGGGTGAGGCCGAATTCGTCGAGGAGGCGGCGATATCCCTCGGCCTCCTCCATGGCATTGAGGTCCTGGCGCTGCAGGTTCTCGACCAGGCCGGCGGCCATGGCCTCCCGGTCGCCGAAGTCGCGGACGATGACCGGGACTTGGTGGAGCTGCGCGACCTGCGCGGCGCGCCAGCGGCGCTCGCCGCCAATGATCTCGTAGGTTTCCGTCGCACCTGGCTTAGGGCGGGCGAGAATGGGCTGGAGGATGCCGTTCTCGCGGATCGAGACGGCGAGTTCCTCGAGGCTCGCCTTGTCCATGGCGCCGCGGGGCTGGAAGGGGCCGGGCTCGAGCTGCTCGATCGGCAAGGTGCGAAGCGCCGACTCCTCGGGCGCCGCCGGCGCGTCGGGGATCAGGGCGGAGAGGCCGCGGCCAAGCCGAGGCGGCGCTTTCTTCGTGCTGCTCATCGGGCGGGGACGCGGGCGCGCTCCCTCTTCAGGAATTCAGCCGCGAGCTTGATGTGGGCCTGCGCGCCTGGCGAACGGAAATCGTAGAGAAGGACGGGCAGGCCATGCGAGGGAGCCTCGCTGACCCGGACGTTGCGGGGGATCACGGTCTCATAGACCTTGTCCTTGAAGAATCCTCGGACGTCGTTGGCGACGAGTTCCGACAGGTTGTTCCGCCGGTCCACCATGGTCAGCACGATGCCGTCGAGCGCGAGCCGCGGGTTCAGGGCGCGCCGGACGCGGTCGATGGTGCGGGTGATCTGGCTGATCCCTTCCAGCGCGAAGAACTCGGTCTGGAGCGGGACGATGACGCCCTGGGCGGCGACGAGCGCGTTCAGCGTAATCAGGCCGAGCGAGGGCGGGCAGTCCAGGAAAACGAAGTCGAAGCCTGACAGCACCTCGGCGCCGGCCTTCAGGCCGGCGGCCAGCCGGCGCTCGCGGTCCTCGAGGCCGACGAGCTCAACCTCGGCGCCAGCGAGGTCGGGGTCGGCGGGCAGGATGGAGAGGTTCGGGATGGCGGTCGGGCGGACGAGGTCGGCGAGCTTTCCGTCCTCGACCAGCAGGGCGTAGCTGCCGGCGGCGCGGTCCTGCCGCGCGATCCCGAGGCCGGTGGAGGCATTGCCCTGGGGATCGAGGTCGATGAGCAGGACTCGGTAATCCGCCGCGAGGGCAGTCGCGAGGTTGATGGCGGTCGTCGTCTTGCCGACGCCGCCCTTCTGGTTGGCGAAGGCCAGGATCCGCGTGTCGCGGTCAGGCGTCGGGGCCACGGAGCTCGCTCAGGCGGAAGATGGTGGAGGAAGGGTCGGTCCGACTGGCGAACCGCTCGACCTGCAGATGCCAGTGGGGAAGGGCATCGGTCAACTCGGCCTCGGCGGTGCGACCCTTCGGGAAGATCGCGACTCCGCCGGGGGCGAGGAATTTCGCGGCATGGGGGAGGAGGACGATCAGCGGGGCCAAGGCGCGGGCGGTGATGGCGGCGAGAGGGGGAAGCGCCGCGTTCTCGATGCGGGTGGGGTGGACGCGGACGTGGCTCAACCCGAGTCGCGCGGCGGCCTCGGTCAGGAAGGCGGCCTTTCGGCGGTCGGATTCGATCAGGTGGGTCTCGCGGCCCGTCGCGATGGCCAGCACCAGGCCGGGGAAGCCGGCGCCGGAGCCGAGATCGGCAATTGGGCCGGTACCCCGTGGGATCAGCGGAGCGAGTTGCAGCGAATCAGCGATGTGGCGGATGCGGATTGCCTCTGCGTCGCGCTCGGCGACGAGGTTGATCCGGGCGTTCCAGCGCAGCAGCAGGTCGAGGAAGGTGTCGAGCCGAGCCGCCTTGTCGGGTGTGAGGTCGGGCGGAGGGGGTAGGGGCTGTCGCGCAGCGTCCCCGTCTCGTTTCACGTGAAACACTCAACCCGCGGCATTGTCGCGGCGCAGATGCACGGCGAGGGCCGCGATCGCCGCGGGCGTGATGCCCGGAATGCGGCCGGCGCTGCCGAGGGTGGCGGGGCGCGTCTTCGACAGGCGATGCTGCATCTCCCGCGACAGGCCGGGGATTGCCGAAAAGTCGATCCCGTCGGGGATGGCCAGGCGCTCCTCCCGCTCGATCATGCGGCGTTCGGCCTCCTGGCGGCGGAGATAGGGGGCGTAGAGGGCCTCGGCTTCCAGCTGGACCGCGACGTCGGGCGGCAGGTCGGCGAGCCAGGGGAAGAGGGCAGCAGCAGCGGCGATGGTAGCCTCGGGCAGGGCGAGCACCTCCAGCACGCTGCGGTGGCGGCCGTCCTGGCGGATGGGGATCCCAGCGGCGGCAATGCGGCTGGGACTGGCCGTCTCCTGGGCGGCGCGGGACAGGACAACGGCGACGGATTCGGCGAAGGCGCGGTGGCGCCGGCCGCGCTCCGCCCCGACGACGCCCCAGGCGATACCGCGATCGGTCAGGCGTAGCCCGGCATTGTCGGCGCGAAGGCTCAACCGGTGCTCGGCGCGCGCAGTCAACATGCGGTAGGGCTCGGAGACGCCGTGCAGGACCAGGTCGTCCACTAGCACGCCGATATAGGCCTCCGCCCGTCCGAGCACCCGGTCGGGCGCGGCACCGGCGGCGCGGGCGGCGGCATTGATCCCGGCCATGATCCCTTGCGCGGCGGCTTCCTCGTAGCCCGTCGTGCCGTTGACCTGGCCGGCCAGGAACAGGCGCTTCACCGTCCTGACTTCCAGCGCCGGGGTCAGGGCGCGCGGGTCCACGTGATCGTACTCGATGGCGTAGCCCGGCCGGATGATACGGGCACGCTCTAGTCCGGGGATGGAGGCTATCAGCGCCGCCTGGATGTCTGCCGGCAGGCTGGTCGAGATGCCGTTGGGATAGACTGTGGCGTCGTCCAGCCCCTCGGGCTCCAGGAAGACCTGGTGGCGTTCCCGGTCGGCGAAGCGCACGACCTTGTCCTCGATCGAGGGGCAGTAGCGCGGGCCGACACCCTGGATCCGGCCGCCATAGACAGCGGTGCGGTGCAGGTTCGCCCGGATCAGGGCGTGGGTGGCCGGGGTGGTCCAGGTGATCCGGCACTCGACCTGAGGGTTGGTGATGCGTTCGGTCAGCCAGGACATCGGCTCCGGCTGGTCGTCGCCGGGCTGGGGTTCCAGAGCGTCCCAGTCGATGGTCCGGCCGTCCAGCCGTGGCGGGGTGCCGGTCTTCAGGCGCGCCAGCGGCAGGTCGAGCCGCTCCAACGCGAGCGCCAAGCCGACGGAGGGGGCCTCGCCGCGCCGGCCGGCAGGGGTGCGTTCTTCGCCCAGATGGATCTCGCCACGCAGGAAGGTGCCGGTGGTGATGACCAGCGCGCCGCAGGGGATGCGCCTTCCGGTCGCCGTGATCACCGCCGCGACAGCGCCGCCTGTGTCGAGCTCCAGCTCCTCCGCCGTGTCGGCCAGGATGTCGAGCCCGACCTGCTCCGCCACCAGGCGCTGCATCGCGGCGCGATAGAGCTTCCGGTCGGCCTGGGCCCGGGGGCCGCGGACGGCCGGCCCCTTGGAGCGATTGAGCTGCTTGACGTGGATGGCCGCGGCATCGGCGGCACGGGCCATCAGCCCGTCCAGCGCGTCGATCTCCCGCACCAGATGGCCTTTGCCGATGCCGCCGATGGCGGGGTTGCAGGACATCTCGCCGATGGTCTCTACGCGATGGGTCAGCAGCAGGGTGCGCGCGCCGCAGCGCGCAGCGGCCGCGGCTGCCTCGCAGCCGGCATGCCCACCGCCCACCACCACCACGTCATACGTCGCCATCGCGTTCATCGCGCGGGCATATAGGCCCGCTACTTGCCGATGCAGAAGTCGCGAAAGACGACGTCCAGAATATCCTCGACGCCGACACGCCCGGTCAGGCGGCCGAGCGCCGAGACTGCGCTGCGATATGCCTCTGCGGCGAGTTCGGGCAGGGCGGCCTGGCCGGCCTCGACGAGCCACGAAACGGCCTCGGTCAAGGCCGCACGATGACGGGCGCGGGTGAGGGCAGGGGCGTCGGTCAGCCCCGCCCGGCTGGCAGCGAGCCCGACCAGGGCCGCCTTCAGCGCGTCGAGTCCTACCCCGGTCGGCGCCGCCGTCGCTAGCACGGGCCGGCCGAGCAGCGTCGCCGGCGGTGGTGCTAGGTCCGACTTGGTGGCGATCAGCACCGCGTCCGGGCGCGCTTCCGCCAGGGACAGGGTCTCGGCATCCGGCGGCGCGTCGGCGGGGAAGACGGCCAGCACCAGGTCGGCCTGGTTGCCCCGCGCCCGCGCCCGCCGGATCCCCTCGCGCTCGATCTCGTCTCCAGAGGCCCGCAGCCCCGCCGTATCCGCCAGCACCGCGGGCACGCCGCCGAGATCGAGCCTAACCTCCACCACGTCCCGTGTCGTGCCGGGGATCGCGGAGACGATCGCGGCCTCCCGCCCGATCAGCGCGTTCAGCAGGGTGGACTTGCCGGCATTCGGCGCGCCGAGGATGGCAATTGACAGGCCTTCGCGCAGCCTTTCCCCGCGCCCGCCATCGTCGAGGTGCTTGCCGATCTCCGCCGCCAAGCCGGCCGCCGCGACCCGCGCCCGCTCCGCCAGGTCGCTCGGCAGGTCGTCCAAATCGAATTCGATCGCCGCTTCCTGATGCGCCAGCAAGCGCGTCGCCCGCTCCGTCCAGCCCTGGTAGAGCCGGGCCAGCGCACCATCCGTCTGCCTCAAGGCCTGGCGGCGCTGCGCCGGCGTCTCCGCCGCAATAAGGTCGGCGATTGCCTCGGCCTGGGTGAGATCGAGCCGGCCGTGCAGGAAGGCGCGGCGCGTGAACTCGCCGGGTTCGGCAGGCCGGCAGCCCAGATCGGCCAGTTCCTCCGCCACGCCGGCCAGCACCGCGCTGCCACCATGGATGTGCAGTTCCGCTGCGTCCTCGCCGGTGAAACTGCCCGGCCCGGGGAACCAGAGGACCAGCGCCTCGTCCAGAACTTCGCCGTCCGCTGCCCGCAGCCTGCGAAGGCTGGCGACCCGCGGCGCCGGGACGCGTCCCACCAGCGCTTCGAGCATGGCCCGCGTCCCCGGCCCCGACACCCGCAGCACGGCGATCGCGGCCTGGCCAGCACCCGAAGCCTTGGCAAAGATGGTGTCGTGCGTACCGCTCATGCAAACAGGACAGGGCGGTGTTTCACGTGAAACGAGCCCACCGTCAGACCTTGGGCGGCAGCACGTCCCGCTCACTCAGCATCAACTCCCTCGCGCGCCCACCCTCCACCAGATGCGCTTGCAGGATCCGGTCCACATCTGCCCGGCTCTTGGGGCTGTACCAGACGCCTTCGGGGTAGATCACCATCGTCGGCCCGAACTCGCAGCGGTCCAGACACCCCGCCGAGTTGATCCGCACGCCGACGAGACCGAGCTCCTTTGCCCGCGCCTTCATGTAGTCCCGCAGCTCCTCGCTCCCCTTGGCCGCGCAGGAGCCACGGCGGTGCCCGTCTGGCCGCCGGTTGCAGCAGACAAAGACATGCGCCTGGAAACAGGGAGGCGGATCGGCCGTCTCGGTCGAGGGCAGAGGGGCATCGGTCACGCTAAGACTCCGGGCAAGGCTGTCGCGTTCATCTAGCGACGCCCCCCGGACGCCGCCAGGGCAGCTGCGGGCCCGGGCATATTTGTGCGCGCTGCCGCACCTCCGACTTGACGCCAGCCCGCTTGTTGTGGCGCATGGCGCGCCCTGGACCGCCACATGCCGCAACACTCCTGCCTCACCCCGCTCGGCGAGGTGACCATCTCCGAAGAGGACGGCGCCATCGTCGCCCTGGACTGGGGCCGCGGCCGCGACCAGGACCGCACCCGACTGCTCGATCGCGCCATCGCACAGCTCCAGGACTACTTCGACGGCAAGCGGGCGGCCTTCGACCTGCCGCTCTCCCCGCACGGCACCGACTTCCAGCGCCGCGTCTGGGACGCGCTGCGTGCCATCCCCGTCGGCGAAACCCGCAGCTATGGTGATCTCGCCAAGGCGCTGAACAGCGCCGCCCGGGCCATCGGCCAGGCCAACGGCGCCAACCCGATCCCGATCCTGATCCCCTGCCACCGCGTCCTCGCCGCCCGTGGCGCGCTCGGCGGCTACTCCGGGGGCGACGGCCCGCCGACCAAGCTATGGCTGCTGCAGCACGAG
Organism: Falsiroseomonas sp. HW251; assembly: GCF_050563545.1. Classification (NCBI taxonomy): domain Bacteria; kingdom Pseudomonadati; phylum Pseudomonadota; class Alphaproteobacteria; order Acetobacterales; family Roseomonadaceae; genus Falsiroseomonas; species Falsiroseomonas sp. HW251. The sequence continues at coordinate 13,873 of NZ_JBNXUM010000014.1, forward strand.
CGTGCCATGACAGCCGCCGGCAGCGGTCCGGCGCAATCCGAGCTTCCGCTCAGTCCGGCACGCGCCGGCCATCCAGGAACCACGACCCCATGAACCACGCGATCCGCGTCCATGAATACGGTGGCCCGGAGGCCCTGGTGTGGGAGGAAGTGCCCCTGCCCGCGCCCAAGCCAGGCGAGGCGCTGGTCCGCCACAAGGCCGTCGGCCTCAACTACATCGACGTCTACTTCCGCACCGGTCTCTACAAGGCGCCGGCCCTGCCCGCCACCATCGGGATGGAGGGTGCAGGCGTGGTCGAGGCGGTCGGCGAGGGAGTGACCGAGGTCGCAGTCGGCGACCGCGTGGCCTACGCCACCCCCCCGATCGGCGCCTATGCCGAGGCCCGGACGATCAAGGCCGATCGCCTGGTGAAGATCCCGGCCGGCATCTCGGACGAGCAGGCCGCGGCGATGATGCTGCAGGGCATGACCGCCTGCTTCCTGCTGACCCGCACCTTCAAGGTGCAGCCCGGCCAGACGATCCTGGTCCATGCGGCGGCCGGCGGCGTCGGGCTGATCATGGTGCAATGGGCCAAGGCGCTCGGCGCCACCGTGATCGGCAGCGTCGGCAGCGAGGCCAAGGCCGACCTGGTCAAGGCGCACGGCGCGGATCACGTCGTGATCGGCACCGAGACCCTGCCCGCCCGCGTGAAGGAGATCACCGGCGGCGCCATGCTGCCCGTCGTCTTCGACAGCGTCGGGCGCGACACCTTCATGACCTCGCTGGATTGCCTCGCGCCCTTCGGGACGATGGTGTCCTATGGCAATGCTTCGGGCCCGGTTTCGGTGCCTGACATCGGCATCCTGGCCGCCAAGGGCTCGCTCTACCTGACCCGCCCGACGCTTGCGACCTACACCGCCAAGCGCGAGGACCTGGAGTCCTGCGCCAACGCGCTCTTTGACGTGGTCGCCAGTGGCAAGGTGAAGATCAACGTCAACCAGCGCTTCGCCCTGAAGGACGCCGCCGAGGCCCACCGCGCCCTCGAGGCCCGCAAGACCACCGGCAGCACCATCCTGCTGCCCTGACTTTCCTTCCCCTCTCCCCCTCAGGGGGAGAGACTGGGCGAGGGGGGCCCGCCCACGTGAATGGCAGCCCTGATCGACGTTGGGCCGACCACGTCGACGCTGCACCCATCACCCCGGCACGAAGTACCGGTACCGATACCGCTCGGTCAGCCCGAGCCCCGAGTTCAGCGTCAGCGACGCCACGTTCCTGCAGGCGACCTGAGCATAGGCCCAGCGCGCCCCCTGCGACCGCGCCCAGGCGCCAGCCGCCGACATCACCCGGCTGCCGAGTCCCCGCCGGCGGAATTCCTGCCGCACCGCCAGGTCGAACAGCCCCGCCAGCACGCCATCCGCGGTCGCGAAGGCGCAGGCCGCCGGCTCGCCCTGCACCCGCAGCAGCACCCAGCCTGCCGGCACCCCGAGCAGCTCCGGCATCCGCGCCTTCTCGGCCTGCCGCGCGGGCACTTGGTGCTCGCCGGCTGCCATCACGGCGGTCCAGTCAGGCGCCGGGCCCGACAGCACCTCGCAGTCCGGATCCTCCCGGAACCGCTCCCCGAGTTCGCCGAAGATGACCTGGCTCTCGTCATGGGCGCGGTAGCCGCGGGCCTCCAGCGCCGGCGCCAACCCCGGCGGGTCGAGCGGCGTCGAGCGGAACCGCGGCGTCAACCCCGCCCGCCGGTAGAACGCCTCGATCCGCCCGATCCGCTCCGCGAGGTCGGGATCCGGCGAAGGATCCAGCGGGCAGGCCGCGTTCGCCCGACCCGTCCCGCCCGCAAAGCTCCGCACCACAAAGCCTCCGTCGAAGGCGACCCGCGGCGAGGGCACGGCGCTCAGCGTCGCCCGCTCGATGTCCAGGATGGTCGGCAGCCCCATCACGCCTCTTCCGCCAGCTTCGCCATGGCGCCGCGATAGGTTGCCTCGAACAGCGCGTCGAGCGCGGGGTTCACCCCCTTCAGCCCGACGGCGACGCGCCCGGCCCAGCCGACATACTCGACACGGCGCGCATGCTCCCAGTTCGCCGGCGGCGCTGCCGTGATCGCGCGCAGGTTCGAGATCTTGTCCGCGAGCTTCAGCATCTTCGCCGCATCCGACTTCTTCGGCGCGTTCCGCACCTGCAGCGCCTTGCGCGTCTCCTTGGGCAACGACTTGTCGTCCGTCGCCTCGGCCACGATCGCCGCGACCGCCGCGCCGAACTCGGCGACGAGGCGCTCATGCGTGATGGGATCGGGGTCCTGGTCGCTGTCCTCGACGGTGTCGTGCAGCAGCCCCGCGAGGATCGCCTCCTCCGGGGCACCGTGCTCGGCCAGGATCTGCGCGACCTCCAGTACATGGTTCACATAGGGCTCGGCCGCGGCGCCCTTGCGCTTGTGCGTGGCATGCACGCGCGCCGCGAAGACCGCGGCGCGCAGGACCCTGGCTTCCTGTGTGGGTGAGGACATCCGTGCGTCGTTCTCCGCTTCCGTCATTCTGCCGCCGACCGGCCGCCGCTGCCCAGCACCGGCCGCGCTTCGAAGCGGCCTCGGGTCCGGTGGCGACCCTCGGCGACCTGACCGCACGCTATGCGGCGCTGGGCCGTGTGGCAGGCGCCGCGCGCTGCACCGAGCCGGAGGCGCGTGGCCGCGGCGCGCCGATTGCCGACAGGTCCGCCCAGCGATAGCACCACCGCGCTCAGCCACGGCTTAGCGACGTCTTGCCGGTCCGGTATCGGTCGTTCAACCTGATGTTGCAACGTCCGGGATGGCCGCATGCGATCGGTGTTGATCCCCCTCGCCTTCATGGTGCCGGCCATTGCTGCAGCGCAGCCAATGGAGGCAGGTGGTGCATCTCGCCTCTGCCGGCTCAACAGCATGGCAGCCGCCAACCAGGCTGCGGTCAGCGGCTGTCGCCTTTTGCTGCGGGATGACCGCTCGACACGGGATCAGCAGCTCGTGTCGCTGAACAACCGCGGCCTGGACAGGCTCGAGGCCGGAGATCCCGAAGGCGCCATCGAGAATTTCAGCCAAGCCAGTCAGCTCGATCCGCGTTTCGCCCTCGCCTACAATAACCGGGGGGTCGCACGTCACGCCATTGGCGATGATTACGGCGCCCTTGGCGACTTCAGCGAGGCGGTTCGCCTTAATCCCGGCTATGGCACTGCCTTCTTCAACCGCGCGAAGCTTCGGCGGACATGGGCGACCTCGCCGGCGCCATCATCGACTATTCCCTGGCGATCCAGGCCGAACCCGACGCCGCCATCGCGTATTCGGCCCGCGGCAGCGTGCGCCAGCAGACCGGGGACGTTGCGGGTGCAGTGGGTGACCACAACGAGGCGGTCCGCCTCGGTCCGGGTCAACCGACCTTCCTCTTCAACCGCGGGGCGCTCCGGCAGGCCATGGGCGATGCGAACGGAGCATTGTCCGACTACAACGCGGCGATCCGTCTGGACGGGGCCTACGTCCCGCCGCTCGTGAACCGCGCTATCATCCGCCAGGGACAGGGCGATGTGGCAGGCGCGCTTTCGGACTACGACAACGCGATCAGATTGGACCCCCGTAACGCGCAAGCGCTCGCGAATCGATCCCAGTTGCGACGAGCCATGCGTGACGAGGCCGGGGCGAATGCCGACTTAACCGCGGCTATCGCCTTTGCAGCGCCCGGCTATGGCTCGCCGTTCGCCGCCCGTGCCGATGTCGCACTGCAGCGCGGGGACGTGGCATCAGCCGCGGCCGACATCTTCGAAGCGCTGCGGCGCCAGCCTAGCCTGCCACTCGGGCTCTCGTTACGCGCGGTGCTACGGCAGCGGCAGGGCGATGTAACGGGAGCAAATGCGGATTGGGCCGCTGCAAGGCGTGCCGATCCCGCGACGGCGCAGCGGATCGCGCAACGCTACGGCGCGATGACGACGTCGCGCTGACGGACGTCGGTTGGTCCTGGTGGGGGCCGGCTCGCCTTTGCCTTCGGCGGCACGGGCACCTAGCCGCACTGGGCGATGCTGGCCTTGCAGCGCGCCGCGGGCGTGGAGTTCAATTCCGTGCCGTTCCGCGGCGACCCGCTCATCGTGACCGCGCTGCTTGGTGGCGCGGTGCCACTAGGCGTCCAGGGGCTGGGGAGCCGCGTGCCCGCGCTGATGGCCTTCACGCCGGAGCGGCTGCCGGAACTGCCGGACGTGCCGACCGCCACCGGGCTTGGCTGGCCCGTGGTGGAGCAGCAATTCGGCGGGCTTATCGCGCCGGCCGGCCTGCCCGACGAGGTCGTGCGGCGGCTGGAAAGCAAATGCGCTGTCGCAATCCGGGATCCCCGCATCTCGGACACGCTGCGCACCGCGGGCTTCGCAGCGGTGCTGCGCTGGCGGCCGATGCGAAGGCTAAGCGCGGGCTGATCCCGCTGGCCCGGCTTGGGCAGCAGTAGAAGGGCAGCGCGAACCGCAACCCTCCCGCGCTTCGCGCGGGTCCCACCCCTCCCTCGCAAGCGGGAGAGGGATCGAAAGCGCCGAGCTCTCCCTCTGGTCGGAGTGGGGGTTGCACTACCTCGTCAGCAACGCCGCGACAATTGCCTCGCGCTCTTCATCCAGCGCGCCCGACGCCACCGGCTTGCGCGCCCGCCGATACCAATATCCTGCATTCGCGGCGTCGCCCTCGATCCGGTGCAGATGCGCGTGCACCCAGTCGCAATCCGCCTCGCCCTCGTGGCCCTGCACCGCCGCATGCGCGCAATCCCACTCGTCGCGCGCGGCGTGCCAGAGCGCCACCAGCGCTGGCGCCAACCCCTCGGGCGGCGCCGCGCCGGCCAGCGATTCGCGAAACGCGGTTGGCGTCACGCGGCGAACACCCTCAGGTGTTCATCGCATCGAAGAAGTCCTGGTTGGTCTTGCTGTACTTCAGCTTCTCCAGCAGGAACTCCATCGCGTCCTGCGTGCCCATCGGGTTCAGGATGCGGCGCAGCACCCACATCTTGGACAGCGAACCGCGATCCACCAGCAGTTCCTCCTTGCGGGTGCCGGACTTGGTGATGTCGATGGCGGGGAAGACGCGCTTGTCCGAGAGCTTCCGGTCCAGGATGATCTCGGAGTTGCCGGTGCCCTTGAACTCTTCGAAAATCACCTCGTCCATGCGGCTGCCGGTGTCGATCAGGGCCGTCGCGATGATGGTCAGCGACCCGCCTTCCTCGATGTTGCGCGCCGCGCCGAAGAAGCGCTTCGGGCGCTGCAGCGCGTTCGCGTCCACGCCGCCCGTCAGCACCTTGCCCGACGACGGCACGACGGAGTTGTAGGCGCGACCCAGCCGCGTGATGGAATCCAGCAGGATGACCACGTCGCGCTTGTGCTCGACCAGGCGCTTCGCCTTCTCCAGCACCATCTCGGTGACCTGCACGTGGCGCGTCGCCGGCTCGTCGAAGGTGGACGCCACGACCTCGCCGCGCACGGTGCGCGCCATGTCGGTGACTTCCTCCGGCCGCTCGTCGATCAGCAGCACGATGAGGAAGACCTCGGGGTGGTTCGCGCTGATGGACTTCGCGATGTTCTGCATCATCACGGTCTTGCCGGTGCGCGGCGGGGCGACGATCAGTGCGCGCTGCCCCATGCCGATCGGCGAGATCAGGTCGATGACGCGATGCGTGTTGTCCTTGGTCGGCCCCTTGGCGACGGATTCGACCTCGGGGTTCTCCATCTTGAGCCGCCGCGTCGGATAGAGCGCGGTGAGGTTGTCGAAGTTGATGCGGTGGCGCAGCGCCTCGGGCGGCTGGAAGTTGACGTTGTCCACCTTGAGCAGCGCGAAGTAGCGCTCGCCGTCCTTCGGCGCGCGGATCTGGCCTTCCACCGTGTCGCCGGTGCGCAGGCCGAAGCGGCGCACCTGGGCGGGGGAGACGTAGATGTCGTCGGGGCCAGGGAGGTAGTTGGCCTGCGGGCTGCGCAGGAAGCCGAAGCCGTCGGAGAGGATCTCGAGCGTGCCGTCGCCGTAGATCGCCTGCTCGTTGTCCGCCAACGTCTTGAGGATGGCGAACATGATGTCCTGCTTGCGAAGCGAGGACGCGTTCTCGACGCCGACCTCCTCGGCGAAGGCGAGCAGGTCGGCCGGTGACTTGGCCTTGAGTTCGGATAGGTGCATGGGCCGTTGCGTCCGTGCTGCGCACCGTGCACGGCGCGCGATAGTCGAAGGGGAGGGAACCCCGGCAGCGGCGGACCCGTGAGGGCCCTGTTCCGTGCCGCGCGTCCCGGTTCTCGGGCTCAAAACGCGGCGCCAGGGATGGTGAGGGAGGGACCGGCCGCACCCGCCGTGCCTCGAAACGTCCGTTTTGCGGAGCGCCCGTGGCGGCGATTCGGCGTGCAGCCGTTGCCAGAAGGCGATCGGACCCTAGGGGCCGCAATGCCCGCCGTCAACCGCAACGTGGCACGCGGCACCGGGTTTTCAAGGGCCTATGCTCACGCCCTCGCGCGCGTCCTCCCGCACGATTGCCTCCAGCGCGCCCAGCAGCCAGCGCAGGCCGGGCTCGCCCTCGTGCCGTCGATGCCAGGCCACGCTCAGCGTGAAGGGGCGGATTGCCAGCGGCGGCGCGAAGGCGCGCAGGCCGAAGCGCCCGGCGTGCCGCTCCACCACCCGGCGGGGCATGGTCGCCAGGAACCCGCCCTCCCCCGCGGCGGCCAGCGCCGGCAGGAACCCCGGCATCGCTGCGACCACCCGGCGCCGCCGCCCGAGCCTCGCCAGCGCCGCGTCCACCGTCCCCTCGAGCCCGCCATCGAGCGACACCAGCACATGATCCATCGCGCAATAGGCATCGAGCTCGAGCGTCTCCCGGCCTGCCAGCGCGGGATGCGATGCCGCGGCGGCGACCAGGTAGCTCTCCTCGTACAGCGGCAGGGTGAGGATCTCGGGCGGTCGGCGCGGGAACAGGCCGATCGCGAGGTCCACCTCGTCGTCCGCCAGCGCGCGCAGCGCGGCGTCGCGTGCCTGCGGGCGGAAGGACAGCCGCAACCCCGGCCCGGCCGCGACGAAGCGAGAGAGGAGGGGCGGGCCGAAGCGCGCGGCCTCGTAGTCCAGCCCCGCCAGGCGGAAGACACGCTCGCTGCGCGCGGGGTCGAAAGCCGCCGGCGGCGCCACCGCGGCGCGGGCCAGCGCCAGCACCGAAGCGATGCGCGGCGCCAGGTCCAGCGCCCGGGCCGTCGGCTCGACGCCGCCGGGGCGTCGCAGGAAGAGCGGGTCGTCGAAGATCTGCCGCAGGCGCGCCAACGCGTGGCTCACCGCGGGCTGGCTCAGTCCGAGCTCGCCGGCGACCACGCTGAGCTTCCGGTGCCGCAGCGCCCCGTCGAGCACCAGCAGCAGCGTCAGGTCGAGCCGGCGGAGTTTCATCTCGCTCATGTCGACATGCATAAGTTTCAGTTGGTGGAAGCCGTTCCTCCTCTACCTTTTCGCCAGACCATCAAGCGAGGTGAAAATGCGCATCGGTATCATCGGCGGCGGGAATGTCGGAACGGCGCTCGCCGGGGCCTTCGCCCGCGCGGGGCATGCGCCGGTGCTGTTGCGCCGCGATCCCGCGGCCCCCGGCGCCGCGCCGGGCGCCACCCCCTCGGCGCCGCTCGCTCCGCTGGACGGGGCCGAGGCCTACGTCCTCGCCACGCCCTATGCCGCGGCCGTGGGCGCGCTGTCGGCGGTCCGGCCCGGCGCGGTGCCGGTCATCGACGCCACCAACCCGCTGGAGATGGGCGCGGACGGGCTCGGGCTTTCGATCGGCCATTCGACCTCGGCCGCCGAGGAGATCGCCCGCGCGCTGCCAGGCCTTCGCCTGGTCAAGTGCTTCAACACCGCCGGCTTCGGCGTGCTGGCCGAGGCCGGCCGCTTCGCGCCGAAGCCCGTGATGTTCGCCGCGTCCGAGGACGACGAGGCGCGCGCCCTCGCGCTGAGGCTCGCGGCCGACATCGGCTTCGACCCCGTGGATGCCGGCCCGCTGCGCGCCGCCCGGCTGCTGGAGGCGCATGCGATGCTCTGGATCGAGCTCGCGGCGAAGCGCGGCCTCGGCCGCGACATCGCCTTCGCGCTGCTGCGCGCCTGACCGCCGGCAGGACCGCATGAGCCTCAAGGACCCGAACCCGGTGGACCGGGCGAAGCCGAAGCGCATCGCTCTCGTCCTCGCCAATCCCGCGGTCTCCTCCACCACGGGCTGGCCGGTCGGCTTCTGGTGGAGCGAGCTCACGCATCCCTGGCTGGCCTTCCACGAGCGCGGCTACGAGGTCGAGCTGTTCAGCCCCGGCGGCGGACGTTGCGAAGCCGATGCGATGAGCGATCCGCGCGATCCCTCGGGCTATTCGTCCGACGACATCGTCACCATGGGCTTCATCGCGACGCCGCGCCTTGCCGCGCTGGTCGAGGCGACGAAGCCCGTCGAGGCGATCAGCCTCGACGCCTTCGACGCGATCGTCGTGGCCGGCGGCCAGGCGCCGATGTTCACCTTCGAGGGCGCAACCGCCCTGCATGCGAGATTCGCCGCCTTCCTCGAGACCGGCAAGGTCGCCGCCGCGCTCTGCCACGGCACGGCGATCCTGCGCTACGCGAAGCTGTCGAACGGCGAGTACGTCGCCAAGGGCCGCACCGTGACGGGCTTCGCGAATGTCGAGGAGGACTTCGCGGACAGCGCGGTCTGGTCCATGGGCGCGCTGCCGCGCGACAGGCACGTCATGCCGTGGCGGATCGAGGATGCGCTGAAGGCGCTCGGCGCCAACTACATCCAGGTCGGGCTCTGGCGCGGCTTCGCCGTGCGCGACGGCAACCTCGTCACCGGCCAGCAGAACTTCTCCGGTGCCGAGACGGCGCGCGCCGTGATCGGGGCGCTGGGGGGGATGAAGCCGATGCCGTTCACGGGACGGTGCCATTGCGGCGGCGTGCGCTACCGTGTCGCGGAAGCCGTCGGCGTGATCGTCTGCCATTGCCGCGACTGCCAGCAGATGCACGGCAACGCAAACGCGATGCTCGCCGCGGCGGCCGAGGCGGTCACGCTCGACAGCGACGCCACGCTGGTGTGGTACGCCTCGAGCCCCGCGGCCGAGCGCGGCTTCTGCTCGCGCTGCGGCGGGCGGCTGTTCAAGCGCCTGAAGGAGGGCGGGCGGATGCTGGTCTCCGCTGGCACGGTGGACCCGCCGACGGGCATGACGGTGATCCGTGACGTCTGGGCGCAGTCGAAAGGCGACTGGTACGAGATTCCCCCGCGCGGCTGACGCCCGGTCTCAGAGACCGCTTGAGAATGCCGGCGGCTGAGGATCCGCAGGGCGCTTTTCGTCCCTGCTAGGCGCCGGGTGCCGCCGATGCTGATTGCATCGGCAAGCCCGGTAACGACGCAGGGGCGGAAAAGGCGCGCCGAGCCGACCCGTCCGGTGTTCTCAAACGGTCTCTCAGCGCAGCGAGGGCTGGCCGCGCGCCGCCGCTGGCATGTCCTGCCCCGCGCGCCAGGCGCGCGCGGCCGCGTGCATCGCGGGCTCCCGCCGCGGCAGCGCCCGCGGCACGTCGCGGTGCGGCACCAGCCGCGCGCCGCCCGGCCCGGCCTGGACCACCAGTTCACGGTCGTGATGACGGTCGAGACCCGGCCGGTGGCCGATCGACAGCACCGCCGCACCCGGCAGTTCCTCCGCCAGCAGCGCGAACATCGCGGCCTGGTTCGCCTCGTCCAGCGCCGAGGTCGCTTCGTCCATGAAGACCCAGCGCGGCCGGTGCAGCAGCAGCCGCGCGAAGGCGACGCGCTGCTGCTCACCGAGCGAGAGCACGCGGTCCCAGCGCGCGGCCTCGCCGAGCCGCGCGACGAGGTGCGGCAGCCGGCAGCGCCGCAGCGCCCCCTCCAGCGACTCCCGCGGGAAGGCGTCGGGCGGGGCGGGGTAGCACAGCGCGGAGGCCAGCGTGCCAAGCGGCAGGTAGGGGCGCTGCGGCATGAACAGGCTGGCCTGGCGGCAGGGGACGCGGATCTCGCCCTCGCCCCAGCTCCAGAGCCCCGCGATGGCGCGGAACAGCGACGACTTGCCGGTGCCGCTGCCGCCGCGGATCAGCACGCGCTCGCCGGCCTCCACCGTGACCGACGATGCATGCAGCAGGGTGCGCCCGCAGGGCGTCGCCAGCGCGACGCCGCGGAGTTCCAGCACCTCGGCCCGCTCCTCGCGCTGCAGCGCTCCCGGCGCGCTCGGCGCTTCCAGCGCGCGCTCCAGCTCGACCACGCGCGCGACATGGCAGCGCCAATCCGCGAGCCGTGGCCAGTTCTCCGTCAGCCAGCACAGCGCGCGCGTGACCTCGTGGAAGGCCTGCGCGGTCTGCATCAGCATCCCCAGCGTCACCGCGCCCGCGAAGTACTGCGGCGCGCCGAGCAGCAGCGGCACGACGCCGGCGACGGGCATGTAGCAACAGCCCAGCCACATCAGGTCGCGTTCGGCGCGGAACATCCGGCGCATCGCGTGCTCCAGGCGGCCATAGCAGTCGGCCAGGCCGCGCCGCTCGTCCTTCTCGCCACCGAGCATCGCGATCGCCTCGGCGTTCTCGCCGACGCGCACCAGGGCGTAGCGGTGGTCGCCCTCGGCGGCGTTGCGCGCCATGTTGATCCCGGGAAGGCGCCGGCCAACCAGCATCGTCACGCCGGCGCAGGCCGCGGCATAGAGCAGCGCCGCCCAGAGCATCCCGCCGGGAAGGTGCATGGCGCCCCAGGGCGTGGGCAGCGCGACATGGGCCGACAGCGCCCAGAGCATCCCCGCGAAGGAGACCAGCAGCACGACCGCGTAGATCAGCCCCAGCACGAGGTCCACGGCGATGGCGGTGGCCCAGCGCGTGTTCTCGCCGATGCGCTGGTCCGGGTTGTCGGCGCCGGCGGCGTCCGCCGGGCCGGGGGCGCGGCCTTCCACCAGCATCGCGGCCTGCAGCCTGAGCACCAGCCAGCGCCGCCAGCGCAGCGCGATCTCCTGCCGCGTCCAGAGCCGCCCGACCGAGGTCGCCATCAAGGCCAGGATCAGCCCGAAGAAGACCAGCAATTGCGTCGCGAAGGCCTCGCCGTCGCGCACCTCCAGGGCGTCGAAGCTGCCGCGCTGCCAGAGCGCCAAGCCCCAATCGATCGCGAGCTGCACGCCGATGAACGCAAGCGCGGCCGCGGCGAGGCTGCCGGCGATCCAGGGCTCCGCCTTCGCCCAGCCCCTGGCCAAGCGCCATGCGTCGCGGATCGGGCCGGGGCGTCTCTCGAAGCTGTCTTGATCCGGCATGAGGCCCCGCATGGGTGGAGAAGCCTCAATCGGTATACAACCTACAAACTACACGCAATCGTGAGCTTCCACCGCACAGCGGAACAAGGCGGGAGTGCGGCAACCCTGCCACATTTCAGCCATCCTTCAGGCGAGCTTGTCCGCCCTGGCACCACCTGTCGTCCGTGCATACCGCCGTCGATGTCAGAACGGCTTCGCGATCACCATCGTGACGATCAGGACCAGCGCCAGCGTCGGGACCTCGTTGATGATCCGCCAGGCCCGCTCCGACCGCGGCCGCTCGTCGCGCTCGAAGGCCTTCCGCGCCCTGGACAGGTCATGGTGCACCCAGGTCACCGCGACGACGCCCAGCAGCTTCAGGTGCCACCAGCCGGCCTTCCAGTCGATGATCCCCGGCGTCAGCACGACAAGGATGCCGAAGACATAGGCCGCGATCATGGCGGGGTTCATGATCGCCCGCAGCAGCCGCCGCTCCATCACCTTGAAGGTCTCGGAGCGGACGTCCCCGGGCGGCACCTGCGAGTGATAAACGTAAAGCCGAGGCAGGTAGAACAGCCCCGCCATCCAGGCGAAGACCGAGATCACGTGCAGCGACTTGATCCAGGGATAGGCGGGCGCCAGGAAGTCGAGCGTCATCAGCTTTCCGTCTGCTGGCAGCTCTCGGCCGAGCGGCCGAAGGCCAACCAGGCGCCGCCGCGGAGCTGCAGGCAGCCCTGCACCCACTCGCCCTCGATCGTCTGCCCGCGCAGCGTCAGCCGTCCCTTCCCGTTCGGCCGGCCGCGCTGGACGCTGCCCTCATAGACCAGGCCCGCCCCCGGAAGCTCGATGCGGCCCTGCACGAGGTAGTCGTCGACATACTCGCCTTCCTCGAGCGCGATCGGCTCGCCGTCGCGGAAATTCGCAAGCCGCCCGCGGCCCTGCGCCTTGCCGCCGCGCAGCATGCCGTCGAACACCATCTCGCGGGGCTCGCCGCGCTCCCGCCAGGTCAGCACGCTGCGCCCCTGGCCTTCGGCGGGGCCGTTCGGGCAGGTCCCGCTCCAGCGCACCGCCAGTTCCGAGACATCGGCGCCGAAGCCGCTCATCCAGAGCCAGCAGCCCTTCTCGGCATCCACGACGAAGCCCTCGCTGCGGCCGGGGCCCAGCGTCTGCGCCTCGGGCGGCGCCGGCGGGCGCTGCGCGAAGGCGGGCGTGGCGAAGGCGAGCAACGCAAGGGCGGGCAGCATCCGGCGCATTGTCATTCCCCTGGTCAATTCCGACGACCCTACTCCGCGGCGCCCAGCCCGAGCAGCCCCGGCAGGTCGCGCATGGCATCGAAGGGCTCGGCGCCGGCCGCGCGCAGCGCCTCGGCCGAGGTCGAGGAGGTGAAGCCCAGCACGCGGCAGCCCGCCGCGATGCCCGCGCGCGCGCCGGCAACGCTGTCCTCCACCACGACGCAGCGATGCGGGTCGGCGCCGCAGGCCTGGGCGGCGGCGCGGTACATGTCGGGCGCGGGCTTGGGGCGCTCCACGTCGTTCACGCTGAAGGCGCGGCCACGGAAGATCTCCGCCAGGCCGAGCCGCCGCAGCTTCGTCGCGAGCTCCGCGCGGGAGGAGTTGCTGGCGACCGCGACGGGGATGCCGGCCGCGACGATGGCGCCGATGGCCTCCACCGCGCCCGGGATCGGCACCGCCTCGTGCTCCAGCGCGCGGACGACGCGGCGGATCAGGTTCGGCAGGAACTCCGCGGGCACCGAGCCCGGCCCGAGCCGCTGCTCCACCTGCGGGCCGATCGCTTCCCAGGCGAGGCCCCGGAAGCGCCTCGCGCCTTCCTCCGCCGTCATTTCCCAACCCAGCGCGGAGATCTCGTCGGCCATGATGCGGTCGTGCAGCGCCTCGGTGTCGGCGAGCACGCCGTCGCAGTCGAAGAGGACGGCTTGCGGGCGCGGCCGGTCCACCTAGGCCGCGACCTTCGCGCGCGTCTCCGCGCGGGCCTTCGCATGCGGGCAGTCGCCATGCTCCTTCGGGCATTGCCGCGCGCCAGCGAAGGAGCAGAGGCCGCGCCCGGAATGCCGCGCCCGCGCGGCCAGCGAGGCCAGCGCCGCGACGAAGCCAGGATCGGCGTTCTGCGCCGGAGCGCGGAAATAGGCGGGCACGCCGAGCTTGTGCGCCTCCTCGGCGTATTCGACGTCGAGCTCGACCAGCGTCTCGGAATGCTCGGAGGTGAAGGCGATCGGCACGACAAGCACCGCGACCTTGTCGTGGCCGGCGCGCTCCAGCTCGGCCTCGGTGGAGGGACCGATCCATTTCTGCGGCGTGACGCGGGACTGGTAGCAGACGACATGGTCCAGCGCCTCGATGCCGAGGCGCTCCGCGACCGCGGCGACGGATTGCTCGACCTGCCACTGATAGGGATCGCCGGCGGCGACGATGCTCTCGGGCAGGCCATGCGCGCTGAACAGGACGCGCAGCGGGATCGCGGGGTCGAGCTCCGCCCGCGCCCGGTCCCAGGCCTGGCGCACGATCGCGGCGGTCGCCTCGACGAAGCCCGCGTCGCTGTGGAAGCAGCAGAGCGCCGTGGTCGGCGCCTGCAGCCCAATGCGCGCGGCCGCCTTGTCCCACGCCGCGACGGAGCTGCCCGTGGTGGTGGTGGAATACTGGGGATAGAGCGGCAGGAGCAGGATCTCGTCCGGGGCCCAGGCCTTCACGGCCGCGGCGCAGGCGTCGGACATCGGATGCCAGTAGCGCATGGCGATGAAGGACTTGGCCTCGACCTCGCCTGTCGCATTCAGCGCCGCTTCCAGCGCGCGCGCCTGTTCCTCCGTCAGTTCCAGCAGCGGCGAGCGGCCGCCGAGGATGGCGTAGTTCTCGCTGGCCGGCCTGGTGCGCCGCCAGGCGATGATCCGGCCGAGCCAGGGCCTGACCCAGCCCGGCACGCGCAGGATGGCGGGATCGGTGAAGAGGTTGACCAGGAACGGGCGCACGCTCTCCGGCGCGTCGGGACCGCCGAGGTTGAACAGCACCACCGCCAGGCGCGGGCGCGCGGGCGTGGCCAGGGCGGTCGCCGTCTCGGCCTGATCCATGACGGGGCGGGACATGACATGCCGGTGGCCTGGGTCAAGGGCGGCGTGGCGCATTTCGCACCCGGCGTTGCGGCGGAGGGCGTTTCCGCGCAGCCTTCCCGCATGGACGCGCCCCTGCCCTTCGCGCTGCGGACCCCGATCTCCGTCGCCGAGGCGGCGCTGCGCGTCCGCGACCTGCCCGCCATGGAACGCTTCTACCGCGAGGCGCTGGGGCTCGAGGTCGTCGCCCGCGACGCCGGCGGCGTGGTGCTGGGCGTCCGCGGCACGCCGATCCTGCACCTGCTGGACCGCCCGGGCGCGCGGCTCGAGGCGCCGACCGAGGCGGGCCTGTTCCACATCGCCTTCCTGATGCCGACGCGGCTCGACCTCGCGCGCTGGATCCTGCATGCCGCGGAGACGCGGATCCCTGTCGGCGGCGCCGCCGACCACATCGTGAGCGAGGCCATCTACCTCGAGGATCCCGAGGGCAACGGGATCGAGGTCTACAGCGACCGCCCGGAATCCGGCTGGGACTGGCAGGACGGCAAGGTGGCCATGGGCACGCTGGGCCTGGATGTTCGGGCGATCCTGGCGGCGATGCCGCCGGGTACGTCGGGCTGGACGGGCGCGCCGGCAGGGCTGCGGATCGGCCACATGCACCTGCGCGTGGGCCAGGTGCCGGTCGGGCGGACATTCTACGACGAAGCGCTGGGGCTGCGCGCGACCACGGGGCGCGACCTGCACGCGGCCTTCCTGGCCTCGGGCGGCTATCACCATCACGTCGCGATCAACAGCTGGAACAGCGCCGGCGCGGGGACGCGCGATACCGGGACGACGGGGCTCGACTGGTTCTCCCTGGCGGTGCGGGACCCCACGCTGTTCGACGCGCAGCTCGCTCGGCTGGGCGACGCGGCGACGCCGATCGAGGGCGGAGTGGAGGCGAGCGACCCCTGGGGGACGCGGGTCAGGCTGATGCGGGCCTAGGCCAGACTATTTATCGGCGAGCCGGCCGAGCCGCGCCAGGATGGCGGCCAGCCGCTGCGCGTCCTCCGCGACGAAGCGCCCGAAGGCCTCGGGCGAGAGGGGCCGGGCGATCACCAGGCCCTCGCCGGCCAGGCGCTCGACAAGGCCGGGGTCCTCGCGCAGCGCGCCGGTGGCGGCCGCGTTCAGGCGGGCGACCGCCTCGGGTGGCGTGCGGGCAGGGGCGTGCAGGCCGAACCAGCCCTCCGCCACCAGGCCCGGCCAGGTCTCGGTCAGGACGGGCTGGTCCGGCAGGCCCGGCACGCGCGCCGCGCCCGTCCAGGCCAGCAGCCGCGCGCGCCCGCTGCGATGCGCCGCCAGCGCCGGCGGTCCGCCCAGCACCGCGGCGTCCAGCGCGCCGGAGAGCAGGTCCGACACCGCCGCGGAATCCCCGCGGTAGCTCACCGCGATCCAGTCGAGATCGAGCCGCGCGGCCAGCATCGCGACGACAAGCTCGATCGACGCGCCGCCCGATCCCCCCATCGAGATCCGCCCCGGCCTGGCGCGGACCAGCGCGACCAGGTCCTGGATCGTCTCCGGCATCCCCTGGCGCGCGGCGACCGCGTAGGGCAGCGTGCCGAGCAGCGCGACGGGGGCGAAATCCTCCGCCCGGTACGGTAGGTTGCGCGTGGTGAGCGGGCCGACGGTCATCGTTCCGCCGGAGGAGAAATACAGCCGCTGCCCGTCGGGGGTTGCGCGCGCCACGTTCTCCGCCCCGATCGCGCCGGCCGCGCCGGGCCGGTTCTCGATCACGACGGGGGAGCCGAACCGCGCCGCCATGCGGTCGGCCAGCGGACGCGCCAGGGCATCGGCCGAGCCGCCCGCGGCGTAGGGAACGACGATCACGACGGGGCGGGAGGGCGTCCAGACCTGCGCTCTCGCCAGCGTCGGCGCGGCCAGCGAGAGGCAGAGCGCCCGGCGGGCGAGACGGATCACCGGGGCCGGCAGCGCTCGCAATGGGAGCGGCCCGACGCACGGCGGCGCCAGCGACGGGGGCAAGTCGCGCCGACCGCGCCGCGCAGCAGGTGCTGCGCAACCGTACGGCTCGCGAAGGGGGTCATCGGCCGGTCCATGCTCGCAGCATAGACCGGCCCGCCAGCCCAGCCTACTTCCGTCGGGCGGAAGCGGCCGGCGCGTCAGTCGCCTGCGCTGGCCTGCAGGCGGCGGCGGTCGTCGTTCGCCGCGGTGCGCGGCACCGACTTCTGGATGCGCTCGAAGGTCGCCAGCGCCTGACCCACCACCTGGTCCATGTTGTAGTACCGGTAGGTGGCCAGCCGCCCGACGAACCAAGTGTCGGCCTCGGCGTCCGCCAGCGCCTCGTAGCGCTTGTAGAGCGCGGCGTTCTCCGGGCGGGGGATCGGGTAGTAGGGATCGCCTTCCGCGGACGGGAACTCGTAGGTGATGCTGGTGCGGGGGTGCTGCTGCCCCGTCATCCACTTGTATTCCGACACGCGCGTGAAGGGCGTGGCTTCCGCGGGATGGTTCACCGTGCCGGTCGGCAGCGCCCATTCCCGATCGAGCGTTTCGTGCTTGAAGCGCAGCGAGCGGTAGGGAAGCTTGCCGAAGCGGAAGCCGAAATACTCGTCTACCGGCCCCGTCCAGACCAGGTGCCGGAAGGAGAAGCGGCGCCGCGCCTCGCGGAAGTCCATCCCCGTGCGGACGGTGATGTTCGGATGGTCCAGCATGCGCCGGAACATCGCGGTGTAACCGTCGCGCGGCATCGCCTGGAACCGGTCGGTGAAGTAGCGGTCGTCGCGGTTGGTGCGCGTCGGCACGCGCGCGGTCACCGACTTGTCGAGCTCGCTCGGATCCAGCGCCCACTGCTTGCGCGTGTAGCCGCGGAAGAACAGCTCATACAGCTCGCGCCCGACCTTGCCGACGACCACGTCCTCGCTGGTGCGGACGGTCTCCACCGTCTCGGCGCGCGAGGCGAGCCAGCCCTCGACTTGGTCTTCCGTCAGGTCCAGGCCGTAGAGCCTGTTGATGGTGTCGAGGTTGATCGGGATCGGCACCAGCAGATCCTTGCCGGTGGCGGGGCTGCGCACTTGGCCGAGCACGCGATGCTCGTAGGGGCGCCATGCCGTGAAGCGCGAGAGATGCGCGAAGACGGCCTCGCTGTTGGTGTGGAAGATGTGCGGGCCATAGCGATGGATGAGCACGCCGGCCTCGTCGAGGTGGTCGTAGGCGTTGCCCGCGACGTGGTCGCGCCGGTCGATGACCAGCACGCGCTCGTTGCGCTGCGACGCCAGGCGTTCCGCCAGCACAGAGCCCGCGAAGCCCGCGCCGACGACAAGCCAGTCATAGGCGCCACGCTCGGCGTGACCCAGGGGATTGCCCAGGGGATTGTTGGTGTCGAGACGGGTCACCTCAGTCATGCGCCGCTCCCGCCGCGCGCGCGGCAAGGACCGAGACGGGCAGCCCGGCGCCGCTGCGCCGCGTTCGCGGGACGGCCTCGATCAAGGCCGACATCCGCGACCAGGTACGGTCCCAGCTGTCCGTCGCGAGCCGCGCGTCGACTCTCGCAAGCCACGCCTCGCGCGGGCGCTTCAGCAGCGCCTCGGCCGCCAGCGCCATCCCCTTCGCGTCCTGCGCGATGGAGACCAGGCCCGCATCGCCGTAGTCGCGCACCACGTCCGTGACCGCGGTCGAAACCACCGGCAGCCCGGCGGCCAGGAATTCCGGCGTCTTGGTCGGGCTGATGAAGCGCGTGCTCTCGTTGATGGCGAAGGGCATGATGCCGACATCCCAATGCGCGAGATGCCGCGGCAGGTCACGGTAGCTGCGGCCACCGAGCCAATGCAGGTTCGGCGCCTGCGGCAGGCTGCCGGGGTCGATCTTCGCGATTGGCCCGATCATGCATAGCGACCAGTCCGGCCGCAGCGCCGCGAGCTCCGCGACGAGCTCGAGGTCCATGCGCTCGTCCACCACGCCGAAGAAGCCAAGCCGCGGCCGCGGGATCGCGCGCAGCTCCCCGGGCTCCGGCAACTCGCCTCGCGCCTGCCCGAAATGCGCCGCGTCGATCGAAGAGGGAAAGCAATGCACCGAGGGGTGCTTGCCGCGCTTCGCCTCATAGAGGCTGCGACCGCCGGTGAAGACGAGGTCGGCGCGCGCCAGCAGTCGGCGCTCCATCTCGAGCATCTGCGGCGGAGCACCGCGGAAGGCCGAGAGCTCGTCCATGCAATCATAGACCACGATGTCGGCCGGCACCTGCCCGGCGAGCGCCATGAACATCGGGGAGTAGAACCAGGCGACCAGCGTCCGGCCCTCGCGCGGCGCCAGCACGGTCTCGAGCAGCGCGCGCTGGGCTGCGAGCGCGACCTCGGCCGACAGGCCGCGCGGCAGGACCGGGCGCAGCACCGTCACGCCATCGCGCGCCAGCACGTCGAGCCGCGGCGCGGCGCCGTCCTCCTCCTCGGGCTCCTCCCAGAACAGGACCTCGTAGGCAGCTACCGCGCGCGTCATCAGGTGCTGCGGCCGTTGGAAGACGAAGTCCCAGCGCAGATGGGACAGGACAAGCAGCACGGGCCTGTCGTCACGGCCGCGCTGATGACAAGGCGGAGCCCCGGTCATGCGTACTCTCTCCTTTGGTGGAGCCAGACCCTGGGCACGACGAAGACCGCCGGCGGCGAGCATGTGCCGCTGCCCTGGAACGCCTGGACGTCCTGGATGCACACATCGAAACGCCGCGTCGTGCCCGGGGGTTCCGGACGGCGGCGCCGGCCTGCGCGTCGGTTCGAAACGTTCCGACCGCCAGCCGGTGCGATGGCGGGGCGGGAACAAAGGCGCGAGCGCCGGGCACGCCTGCCGCGCCGGATCGCTACAGCGGTGATTTCAGCCCCGAGGACGCGTGGCCGACATTGCAGCGCCTGCCCATCTTCGCGCGTGGCGCGAAGCGGCGCCTTCCCTTGCATCGCGCGGCGTCGCCGCCTGCGGCGCGGCCATGCTCCTGGTGCTGCCGCTCGCGGTGGTGGATCTGCCGCCGTTGCTGGACTACCCGAACCACCTCGCGCGGATGCTGATCCTCGCGGAGGGAGGCCGCGATCCCGCGCTGGCGCGCTACTGGCAGCCGGCCTGGGACATCCTGCCCAACATCGCGACGGACCTGATCATCCCGCCGCTTGCGCGCGTCATGCCGCTGACCCTGGCGGGGCGCCTGGTGCTGGGCGGGATCCTTCTGCTGCTCTACGCCGCGATCCTGCTGCATCACCGCGCGGCCTTCGGACGCGCGGGCTGGTGGTCGGTGGCCGGCGCGCTCGTGGTCTGCAACGGACTCTTCCTGCTGGGCTTCCTGAACTTCACGCTGGGACTGGCGATCGCGCTGCTCGTCGGCGCTCTCTGGATCGCCGAGCGCGAGCGGCGGCCGGCGCTGGCGATCGCCGGCGCGACGCTCGGCGTCGCCGCGGTGTTCTTCTGCCACGTCATCGACGTGCTCTTCGCCGCGGTGCTGATCGGATCGCAGGAGGTGCTCGCGGTGATCGCGGCCCAGCGGGGCGGCGGGCGCTGGGCGAGGGAGGCGCTGGGGCGTGCCGCGGCGGTGGCGGTGGTGGTCGCGCCGGCCGTGCTGCTCTACGGGGCCTCGCCCCTCGCGGAGGCCAGCGGGAAGACCAACTGGTATCCTTGGGACCGCAAGGCGCTGGAACTGCTGCTGCCGGTGGCGGGCTATCGCGGAGCGCTGGATGCCGCGACCGGCGTCGCGATCCTCGGCGTGCTGGCCTTCGGGCTCAGGCGGCGCGGCGTGCATGCGCCGTCGCTTCTGGCCTGCTGCATCTTCCTGGCGTTCTTCGCCGCGACGCCCTTCGCGGTGCATGGCGCGGCTTTCGTGGATGCGCGCTTTCCCGTGATGCTGGGGCTGATGGTCTTCGCCGGCTTCGATCCGCGCCTGCCGCCTCGCGCGGGGCGGATCGCGGCGGCGCTGCTCGGCGCGCTGCTCGTGCTGCGGAGCGGCGTGGCGGCGGAGGCTTGGGCCGCGCACCGCGCCGACCTTGTCGCGATCCGCCAAGCGATCGCGCCGATCGAGCCCGGGAGCCGTGTGCTGGTGGCGACGGCGCGCGACCTCGCGGATACCGCGTATTGGCGGAGCGGCCCGCGCAGCCGCGCACTGGCCAGGCTCGGCACGATGGAGGGGCATTTCGGCGCGCTCGTCGTGCTGGAGCGCCGCGCCTTCATCCCGCTGCTCTTCACCATCCGGGGGCAGCAGCCGCTGGCGGTGCGGGACGAGTGGCGGCACCTGTCCTTCCCGCGCGGCATCGCGGTGGACTACCGCCTGCTCGGCCGACGGGACCGGACCGCGGCGGAGCTGGAGGAGGCGCCCTACCTCGCGTCCTGGCCGGACGAGTTCGACTACCTGCTGGTCCTGTTGCCCGACGCCGCCCCGGGCCTGCCGGGGCTACCAGAGGGGCTGGAGAAGCTGACCGACACGGGCACCGCGGCGCTGTTCAGGGTCGGTCACTTCGCCGGCGCCACCAGCACCTTGTCCCGGTAGTTGCAATGCGCGATCGCGGGGCAGCGCCAGCATTCCGGCATCCTTGCCTTGCACACGTAGCGCCCGTGCAGGATCAGCCAGTGATGCGCATCGCGCAGCAGGTCGGGCGGGCATTTCCGGACCAGCCCGTCTTCGACCTCGCGCGGGGTCTTGCCGGGCGCGAGGCCCGTCCGGTTGCCGAGCCGGAAGATGTGCGTGTCCACCGCCATCGCGGCCTCGCCGAAGGCGACGTTGAGCACGACATTGGCCGTCTTGCGTCCGACGCCGGGCAGCGCCTCGAGCGCGGCGCGGTCGTTCGGGACCACGCCGCCATGCCTCTCCACCAGCATCCGCGACATTGCCGCGACGTTGCGCGCCTTGCCCTGCCAGAGGCCGATGCGGCGGATGTGGGGGCCGATGCCCTCCTCGCCCAGCGCGGCCATGGCGGCGGGCGTCGGCGCGGCCGCGAAGAGCGCGGGCGTGCATCTGTTCACCGCGGCGTCGGTGGTCTGCGCCGACAGCGCGACCGCGACCAGCAGGGTGAAGGGATCGGTGTAGAGAAGCTCGGTCTCGGGCTCGGGGTTCGCGGCGGCGAGGGATCGCAGGAAGGCCTCGGCCTGCGTCGCGTTCATCGCCCGCGCACGGCGGGGTTTCTCGGCGGTGCCGTGGTTGGGCTTGCCAGGGGAACGGGGCATGGCGCGGGGCATGGTCTTTCGCGCTGGGTAGCCCATACTCCGACCCGATGTCAGGGGGTGCCGAGACCATCCTGTTCGAGGCGGTGAGCCACCCGCCGGCCGGCCTCACCGCACGGGGCATGCGCTGGCTCGCCGGCCTGGCGCTGGGCGCCGCGGCGATCCCCGCGGTGCTCTTCACCCTGCTCGGCGCCTGGCCGGTGCTGGGCTTCCTTGGCGCGGAGGTCGGGCTGGTCCTGTTCCTGGTGGCCCTGCACCGGAGCTGGAGCCGGTCGGCCGAGGAGACGGTCCGCATCGCCGGCGGCAGGCTGCAGGTCCGGCGGCGCGACGGGCGCGGCGGGCAGGAAGCCGTGGAGCTCGATGCCTATTGGTCGCGGCTGGAGATCGAGGAACGGCCCGGCGCGGTCCCGGTGTTGCGCGCGGTGGCGCGCGGCGACAGCGTCGAGCTGGGCCGGTTTCTCTCGGCTGAGGAAAAGCTGTCCCTGGCTGAGGCGCTGGACGCCGCGCTCCGGTACTACCGCAGCCCGAGTTTCGACAACCCACAGTTGCGGTCGTAACCGCCGAGGCTACTCGACCGGCGCCAGACTCTTGATGAGGTCGAAGACGCGCTTGCGAACCGAAGCGTCGGTGATGCGGTAGTAGGCGCGCACCAGCTCCAGCGTCTCGCGCCGGTGGAGCGTGTCGTCCTCGAAGCCGTCCTGGGTTTCCTGGAAGCCACCGAAGCGGCGATGCTTCTCGCCGCCCATCTCGGGCGGCATGTCGTCGAAGAAGAAGCCGATCGGCACGTCCAGCACGCGCGAGAGGTCGAAAAGGCGGCTCGCGCCGATGCGGTTCACCCCACGCTCATACTTCTGGACCTGCTGGAATGTCAGGCCGAGGGCCTCGCCCAGCTTCTCCTGGCTCATGCCGAGAAGCGTGCGGCGCAGGCGCACGCGGCTGCCCACATGCACGTCGATGGGGCTCGGCCGGTGCTCGCGCTCCGCGCCGCGCTCCAGGACGTCGTCAGTCGCCATCGTCACGTCTCCGCACTCCGTCGCACGCTACGGTTCCGCCCGGACAGGCCATCGCGGGAAGACCGGGGACCACAGGCAACGGCGCAGGGAGAACGCCGTCCGTGCCGCACGGGTTACACGCAGGGATGAGAGTTTGTCAACTCTTTTGATTAATCTCAAATTTTATCCGCAACCGGTACGCGCACGCGGCGCTGCGAACTCTTCCTAGACTCTTCATGCACTTGTGCCGCTTCGTGAAGATCGGTTGCCAAGACCAGCCAAAATCCACGTCAGCGCGATCAGCAGGATGGGGATTGCCAGTCCCAGGCGAGCGAACGGGGTCGGGGGCGCCGCCTCCGGCAGCGGCGCCACCACCACCCCCATCCGGCCGAGCCCCATGCTCGCCACAACCCGCCCGCGAGCATCGAACACCGCGGAGATGCCGGTCTGCGCCGCGCGCACCAGCGGCAGCCCTTCCTCGACCGCCCGCAGCCGCGCCGCCGCCAGGTGCTGGTAGGGGCCGGCCGAGATGCCGAACCAGGCGTCGTTGGTGATGTTGACGAGGAAGCCCGGCCGCTCCGGCCCGACCACGGCGCCGGGGAAGATCACCTCGTAGCAGATCAGCCCGGTGAAGGCCGGGATGCCGGGCAGCGACACCGTGCGCAGCCCGGGGGCTGCTGAGAAGTCGAGGTTGCTCATGGTCAGCCGCACCGGGATCAGCCCGCGCAGCGGCATGTATTCGCCGAACGGCACGAGATGCGCCTTGTCCACGACGTCGAGCACGCCTCCCGCGGGATCGAGCGCGACCATGCTGTTCCAGACCTGCGTCGCGCGCCCGTCCTCGAACCGCGCGCGCACGGCGCCGGCCAGCAGCAGCCCGCCCGGGGGCAGGTTCTGCGCGGCGATCCGCGCGGCCTCGGCGTCGTTGGCCAGCAGGAAGGGGCTGGCGGTCTCGGGCCAGACCACGAGGACGCGGCTGTCGGGGGCTTCCTCCCCCGCGATGCGCACGCCATCGGCGGTGAGCTCGGTGTAGCGGCGGAAGATCGGCCAGCGCGTGTCTTCCCGCCACTTGGTCTCCTGCGGGACGTTGCCCTGCACGAGGACGAGGGCGACGGGCTCCGGCGCCGGCTCCTCCGGCCAGAGGCGGACCAGGCCGATCGCGGCCAGCCCGACGATCCCGGCCGCCGTCACCCACCAGCCCCGGCGTGCCAGCGGGGCGAGGACCATGATCGCGGTGAGGAGGCTCAGCCCATGCACCCCGATCCAGGCCGCGGCCTGCAGGGGCAGCGCGTCGAAGGCCCAGACGGTGCCGAGCAGGTTCCAGGGGAAGCCCGTGAAGAGCACGCCGCGGAGCAGTTCGGCGGCGACCCAGGCGCCGGCGAAGGCCAGCACGCGCGGCCAGCCCGGCCCGACCAGGCGCAGCACCAAAGCGGGGATGATCGAGAATGCGCCTAGCGGCAGGGCGAGCGCCGGCACCGCGAGCGGCACCAGCCACCAGTACCGCTCGACGTCGGTCAGGATGGCGTTGGTCAGCCAGTGCAGGCCGGCGACGTGGAAGCCCCAGCCCCAGAACAGCCCGACCAGCGCTGCGCGCAGCCGCGTCGGCGCTTCGCCCGCCATGACGTAGAGAGCGGGCAGGCCGACCAGCAGGATCGGGATGAGATGGACGGGCGGCATCGCCAGCGCGGAGACGGCGCCGAGCGCCCAGGCCAGCCCAAGCGCCCGGGCGAAGCCGCGCCCCGCGAGGTGCCGGGTCAGCCTCTCGCGCCAGGGGACGGACCTGGCGCGGCGGAGCATCGCCGTGCTCAGGCGGTCCCCACCTGCTGCCCGCCCCTCCGGCTCTGCCACAGCGCGACGAAGTCGATCGGCGCCAGCAGCACCGGCGGGAAGCCGCCGTCACGCGTCACGTCGGCCAGGATGTTGCGGGCGAAGGGGAAGAGCAGGCGCGGGCACTCCACCAGCAGCACGGGCTCCAGGTGCTCCTGCGGGATGTTGACGGTGAAGACGCCGCAATAGACGAGCTCCGCGATGAAGCAGCTGGTCTCCTGCACCTTGGCGTCGGCGCGGATCTGCAGGCTGACCTCGTACACGTTCTGCTGCCCCTCGACCGGGCGGGCCTGAACGTCGAGCGTCAGGTCCACCCGCGGCTGCTCCCGCAGGTTGACGAAGATCTCCGGCGCGCCCGGCACCTCGAAGGACAGATCCTTGGTGTACTGGATGTTGAGCTGCAGCGGCATCGCCTGCTGCTGGCCGTTGGACGGCCCGTTGGGGGGAATGGGGGAGGAAGGGGCGTCCGACATGACTGATCCGCTGGCTGGCGTGAGGCCGCCGGGCTAGCACGGCCATCCCGGCGCGGCCAGCGCAGGCAATGCTTGCCCCCGGCCCCCGCGTTGCGGTTCCATGTCATCCCTACGGGATGGGAGAGGTGCGATGCGCCGCAGGACCCTGCTCGCCGCGGCCGGGACCGCGGCCCTCGCTCGCCCTGCCCGCGCGGACGAGCCGGTGGATGTCGCGCTCGTGATGGCGGTGGATGTCAGCCGCTCCATCGACGAGGACGAGGCCAGGCTGCAGCGCGAGGGCTACCGCACCGCCGTCTCCGATCCGCGCGTGGTCGAGGCCGTGCGCGGCGGCATGATCGGCGCCGTCGCGCTCTGCTACATCGAATGGGCGGGGATCGAGTACCAGCGCGTGGTGATCCCCTGGACCCGCGTCGGCAGCCAGCGCGACGCCGACACCTGGGCCGAGACGCTGGCCAACGCGCCGCGGACGTCGCTGTCCTGGACTTCCATCTCCGGCGCCATCGAGGCATCGCGCCGCGCGCTCGCGGAATGCCCGCATGAGGCGACGCGCAAGGTCATCGATGTGTCGGGCGACGGCGTGAACAACAGCGGGCCCCCGGCCGAGCAGGCGCGTGACCGCGCGGTGGGCGAGGGCATCACCATCAACGGCCTGCCCATCCTGAACGACCGCCCGACCTTCGGCCGCCCGCCGCCGATCCCGCTCGACCAGTACTACCGGGAGAGCGTGATCGGCGGCGCCGGCGCCTTCATGATCGCGGCGGAGGATTTCGACGCCTTCGGAAATGCCGTGCGGCGGAAGCTGATCAGGGAGATCGCGGGGATCGGCGGGGCAGTGGCGGAGTACACGTAAGGGGCGCTGGCGCCCGCGCTGCCACGCTTCGCTCCCCCCGCATCCCCCTCCCCTCCCCCGCAACCGCGGGGGAGGGAGGCTCAGCGCTCCACGTCCTCGATGCTGAAGCCGAAGGCCGCGACGCCCTCGGCCAGCAGGTCGCCGAGATTGTCGATCTGCAGCAGGTATTCCGCGGTGTCGCGGCCTTCGTTGCGCTCGGCCGCCAGCGCGCGGGCCTCGTCCCATTCCTCCGTCCCGTAGTCGCCGCGGCCGATCCAGGCGAGCGCGATCAGCGAGGCCTGCTCGTCCTCGTTCAGCTCGGCGATGAAGGCGCGCAGGCTCTCCTCCGTCAGGTCGTCCGGATCCTCCTCGAGCAGCGCGGCCTCGCTGTTCTCATCCTCGCCGGTCGGGTCGGTGCCGGTTTCCTCGGTGCCCTGCAGCGCGCGGGCGTGGTCCACGATCGCGGCCACCGCCTCGAGACTGATGCCGAGATCCACGTCGTCGTCGTCGTCAGCCATGCATCCCCCTTGCGGCGGTCGCGGGATCAGAGCGGATCGCGCGGCGCGGTTCCACCGTCGGCGCAAACATCCGCGTCACCCATTCACCCAGTCCGGCGCCATGCCGGGATTCACGAAGCGGCGATCCTTGGGCAGAGCGGCCAGCGCCGCCAGGTCCTCGGCGTCCAGGGTCACGTCCAGCGCGCCGAGATTCTCCCTCTGCCGGGCCGGGGACGCCGCCTTCGGCACCATCGCGACGCCATCCTGCGCGAGCAGCCAGGCCAGAGCGACCTGGGCCTTGGTCGCACCATGCTTCGCCGCGACGCGGCCGATCGCCGATGCATCGAGGCTCGCGCCCTTGGCCAGCGGCGAATAGGACGTCACGACCATGTCGTTGGCCCGGCAGATGCGCCGCAGCGCCGACTGGTCGAGGAAGAGGTGGTTCTCCACCTGCAGACAGGACAGCTGCACGCCGGCGTCGATGGCGCGCTGCAGCAGCCTCGGCGGGAAGTTCGACACGCCGATCGCCCTGGCGCGGCCTTCCGCGCGGATCGCGGCAAGGCCCTTCAGCGCATCCTCGAGCTGCAGCTGCGGGCTCGGCCAGTGGATCAGCAGCAGGTCCACATGGGGCATCGCCAGCCGCTCGAGGCAGTCGTCGAAGGCGCGCCGGATCGCCGCACCGTTGGTCTTGTCGTTCCAGATCTTCGTCGTGACGAAGACCTGCTCACGCGGCAGGCCGGACGCCCGGATCCCCGCGCCGACCGCGTCCTCGTTGCCGTACATCTCGGCGGTGTCGATGTGCCGGTATCCCAGCGACAGCGCGGATTCCACCGCCGCCCGGCATTCCCTGCCCTTCATCGGCCAGGTGCCGAGGCCGATGCGCGGCATCGCCATGAAGGGCGCGGTCAGGATGGGCATGTCGGTCATAAGTCGCGCCTTCCGAGATCCACCAGGCCGGCGCGGCCGGCTTCCGTCCCGAAGGCGAGCAGCGCGCCGTTCGGGCTCCAGCTCAGCGCGCAGACCGGACTGCCCGCGGGCGGCGCGACCGGCACAACCTTGCCCGAGGCGATCTCCGCGATCAGCACCAGGCCGTCGCCGAAGCCGGCGGCGACGACCTCGTGCAGGGGATGGCAGGCGACGGCGGTGCAGAAGACCTGGTCGCCGCCGGCGAGCTCGGTCGGCGCCTTGCCCATCGGCCCGCCGCCGAAGAAGGGCCAGAGCACGACGGATTCCGCCCCCGAGGTCGCGAGCCAGCGCCCGCGGGAGGAGAAGTCGAGGCTCCGCGTCTTCCCGGGATAGCCCGACATCCGCATGTGCTGCCCGTCCGCCAGGCGCCAGCCATGCAGCGAGGGTTCCTGCATCGCGGTGACGACGTGCGTGCCATCCGGCGAGAAGCGGATGGCGTGGTGGCTGCCCTTCCATTCCAGCAGGCGCGGCTTGTCCTCCTTCGCGCCGACGAACCAGAGGCTCGCGCCGTTGTAGTGGCTGGCCGCGATGCGCTTGCCCTTGGCGTCGAAGGCGATGCCGCCGACCGAGGAGGGATGCGCCAGCGACTTCAGCGGCCCGCCGGTGCCGAGGATGTGCAGTGTCTTGCCGACGGCCGCGGCGCGCAGGCCGGAGTCGTGCGACGCGACGTGGTCCACCCACTTGCCCTTGTAGTCCGCGATCGTGGTGGTCGTGCCGTCGGGCGCGGTGCGGACGAGCAGCCCGTCGTCGCCGCCGGTGAGCCAGCCTTCCTTGATGTCGGCGCAGGCCGAAAGGATGCCGGCATCGTGCGCGGTGACGGCCGTCCAGTCGCCCGAAGTCGCGGCGAGATGGATCGTGCCGTCGGCAAGTGCGAAGGCGAGGCGGCCGGAGGCGTCGAAGGGCGCGCCGATGACCCAGGCGCCCAGGTCTTCCGTGCGACCGCGGGACGTCAGGAGGAAATCGGCTTCGGCGACTTCAGCCATGGTAGGCCCGCCCTTCCCCGCCGCTGGTTTCCCTCCCCCGCGAGCGGGGGAGGGTTAGCGTGGGCGCGCGAGGAGAAGAGCGCGCTGGACGACCGCAACGCGACCCCATGAAGGTTCTTGTGCGGACGAGAATCGCGCCTGAGAACCGCATCACCCCTCCACCTGGCAGCTCTCGAACCCCCGCCGCAGCTGCGGCCGGTTCAGGTCCCTCCCGATGAAGACGATCTTGGACCTGCGGGGATCGCCCTCCCTCACCTCGCCGATGTAGTCGCCGTCGGCGATCATGTGCACGGCCTGGAAGGCGAAGCGGCGGTTGTCGCCGGCGTAGTAGAGGATGCCCTTGGTCCGCAGCAGGTCCTGGCCCTTGGTCTGCAGGAGCTGGCTGATCCAGGCATTGAACTTCTCGGCGTCGATCGGCTTCGAGACCTCGAAGCTGACGCTGTTCACCTCGCTGTCATGCTCGTGGTGGTCGTCACCGGACAGGAAGTCCGGCTCCTTCTCCAGGATGCGGGCGAGGTTGAAGGCGTCGCGGCCGATGACGCTCTCCAGCGGCACGTCCGACTTGGTGCTGCGCCTGATCTCGGCATAGGGATTGATCTGCTTGATCAGCGTCTCGACCTCGTCGGCCTCGGCCGGGCTCACCAGGTCCATCTTGTTCAGCACGATGATGTCGGCGAAGGCGATCTGCTCCTGCGCCTCGCTGCTGTCCTTCAGCCGCGCCGGCAGGTGCTTGGCGTCCACCACGGTGACGATCGCATCGAGCTTCGTGGCGCGCTTCACGTCCTCGTCCACGAAGAAGGTCTGCGCGACGGGGGCGGGATCGGCGAGGCCCGTGGTCTCCACGATGATGCCGTCGAAGCGGCCCTTGCGCTTCATCAGCCCGCCGATGATGCGGATGAGGTCGCCGCGCACGGTGCAGCAGATGCAGCCGTTGTTCATCTCGAAGACTTCCTCGTCGGCATCCACGACGAGGTCGTTGTCCACGCCGAGCTCGCCGAACTCGTTGATCACCACGGCGAACTTGCGGCCGTGGTTTTCCGACAGGATGCGGTTGAGCAGCGTGGTCTTGCCGGCGCCGAGATAGCCGGTGAGAACGGTGACGGGGATCTGGCTGTCCTGGCTCTGGGACATGGGTGGCGCCTTCCGGGGTGCTGAGGGGGTCCGTTGGCCGGGTTATATGGGAGCCGGAGGCCCTTTCCACCCTGCCCGTCTCAATCCGTCAGCCGCCACTGCCGCCTGTCCCCCGCCATCATCCGCAACAGCAGCCGCAGATAGCGGTGCAGCGGGCGGTTCCACGGCCCGCGGAACAGGATCCGGCCATACAGCATCGCCCTTTCCGACAAATCGGGCCGCGGCAGGAAATCGGGCGCGCAGGGCAGGGCGGAGAGCAGGCCGAGCCGCTTGGCCATCAGCAGCTGCCCCAGCCGCATCAGCCGCGCCACCCGCCGCCAGGCCCGCGCGATCCGCCAGGCCAGGCTGCCCAGCCTCGTCGCCAGCGCCGGGGAGGAGAGCCCGACCAGCAGCCGGTCCAGCAGCCCCGCTCGGGCATGGCGGCAGAGCGCACGGTGCACCGTGCCGGGCTTGCCCAGCGCCTCCGGCATCTCGCGCCAGGGGCCGGAGGAACAGGCCACCCAGAAGATGGCGTCCCAGAGCCGGCGCGGATCGACGGGACGGCGCCCCGCCGCCCCTTGGGCCGGGGCGACCAGCGTGGCGAGTCCCGCCCATTCCGCATCCGTCATCGGCGCCCAGTCGTGGCGCGCGAAGCGGCGGGGGGTGAGGACGAGGGAGGTGGGCATGGAGCCCTCCGGGCCGTTGGACCGGCAAGGCTACAGGAAAATAATCCTTGGCTTCAACCGCTTTCCGCCGCTGTTCCGTGCGGAGCGCGCTGCCCGCCTCGGCTCAGGGATGGGCGAAGGGTGAGGGCCGGCCCGAAGCGGAAGAATGGGCCGGCCCTCAGTTGGCGCCGCCGGACAGGTGGGGATCGGCGGGCTGTCCGAATGCTGCCAGCCCGGCGCATACCGGCGATGTCGCGCCGGTTTCGCGGGTTTCGTTCCGTTTCATTCAGCCGTGAGACGGCCTTCGGGCAGGGTGAGGCCGCGCGGCGCCGGCATGGCGATCGGGGCGCCGGTGGCAGTGCCGTTGAAATTGACGCCGTTCGGACCGCCGCCGTTCAGCGAGACTCCGTTGTCGACGAAGCCGTTCGACGTCAGCGCGTTGTCGATGAGGCCATTGTGCTGGATGCCGTTCAGGCCGCCGCCGTTCAGGTTGATGCCGTTCAGGTTGATGCCGTTTCGGCTGATACCGTTCAGGTTGATGCCGTTCAGGCTGGCGCCGTTCAGGTTGATGCCGTTCAGGCTGGCGCCGTTCAGGCTGACGCCGTTGTTGCCGCCGCCGGCGAGCGCCGGATTGGCCAGCAGGCCGATTGCGAGGAGGCCGGTCGCGATGCGGATCATGGGGTGTTCTCCGGTTGTCGTCGGGGGGCACCGTCGCCCGCCGTAACGACCTTCTCGCGCAACCATGTTTCGTTCCGACTTCGACGCGTTTCGTGACGTGTCGCGCGTGTCGCGGCCGCGAAACGGAACGCTTCCCGCCGGGGACGCGCCATGCCAGCATCGCGGCATGGAGCACGCCCCGCGCCGCCTCCGGCTGGCCGTCTTGCTGATGCTGTTCGCCGTGCCGGCCCTGGCCTGCGGCCCCGACACGGATTGCGTGCTCGGCGAGCGCACCTACCGGATCCGCATGCCGGACCACGCGACGGGCCCGGTCGGCGCCATCGTCTTCGCGCATGGCGCGGGCGGGAAGGCGTCCGACATCATGGAGGACGAGGAGCTCGCCCAGGCGGTGTCGGGCCTCGGCCTCGCGCTGATCGCGCCGCAGGCCGCGCCGGGGCGCAGCTGGCGCATGCGCCGGACGGAGGCGCAGCCGCCGGGCGAGACGATGATCGAGATAGAGTATCTCGACCGCATGATGGCGGATGCGGCGTCGCGTTTCCCGATCGATCGCAGCCGCGTGATGATGAGTGGCATGTCGGCGGGCGGGATGCTGACCTGGTATGTCGCGTGCTACCGGCGCGACGCCTATGCCGGCTTCGCGCCCATCGCCGGCACCTTCTGGACCATGATGCCGACGGATTGCGGCGCGCCACCGTCCTGGATGCGCCACATCCACGGCCGGCAGGACCAGACGGTGCCGCTGGCCGGGCGGACAGGGCGCGGTGGCGCGCGGCAGGGCAATGTCCACGAGGCGATGGCGATGCTCGCCAGCGCCGGCGGCTTCGGCCCGCCGCGCCAGGCCGTGGTGGACGGCCAGGACTGCGAAATTCGTGGCAATGGGCCGGGCCAGGTGCTGGAGCTGTGCCTGCACGATGGCGGGCACGACTATCGCGTGGCGGACATCGTCAGCGCCTGGCGGGCGCTGGCAGCGTATCGGGGGTGGTGAGGGAGGGCGCGGCGCGCCCTCCCGTCCGGTTCAGAGGATGATGTCGCTGGCCGAGAGCGGCGTCGTGATGCCCGAGAGCAGGATCTCGAGGTCGGCGACGCCGTCGCCGTTCACGTCGCCGCGGATCAGCAGGCCCGCCGCGCTGCTGTCCTGCCAGAGCGCGCCGGCGGTGGGTGCGACGGGCTTGCTGTCGAACAGCGTGAAGAGCTGGTGGTCCGCGAGCTGCGAGTTCGCGTCCGTGAAGAGCAGGTCCACCTTGTCCACGCCCTTCTCGAAGCCGTAGATCGTGTCGCGCACCGAAGCCGTGCTCTCGGCCGCCAGGTAGTAGCGGAACTGGTCCGCGCCGGCGCCACCGAACAGCGCATCCGCGCCGCCGTCGCCCGAGATGGTGTCGTTGCCGTCCTCGCCATAGAGGAAGTCGGCCGAGGCGCCGCCGAACACCATGTCGTTGCCGGCGTCACCATGCACGGTGTCGAAGCCGGCATCGCCATAGGCCATGTCGTTGCCGGCGCCGCCGCGGACGAAGTCGTTGCCGGTGCCGCCGCTGGCCATATCGTCGCCGGTGCCGCCCAGGACGGTGTCGTTGCCGGAGTTGCCCGTCAGGTTGTCGTTGCCGGCATTGCCCTGGATGTAGTCGTTCTCGGAGCCGCCATCGATGCTGTCCGCGCCGCCCGAGACGATGCTGTCGGCCTGGTCGCCGTAGATCGTGTCCGCGCCGGCGTGGCCCTGGATCTTGTCGTTGCCGTCGCCGCCGCGAATGAGATCGTTGCCGCCGCCGCCATACGCCTCGTCATCGCCCGTCCCGCCCCGCAGCGTGTCCGCCCCGTCCTGGCCGAAGAGCGTATCGGCGCCCATGTCGCCGTCGATCAGGTCGTTCCCGGCGCCGCCATCGAGGTTGTCGTTGCCGCCATCCGGCACGGCACCGTCGCCGCGGATCGTGTCGTTCCCGAGGCCGGCTGAAGCGGTATCGGCACCGGCACCGCCGTTGATGCTGTCGTTGCCCTCGGCCGCCGCGGTGCCGAGCTGGTTGTTGATGTAGGTCGTGCGCGTCGTGGTGAAGACGTCGTTCCCGGCGCCTCCGTCCAGCGTGTCGCTGCCACCGTTCGTGTTCATGCTGTCATTGCCGGCCAGGCCGAGCAGCACATCCGAACCGGCGGAGCCGCCGATGGTGTTGTTGAGCGAATTGCCCCAGCCCGTCACGCCGGCCGGCGCCGCCTGGGTCAGGTCCACGACGAAGTAGAGCTTCTCGAGATTGGCGCCGAGCACGTAGCTGTTCACCGTGTAGGGATTGACGATGACCGTATCGATGCCTTCGCCGGCGTTCTCGACGATCGTCGCGCCGAGCTTCTGGACGCGGTAGGTGTCGTTGCCGATGCCGCCGGCGAGCAGCCAGCCGACCTCGCCGGTCATGGTGTCGTCGCCGCCCTGGCCATACAGCGTGTCCGCGCCGAAGTCGCTGGTGTAGGGAGCGCCGTAGAAGTTGTCGTTGCCGTCCCCACCGAAGATGAGATCGTTGCCGCCGCCGACGTGGAAGACGTCGGCGCCGCCGCCGCCCCGCACGGTGTCCGCCCCGTCCCAGTCGTAGATCTCGTCCGCGCCGGCGCCGCCGTCGATGCTGTCCTCAAGGCCGCCGCCCGTCAGGGTGTCGTTGCCATCCTCGCCGTACAGGGTGTTCTGGCCGTCCTCGCCGCGGAGGTAGTCGTTGCCGGTGCCGCCCTTGAGGAAGTCGTTGCCGCTGCCGGCCCGGACGTAGTCGTTGCCCGCGGCGGCGTTGATCACGAAGGTGTCCGTGGAAGCGCCGAGATCCTGGAAATCGTCGCCGCTGGTGAGCGTCTTGATGATGAGGGCCATGGTCCGTCTCCCGTTTGCCGCGCGCCGCCTCTGGCGCCTGGGGAGAGGATGCCCGGGCCTTGTTTCACGGGGATGGTGCGGCGAGCCGCGGGCGTAACAACCGCTTCGCCGCGCGTTTCAATTGCTTCGCGGGTGAGCCCGCTACTCCTCCTTTGCGCCGCCCGCGGTGCGCTCGTAGTGGCGGTAGTACTTCTCCGTCACCAGGTCGGTCTTCACCACGACGCAGACATCGGTGGTGTTGAACTGCTCGTCGATCACCGCGCCGTCGCCGACGAAGCCGCCCAATCGCAGATAGCCCTTCACCAGCGGCGGTAGCGCGACCAGCGCGGCCTTCATGTCGATGCGCTCGATCGGCATGCGGTCCATCGACACGTAGCGCGCGGGCAGCGCGCGCGCGCGCAGCGCCGGCGGAGCCAGGTGGTTCGCATGGAGGTAGGAGAGCTGCGGCGCCAGCGCATCGAGGTCGGTCCCCGGCAGCGACGCGCAGCCGAACATCAGCTCGATCCGGTGGCGGAAGACGAAGGCCGCGATGCCGCGCCAGAGCAGTTGCAGCGTGCCGCGCGTGCGATAGGGTGCCGCGACGCAGGACCGGCCGAGCTCCATCACCTCGCCCGGGAAGCCCGCCAGCATGGACACGTCGTACTCGCTTTCGGAATAGAACCGGCCGAGCCTGCGCGCGCCGGGGCGGCGGATCAGGCGATAGGTGCCGACCACGGCCTCCGGCCCGTTGCCGATGTCGTGGTCGAGGACGAGCAGGTGGTCGGCGACGGCGTCGAACTCGTCGCTGTCGCGATGTGCCGCGGCGGTCGCCGCGTCCGCCTTCGCACCCATCTCCTCGTAGAAGACCTGGAAGCGCAGCGCCTGGGCGGCGTCGATCTCGGCCCCGGATTCCGCGAGGCGCAGGCCCAGATTGCCGGCGCGCAGCTCGCCGAAGGCGGGGATCGCCGGCGGCGGCTCGCGCAGCGGCGCCGGGTCCACCGGCAGCGGGCCGTCGACGCTCATGCCGCCTGCGCCGCGCGTTCCGGGGACGGCACGCCCTGCTTCCTCGGCGCGCTCACTTCTTGCGGCCCGTCCTGGCCGGGCCCTCGTCCCGGCGGCCGTACAGTTCCAGCCGCTGGCCGATCAGGCCGAAGCCGAGACGCTCGGCGATGGCGCGGGCGAGGCGCTCGAACTCGGCGTCCTCGAACTCGATGACCTTGCCGGTGTCCACGTCGATCAGATGGTGGTGATGGCCGCGGTCGGTGGGGTCGAAGCGGGCGCGGCCGCCGCCGAAGTCGCGGCGCTCGACGATGCCCTTCTCCTCCAGCAGGCGCACGGTCCGGTAGACCGTGGCGACGCTGATCCGGGCGTCGAGCGCGCTGGCGCGGCGATAGAGTTCCTCGACGTCCGGGTGGTCCTCGGCCTCGGACAGCACGCGGGCGATGAGCCGGCGCTGGCCCGTCATCTTCAGGCCGCGCTCGACGCAGAGCCGCTCGATCCGGGAGGGATCGGGACGCGGGCCTGGCTGGCGCGCGGCGCCGCCATGGCCCGGGGGATGATCGGTGTCGCGATCCATGCGCGGGACGGCGGCCTCCCGCCGGCATCAGGCCGGCTGGCGCCCTCCATAGACCTCGGCGGGCCGCCCGACCAACCCCGTCGGGGAAGGGCGGACGGCCGGGCCGGGTCAGCCCTCCGAGGCGGCGGCGCGGCCGCGGCCGCGCGTCGGCGGCGGCGGCGGGGCCTTCCGCGGCTTGGTGCCGAGGCCGATCTTCTTGGCGAGCGTCGAGCGATGCTTGGTGTAGTTCGGCGCGACCATCGGGTAGTCCGCGCTCAGGCCCCATTTCTCGCGGTACTGGTCGGGCGTCAGGTTGAACGCGGTCTTGAGGTGGCGCTTCAGCATCTTCAGCTTCTTGCCGTCCTCGAGGCAGATCAGATACTCTGGCGTGATCGACTTCTTGATCGGCACCGCGGGCTGCGGCTTTTCCGCTGGCGGCGCCGCGGGTTGCCCGAGCGTCTGCAGCGTGCGGTAGACCTCCTGGATTACGTTCGGCAGGTCGGTGATCGAGACCGGGTTGTTCGAGACATGGGCCGATACGATTTCCGCCGTCAGCCCGAGCAGGTCCTGGTTCGCCGAAGTGTCGGCCATGGCTCTTCCTTCCCTGTCCTCGCCCAGAACCGTCGTCGTCAATATGCCGGTATATTGACGCGAACGGCGTCGCGAGTGGCTCGGGACAGGCACCGCGCCGATTCGCAGCGCCGATATAGTGCCAGGAATGGGTAGGATGCAATAACGGTTACGGCGTACACCCTTTTGATGATGGCAACTTCCGCGGGTATACCAAAGAAATGGACGACGATACCTCGCTCGATATCACCGCCGAGACTTGCCCCATGACCTTCGTTCGCGTTCGTCTGGCGCTCGACCGCATGCCGACGGGGCAGGTGCTGCGCGTTCGCCTGAAAGGCGAGGAGCCCCGCCGCAACGTCCCCCGCACCGCGGCAGAGCAGGGGCATGCGGTCGAGGCGCAGGAGGAGCAGCCGGACGGCACGCTCCTGGTCCGGATCAGGAAGGGCTGAGGTCCCGCCGCAGAACCAGCGCGTCGGCGCCGTCGGGATAGTAGCGTCGGCGTCGCCCCGCCTCGGCGAAGCCGGCGGCGGCATAGAGCGCGCGGGCGGCGGCATTGGCTTCCGACACCTCGAGGAACATTGCAGCGGCGCCGCGCAGGACAGCCTGCGCCATGGCGCCGGCCAGCAGCGCGCCGCCGAGGCCGCGACGGCGATGGCCTGGCGCGACGGCGAGCGTCAGGATCTCCGCCTCAT
Organism: Falsiroseomonas sp. HW251; assembly: GCF_050563545.1. Taxonomy (NCBI): domain Bacteria; kingdom Pseudomonadati; phylum Pseudomonadota; class Alphaproteobacteria; order Acetobacterales; family Roseomonadaceae; genus Falsiroseomonas; species Falsiroseomonas sp. HW251. The sequence continues at coordinate 49,973 of NZ_JBNXUM010000014.1, forward strand.
CCGCCGCGACGCGGGCCAGCACGAAGCCGCCTTTGGCATGGAGGCCGAAGGCGCCCGGCATTTCCAGCATCAGCCGGATCGCGTCGGCACCCCAGCGCCCGGTTGGCGGGAAGGCCTTGGCATGGAGCGCGGCCAGCGCCGGCGCGTCCTCGGGCGCTGCCGGCCTCACGGCATCCGGACCGCCGGCGGCTCCGCGTAGAGCGGCGCGGCGTCGCGCGGCGGGATGGCCCCGGCCAGGCGCAGCGCGGCGACGCGCGCGACGGCGCCGGCATCGGGCAGGCGGCTGTCGGTCAGCACGGCGTCGGCATCGCGCGCGAGCAGCCGCGCCGCGACGACGGGCGCGGCGTCGCCCACCACCGCGACGGCCCCTGCCGGCTGCGGCAGGTCATGCTCCGCCAGCACGACGGGCAGCGCAGCGACCAGGCCCGAGACGCGCTCCAGCGCGACGCGGCCGCGCTTGGTGTCCACGGCCGACCAGACTTCGCCCGCGCGCAGCGCCTCCGGCAGGGCGGCGGCCAAGGCTTCGCCAGTGGTGACGCCGACCAGCGGAAGGTTCAGGCCGAGCGCGATACCCTCGGCCAGCGCAATGGCGGCGCGCAGCCCGGTGAAGCCGCCAGGGCCGACGACGACGGCCACCGCGTCGGGGGTTCCGGCTTCCAGCACCGCGGCCGCCATGGGCGGCAGCGCGGTGGGCTGGATCCGCTCGCCGGCCTGGGCGCGATGCGCCACCACGACCCCGTCCGCCCAGAGGGCGACGGAGGCACGGGCGAGCGAGCCGTCCAGGGCGAGGATGCGCATCGCGCGCTCAGTCCTCGGGCAGGTGGCGGGTGGGGTCCATCGCCTCGTACAGGAGGCGCAGGACCAGGATGCGGCCGGGCTCGGCGCGGTAGAACCGGGCGTGGCAGGAAGGGCGCCGAAGGGGGAGGCGGCGGATCGAAGGGTGGCCGGCGACGGGAAGGGTGCGGATGCGATCCGGGCCGTCACGCAGGTCGCGAACGGCGGCCCTGATCCGTTCGCGATGGAGCGCCGCCTGGGAGTTCCCGAGGTTCGACGTCGTCCAGCGCAGGACGTCGCGGATGTCGTGCCGTGCGGCAATCGCGATATCGACCGTCCAGTCCGTCACTCCGGGGTGTCGAGCGACTTCATGAAGGTGTCGAGATCCGCGTCGCTGCGGATTGTCGTGTAGCGCCCGGCTCGGAAATCGGCCTCGGCTTCCTCGATCGCGGCGTCGAAAGGCGAGGGGCCGACGGGTTTCCACCGCGGCGCGGTCCTCGTTATCGCCCGCATGCACGCGAGCCGGGAGGGGGAGCGCCAAGCCTATTGGGGGCGTGGTCGTCATTCTCCCACCAGCCGTGCAGCGCTGACGCCCCGCAGCCGGCCTCCGTCTCCGCGGCGCGCTGCGGCGCGTCGCCGCCGCGCAGCGCCTCCCGGGCCCATGGCGCGCCGCCGCGACCTAAGCCGGCACCGCCCGGATCGCCTCCGACAGCGTCCCGAAGATGCGGTCGACGTGCCCGTTCTCGATGATCAGCGGCGGGGACAGCGCGACAATGTCGCCGGTGACGCGGACCAGCACGCCTTCGTCGAAGCAGCGGCGGAAGATCTCGGTCGCGCGGGCGCCCGGCTTGCCGGCGCGGGGTGCCAATTCGATGCCGGCGATCAGGCCGATGTCGCGGACATCGATGACGCCGGGCTCGGACCGCATCTCGTGTGCCGTCTTCTGCCAATAGGGCTCGATCGCCTTGGCGCGGCCGGGCAGGTCCTCGGCGCGGTGGAGTTCCAGCGTCGCGATCGCCGCGGCGCTCGCCAGCGGATGGCCGGAATAGGTGTAGCCGTGGAAGAGCTCGATCCCCGCGGGCACGCCGTTGACGATCGCATCGTAGATCGCGTTCGACGTCGCCACCGCGCCCATCGGCACCGCGGCATTCGTGATGCCTTTGGCCATGGTCATGATGTCCGGCGTGACGCCCAGCCGCTCCGCGCCGAAATTGGTGCCAAGCCGGCCGAAGCCCGTGATGACCTCGTCGAAGATCAGCAGGATGCCGTGCTTCGTGCAGATCTCCCGCAGGCGCTGCAGGTAGCCGACGGGCGGCACCAGCACGCCGGTGGAGCCTGCCACCGGCTCGACCATCACGGCGGCGATGGTGTTACCGTGCAGCGCGACCAGGTTCTCCAGCACGTCCGCGAGCTCCGCGCCATGCGGCGGCTCGCCCTTGCTGAAGGCGTTCTTCGCAGGCAGGTGCGTGTGCGGGAGGTGGTCCACATAAGGGAGCTGCGCGCCGAATTGCTGGCGATTGGGGCCGATGCCGCCGACCGACATGCCGCCGAAGCCGACGCCGTGGTAGCCGCGCTCCCGCCCCACCAGCCGCACACGCTGCGCGTCACCGCGCGCGCGGTGATAGGCGAGCGCGATCTTCAGCGCGGTGTCCGCGGCCTCCGACCCCGAGTTCACGAAGAAGACGCGGTCCATGCCCTCCGGCGTGATCTCGGCGACGCGCGCCGCGGCCTCGAAGGCGATGGGGTGGCCGAGCTGGAAGGTCGGCGCGAAATCCATCACCGCGGCCTGGCGCTGGATCGCCTCGGTGATCTCCTTGCGGCCGTGGCCGGCGTTGCAGCACCACAGGCCCGCCGTGCCGTCCAGGATCTCCTTCCCCTCCGGCGTGAAATAGGACATGCCCTCGGCGCGGGCGAGCAGGCGCGAGGTCTGGCCCTTGAAGTACTTGTTGTCGGAGAAGGGCATCCAGAAGGCGTCGAGGTTGTTCGGGCGTGAGGGCCGGATCTCGTTCATCGCTGCATATCCTGACGGGCAGGCGCACATCACCGCCTTTGCCCGCCCGCCGCAAGCCGCGCGGCGCGGAATCGCATTGCGTGAACAGGACCCACAGCGGGTAGCCTGCCCGGCGAAGGGTCCATAGGCGGGGGAACTGACGGCGTGTCGCAGGGCAGCGTGGCCATCGAGTTCCAGGGCAGGCCGCAACGCGGGGAATGGGCGCTGGCCGACGGCGTGCTGACGGTCACGCACGAGTCCGGGCGGCGCCGCGCGGCGCTGCTGGACAGTGCGCCGGAGGATCTCGCCGCCCCGCTGCTGCACGACATCCTGCGCAGCGCCACCTTCACCGAGGCGCCGGAGGACAGGCGCGGCCGGCTCTATGCCGACGGCTCGGCCTATACGACGCTGGCCTTCTTCGTCGGGACCTGGGGCTGGCTCGGCTGGGCCTTCGGCTGGCCCGGCATCCTGCTGGGCTGGCTGCCCGGCATCCTCGTCGGCGGCATGGCGGGGATCGTCTGGCCCGTCGCGGTGCCGGTCGCGGCGCTGGCGCTGGGGTGGTGGCTGTTCTGACCCTCAGCCCTGCCAGACCAGCAGCCCGTCGCCGCGCGCGGCGGCCTGGCTGACGAAGCCGCGCAGCCGCGCGGCGTAATCGAGCAGGTATTCCAGCGGCGAGAGCTCCTCGCCCGGCCGTGGCGGGCGTGTCCAGATCACGTCGGGATAGAGCCGCAGCCGCGTCATCGCCGCGGGATCGTAGCGCCGCGCGAGCTCCGCCGGCGGCAGGCGATCGAGGAAGTCCGCGATCGCGCGAACCTCCGCCGGGCGGAAGGCGCGCGCGGGGCTGTCGAGCTCCGGCCCGTCATCCCCGGCCTCCTCGATCTCCTCCCCGCCCTCGAGCAGGAAGCAGCCCGGCGCCGCCCCGCCCTCCGCAAGACCGGTGAAGAGGAAGTGCAGGCCGTGCCAGGCCTTGTCGAGATCGAGCTCGTCCTCACGCTCCGGCTCCGGCGGGGGTGGCGCGATCGCGGGCCCGGGCTCGGCGGACGCCTTCCAGAGCCAGGAGACGAAGCCGCGCAGCCCGCCGGGCTGGGGCGGCGGGGCGGGGCCGGACAGCATCGCGCCGAGGTCGAGCTCGCCGGCGAGAAGGCGGTCGAGATCCCGCTCCGTCACGCGGCGCAGCATGCAGGTGATGCCCATCGGCGGCATGTTGCCATGCCGCGCCGGTCGCGTCGCCGGTCAGGCGAATTGCGCGCGCAGCCAGGCCGCGCAGGCGTCCGTGGCCGCGCCCGGCGGCGATCCCGGCGCGACGCGCGTGTAACGCCCGCCACCCTCGACGCGTGAGGGCGGCTGCGCGAAGCTCGCGTGCATCACGCCACGCCGGCGCGAGGAGGAACGCCATCCCCAGGGATGACCGGGACGCGGCGGCATGACGCCGTCGCGCTGGATCGGGGCGACGTCGCCCTTCCGGGTCCGTAGCTACCGCTACCAGTGGTTGGCCGACCTCGCGACGTCATGGGCCTTCGAGATGGAGACCGTGATCCTCGGCTGGTACATCGCGGTCGAGACGCAATCCGTCGTGCTGGTCACGCTGTTCGGTGCGCTGCAGTTCCTCGGCACGCTGGTGGCGCCACTGTTCGGCCTGGCCGGCGATGCGATGGGGCATCGGCGCGTGCTGATGCTGATGCGCGCTTCCTTCGCACTGTTCGCAACGCTGCTGATGGCGCTGGCGCTGGGCGGCCTGCTGTCGCCGGTGCTGGTACTGGCGGTGGCGGCCGTGGCGGGGATGATCCGGCCATCCGACACCGGGCTCCGCACCGTGCTGATCGGCGAGATCGTGCAGAACGACCGGCTGATGAGCGCGATCAGCCTGTCGCGCATCACCACGGATTCCGCGCGCATCGGCGGCGCGCTGGCGGGCGCCGGGATGGTCGCCGTGCTCGGGATGGCGGGTGCCTACCCCGTGGTCGTGGCGTTCTACCTCCTGGGAATCCTGCTGCTTCTCGGCGTGCGTCCGGCGGAGCGCGCGCCGCGCGCGGCGGGATCGCCGCTGGGCGGCCTGTGGCAGGCCGCAAAGGCCGTGTGGGAGGCACCGGTCCAACTCGCCGCGATGCTCGTCGCCTTCCTGGTCAACCTGACGGGCTACCCCTTCACACTGGGGCTGCTGCCCTATGTCGCGCGGGAGGTCTACGGCACGACGCAGGCCGGGCTCGGCAGCCTGGCCGCGGCGGTGGCGGCGGGGGGGATCGCCGCGTCGTTGCTGCTCAGCCGCATGGGGGCGGCGGTGAAGCCGGCGCGGATGATGCTGGTCTTCAGCATCGCCTGGCACGCGCTGCTGATCATCTTCGGCCAGGTCGGCAGCATCGCCTGGGGCCTGCCGTTGCTGCTGGTGATCGGGGCGATCCAGATGTTTTGCGTGCTGCCGATCTCGGTGCTGCTGCTCCAGGGCATGGCGCCGGCGCTGCGCGGGCGGATCATGGGGATGCGCACGCTGGCGGTCTACGGGCTGCCGATCGGGCTGATGATCGCGGGGCCGCTGATCGAGCGGATCGGCTTTCCCGCGACCACGGCGCTGTACGGCGTCGCCGGCATCGCGGCGACGCTGCTGATCCTGCTGACCTGGGGCGGGCAACTCTGGCACCACCACGAGCGGGCGCGAGGCTGACGCGCCGCCACGCGCCCGGCCTGGGCCGCGCCAGGCGATCAGGACGATCTCGGCCGGACCGACCGGGCCAACCTCAGTCGTTCTGCGGCGGGTCCGCGGTGCAGTAGCCGCCGGCGTCGATCATGAAGGGCGGCGGGCAGTAGCCCTCGTTGCCGGGCGTGATCGCACCGGGCGCGCAGGCCGACAGGGTCACAAGGAGAAGCAGCAGGACCCAGGGCTGCATGGCGTGTCGGATCGGGGGTCGCATGGGGGCTCCGGGGCTGGGTGGAGCGAAGGAAAGTCCGCGCGCCGGCCGGCGTTCCAGGCCCGCACGCTGCGATGATGGCATGATCGAGCCGCGGGGCAGTATTCCGGATTGTAAGGCTACCCCCGCAAGACCCCGTGCTGCCGCAGGAAGCCCAGCAGCTTCGGCATGGGCAGGCCGAGGATCGCGCTGTGCTCGCCCTCGATCCGGCTGAAGAGGTGCACGCCCATCGCCTCCAGCCGGTAGGCGCCGACCGAGCCCAGGATCGCCTCGCCCTCCGCGGCGAGATAGGCGTCGAGGAAGGCGTCGGAGAAGTCGCGCATGGTCAGGCGCGGGGTGGTCACGTCCTGCCAGATCCGCGCCCCGCCGCGCCAGGCGACGGTCGCGGTGACCAGGCGGTGCGTCCGGCCGCGCAGCGCCAGAAGCTGCGCGCGCGCGGCCGCCATGTCGGGCGGCTTGTCGAACCAGCTGTGGTCGCAGACCAGCAGCTGGTCGCAGCCGATCACCAGCGCGTCGGGCACGCGGCGGGCGATCCGCTCGGCCTTGGCCTCGGCGAGCATGACGGCGGCGTCCTCGGGCGGAATGCCCTCGGCCTGGGCGGCCTCCTTGATCGCGCTTTCGTCCACCGCGGCGGGCAGCGCCTCGAAGCGCAGCCCGGCGCGGTCCATCAGCATGCGCCGCGCCGCAGATTGCGACGCCAGGACGAGGACGGGCTCCTCGGCCTGGATCGTCACGGGGCGTTGCCGCCGAGCACGCCGGCCGCCGGGTCCTCCGGGACATGGGGCTGGGTCGGCTGGCGCCGGCGCGCGTGCCAGGCCTCCATGAGCTGCAGGACGGTCGCCGCGGTCTCCTCGATCGAGCGGCGGGTGACGTCGATGACCGGCCAGCCGCGCTGGGTGCAGAGCCGGCGCGCGTTCTGGATCTCGGCCTTCACGGCGTCGTGGTCCACATAGTCCGTGGTGTCCTGGCGCACGCCATGCGCGCCGATCAGGCGCAGGCGGTGGCGGCGGATCTCGATCAGCGCGCCGGCCTCGATATGCAGCCCGACCACCGGGCAGGGCGCGTCGTTGAGCTCGTCGGGCAGAACGGCGCCCGGGACGATCGGGACGTTGGCCGCCTTGATGCCGCGGTTGGCGAGGTAGAAGCAGGTCGGCGTCTTGCTGCTGCGGGACACGCCGACCAGGCAGACATCGGCCTCGGCGATGCCGGCGGCGCCCTGGCCGTCGTCATGCGCGAGCACGTAGTGCATGGCGTCGATCCGGCGGAAGTAGTCGGCGTCCATGACGTGCTGGGCGGCCCGCTTCTCCCGCGCGCGCTCGCCGAGCTCGGCCTGGAGGAGGTCCATGACGGGGTCGAGCACGGAGTGGAAGGAGACGCCGAGGCGGTTGCAATGCTCCTCCAGCGCGTGGCGCAGGCTGCGGTCGGCGACGGTGAAGAGCACCAGGCCGGGCTCGGCCTCGATCCCGTCCAGCACGCGGTCGAGCTGCAGGCGGGAGCGGATCAGCGACCAGCGGTGATGCACGACATGCGGGTCGTCGAAGCGCGCGAGGGTGGCGCGGGCGATGGAGTTCAGGGTCTCGCCGGTGCTGTCGCTGACGAGATGGAGGTTGACCGTGCGGGTCTGGGCCATGGGCGTTCCCTATCGGGAAACGGGGATGATGGGGAAAACCCGGCCCGGTCAAGGCCGGGGGGGCGAAAGCCGGGGGAAACGCCGCGTCCGGCCGAACGCGGGAGAAGATTCCGGTGGATCGCCCGGGGGATCGGGACGGGGCCGGAATCACGGGCGGAGTCAGCAGCTTGGCATTCGAATCTCGCGTGGAAGACCCTGTGGATGAAGCACGCGCGAGGGCCAATCCCCGATGCCCACAGGCCCAATAGCACTCCACCCCCTTCAAGGATTCAAAGTCTTTAGGGATGATGGCCGGGCCGGCGCCTGGAACCGGCCCGCATCGGATCGTCGAAGGGCATCGCCCGGAGACGTGACTCCGATGCGCAGAACGGAATGAGGCTCTTGGAGGTTCGGTTGGCGGCAGAGGCAGAGGCGCCCGCAATGGATGCCGGTACGACGGGCGAGGCGCGCAAGCCGCTGCTCAGGGCGCTGTCGGGGGAGGCCGTGTGGCCCCCGCCGATGTGGCTGATGCGCCAGGCCGGGCGATACCTCCCGGAGTACCGCGAGGTCAGGAAGCAGGCCGGCGACTTCATCGCGCTCTGCACCACGCCCGACCTCGCGGCCGAGGTCACGATCCAGCCGATCCGCCGCTACGGCATGGATGGGGCGATCCTGTTCTCCGACATCCTGATGGTGCCCTGGGCGCTCGGCCAGGGGCTGCGCTTCGCCGAGGGCGAGGGGCCGGTGCTGGACCCGCTGCGCGACGCGACGGCGGTCGCCTCGCTGGAGCTCGACAAGGTCCGCGAGCGCGCCGCGCCCATCTTCGAGACGGTGCGGCTGACCCGCGCGGCGCTGGCGGCGCATGCGCCGAAGGTCGCGCTGATCGGCTTCGCCGGCAGCCCCTGGACCGTCGCCGCCTACATGGTGGAGGGGCATGGCTCGAAGGACTTCCGGACCGCGCGCGGCATGGCCTATGCCGACCCCACGCTGTTCGGCCGGCTGATCCGCACGCTGGTGGACGCCACCACCGACTACCTGCTGGCGCAGATCGAGGCCGGCGCCGAGGCGGTGATGCTGTTCGACAGCTGGGCCGGCATGCTGCCGCCAGGTCAGTTCCGGCGCTGGGTGATCGAGCCCTCGGCGGCCATCGTGCGGAACGTGAAGCGGGTGCATCCCTCGATCCCGGTGATCGGCTTCCCGCGCCTGGCCGGCCCGCTGATCGGCGAATACGCGCAGCGCACGGGGGTCAACACCGTCGCGATGGACACGGCGATGGATCCGCGCCTCGCGGCATCCCTCGTGCCGGCGAATGTGGGGCTGCAGGGCAACCTCGATCCGCTGTCGCTGGTCGCTGGTGGGATCGCCCTGGAGACCGAGGCGCGGCAGATCCTGGCGGCGATGCGGGGGCGTCCCTTCGTCTTCAACCTCGGCCACGGGATCGAGAAGGAGACGCCGCCCGAGCATGTCGCGCAGCTCGTGCGGCTGGTGCGGAGCGGCGGCTGAACCGATGGCGAAGCCGCCCTTCATCGAGCAGAACGTCGTCTGGCTCTACACCGACGACCTCGAGCGTCACGCCGCCTTCTATCGCGACGTGCTGGAGCTGCCGCAGGTGCTGGACCAGGGCGTCTGCCGCGTCTTCCAGGTCAGCCCGACGGGCTTCCTCGGCGTCTGCAACAAGGCGGGGCGTCCGCGCGGCACGAAGGGCATGATGTTCACCTTCCTCGTCGAGGACGTCGAGGCGGCCTACCGCTACTACAAGGCGCGCGGCGTCGCCTTCGACGGGCCGCCCGACATGCTGGGCGGGCGCACCGTCTATTCCTGCTTCTTCCGGGACCCCGAGGGCTACTGGCTGGAGATGCAGGAGTTCAATGACCCGCGCTGGCCCTATCCGCCGGGCCGCGGGCCGCGGAGGGCGTGACCATGCGACGACGCGGCCTTCTCGCTGCCGGGGCGCTGCTGCCGCTGCCGGCCCTCGGGCAGAGCTTCCCGGCGCGGCCGGTCCGCCTTGTCGTGCCCTGGGCACCGGGCGGCGCGACGTCGAACATCGCGCGCATCGTGGGCGACGCGATGGCGCCGCACCTCGGCCAATCCGTGGTGCTGGATCATCGCGCCGGAGCGGGCGGCGCGATCGGGTCGGAGAACGTCGCGAAGTCGCCGGCCGATGGCTATTCGATCCTGATCGCCGGCGCGGGCACCTTCTACCGCCCCGCCATCGAGCGCGACGTGCCCTTCGATCCCGCTCGCGACTTCGGCTTCGTCGGCCCGGTCGGCGACGGCCCCTTCGCGCTGGTGGTGCGCAACGGCCTGCCCGACACGCTCCCCGGCTTCATCGCCGCGGCCCGCGCCCGGCCGGGCAGCTTCAACATGGCCTCCTCCGGCCAGGGCTCGACCAGCCACCTGGCGGGCGAGGCCTTCAACACGGCCGCCGGGATCACCGCGACGCATGTGCCCTATCGCGGCGCGGCACCGGCGATGGCGGATCTCGTCGGCGGGCGCGTGGACTACTACTTCGACGCCTTCTCGACCGTGCTCGAGAATGCACGGGCGGGACGGATCGGGCTGCTGGGCGTGACGACGCCGGTGCGCGCGCCGCAGGTGCCGGACGTGCCGACGCTGATCGAGGCCGGGCTGCCCGGCTTTTCCATCGCGCCGTGGTGGGGGCTGGTCGGCCCGTCCGGCATGCCTGAGGCCGCGGTGGCGCGGCTTTCCGCGGCGCTGGAGCGCGCGCTGGCGCAGCCGGCGGTGCAGGACGCGCTCGGCGCGCAGGGCTGCCGCGCCTTCTTCCTCGCGCCCGGCGCCTTCGCGGATTACGTCCGCGCCGAGGACGCGAAATGGACCCGCGTCATCGACGCCGCGGGGCTGCGCGTGCGGTAGACGGCGCCGCGCCGCCTGCCCCGCCATGCGCGGGATCGGCGCAATGGCCATGCGCTGCATCGGCCAGCACCTCGATCACCCGGCAGGTCGCGACGCTGCCGTGTTGGTGCGCCGTCATCCGCTCGAGCTCGGCCTCCAGGGACCGCAGCTTTGCCAGCCTCTCCCGCACCGCGGCCAGATGGCGGCGTGCGATGGCGTCCGCGCCCTCGCAGGGCGCATCCGGCGCGGCGTCGGCCAGGCGCAGCAACTCCCTGATGTCGTCCATGCCAAAGCCGAGCTCCCGCGCGTGGCGGATGAAGCCGAGTCGGTCGAGATGCTTCCGGGCATAGAGCCGGTGGCCGCCCTCGGTGCGCAGCGGCGCGGGCAGCAGGCCCTCGGCTTCGTAGAAGCGGATGGTGGTCGCCTTCACGCCGGTGGCGCGGGCGAGGTCGCCGATGGAGAGCGCTTTCGTCATCGCCGGGTTATATGGCGATTCCGGGCTTGAACCTCCAGTCGCTGGAAGTCCCATAAGGGCCGCATGGACAGCACCACGCGGCTGAACTGGCGGCTCGAGGGCATGGATTGCGCGGCCTGCGTCGCGAAGGTGACGCATGCGGTGGAGCGCCTGCCCGGCGTCTCGGGTGTCACGGTCAGCCTGTTCGGCAGGAGCCTCGCCTTCGACCTGGCCCCGGGCCAGACCGAGCCCGAAGCCGTGGCGCGGCAGGTCCGCGCGCTGGGCTATGGCGTGGCGACCGAGCCGCCGGCGGGCGACCATCACCACCATCACGACGATGACGAGGACGGCGCGCCCTGGTGGAACACCGCCAGGGCGCGGCTGGTCTGGATGCTCGGCGCGCTGGTGGCTGCGGCCTGGATCGCGGCGCATCTCGTGCCGTCCGCGTCCCATGCGCTCTACCTCGGTACGACGCTCGCCGCGCTGTTCCCATTCGGCCGCCGCGCCGTCGCGCTGGCCCGCGCGGGCAGCCCCTTCTCCATCGAGACGCTGATGGTCGTGGCCGCCCTCGGCGCCACCGTGATCGGCGCGGCGGAGGAGGCGGCCTTCGTCGTGCTGCTCTTCGCGGTGGGCGAGATGCTGGAAGGCGTCGCGGCGGGCCGCGCGCGGGCGGGCATCAAGGCGCTGGTCGCGCTGGTGCCGCGCACCGCGCTGCGGCGCAAGCCGGACGGCACGACGGAGGAAGTGCCGGCCGAGAGGCTCGCGATCGGCGACCTCGTGCTGGTGCGGCCGGGCGACCGCGTGCCCGCCGACGGCGTGGTGACAGAAGGCGCCTCGGCGCTGGATGAGAGCGCGGTGACCGGCGAGAGCATGCCGGTCGCGCGCGGGGTCGGGGATCGCCTCGTCGCCGGCAGCGTGAACGGCGAGGCCGCGCTGGTTATGCGCGTGACCGCCGCTGGCGAGGGCAGCACGCTCGCGCGCATCGCGAGCCTGGTGGAGCAGGCGACCGCGACGCGCGGCCGCACCCAGCGCTTCATCGAGCGCTTCGCGGCCTGGTGGACGCCAGGCGCGATGGGGGTTGCGGCGCTGGTCATGGTCGTGCCGCCGCTCGTGGACGGGGAATGGCTGACCTGGGTCTATCGCGGCCTGGCGGTGCTGTTGGTGGCCTGTCCTTGCGCGCTGGTCATCTCGGTGCCGGCGGCGATGGCGTCGGGCCTGAGCGCCGGCGCGCGGCGCGGGCTGCTGGTCAAGGGCGGCGCGGCGCTGGAGGCGCTGGGCGGCGCGCGGACCATCGCCTTCGACAAGACCGGCACGCTGACGGAAGGCCGCCCGCGCATCGTCGCGATCGCGACGGCCGGCGGCGTGGAGGAGGACGAGCTGCTGCGCCTCGCCGCCGCGGTGGAATCCGGCTCCTCCCACCCGCTCGCCCGCGCGCTGCGCGAGGAAGCGCGGCGCCGCGGCATCGGCTTTCCCGCCGCGCGTGCCGCCGCCGCGATCCCCGGCAAGGCCGTCGCCGCGACGGTCGAAGGACGGCGCATCGGCGTCGGCAGCCCGGCCTGGGCGGCGGAAGGCGGCGTCGCACTGCCGCCCGCGCTGGAGGCCCAGCGCGAGAGGCTGGAGCAGGAGGGCCACTCCCTGGCGGTGGTCACGGCGGACCGCGCCGCGATCGGCCTGGTCGCGATCCGCGACGAACCCCGCCGCGACGCGGCCGCGGCGCTGGCGCGGCTGCGGGGGATGGGCATCGCGACGGTGATGCTCACCGGTGACAACCCGCGCACCGCGGCGGCGATCGGCGCCGTGCTCGGCATCGAGCCGCGCGCAGGGCTGCTGCCTGACGGCAAGCTCGCGGCGATCGCGGCGCTGAAGGCACGCGGCCCCGTCGCGATGGTGGGCGACGGCATCAACGATGCGCCGGCTCTCGCGGCGGCCGATGTCGGCGTCGCGATGGGCGGCGGCACCGATGTCGCGCTGGAGACCGCGGATGCCGCGCTGCTCGGCGGGCGCCTGGGCGGGATCGCCGATCTCGTCGCGCTGTCGCGCGCGACGCTGGCGAACATCCGCCAGAACGTGGCGATCGCGATCGGGCTGAAGGCGGTGTTCCTGGCGACGACGGTCGCGGGGGTGACGGGACTGTGGCCGGCGATCCTGGCCGATACCGGCGCGACCGTGCTGGTCACGCTGAACGCGCTGCGGCTGTTGGGCTGGCGGCCGCCGGCCGGGACGCCTCGTCTCGCGTCGCGGTTGCGGAATTTCGGGGAAACGCGCGTCCGATAATGTCTCAACAACTTGCCGTGAGCGGCCGCTCCCGGCAGATAGGCGCATGATCTCCGCCACCTCCCATCCGCGGGAGGCCGAGCGCCTGGCCGAACTGCACGCGCTCCTCGTGCTGGACACGGCTCGCGAGCCCGGCTTCCAGGCGCTGACGGCGCTTGCCCGCGGCATCGCGGGCTACGAGATCGCGCTGATCGGCCTCGTGGACGACGACCGGCAGTGGTTCAAGGCGTGCGACGGGCCGTTCTGCGCGACCGAGACACCTCGCGGCCTGGCCTTCTGCGCCTGGACGATCCTGGGCGAGGAGCCGCTGGTGATCCCCGACCTGTCGGCGGATCCGCGCTTCGCCGCCAACCCGCTGGTGACCGGGCCGCCCTTCATCCGTGCCTATTGCGGCATGCCGCTCGCGCCGAGCGCGGGGCTGCCGGTCGGCACGCTCTGCCTGCTTCACACCGAGCCGCACGAGCCGACGGCGGAACAGCTGGCGCAGCTCCGCCAGGTCGCGGCCGCGGCGACGGCGTTGCTGCGCAGCCGCGCGCGCAGCGAGGCGGTCTCGATGATGAGCCACGAGCTGCGCAACACGCTGCAGGGCATCGTCGGCATGGCGGGCGTGCTGGCCGCGACGCCGGGCCTGCCGCCGAAGGTCACGACGCGGCTGCGCATGATGGACGAGGCCGCGGGCCAGCTGACGCGGCTGGTCAATGACAGCCTGGAATATGCCCGGCTCGAGGCCGGGGCGGTGACACTGGAGAACGCGCCCTATTCGCCGGCGGCGGAGCTCGACGCGGTGCTGGCGCTGCTGCGCCCGCAGGCCGAGGCGAAGCTCGTCGCGCTCTCCGCCTCGGTCGGGCCGGAGGTGCCGGTGGAGGTTACGGGCGATGCCGGGCGGCTGCGCCAGGTGCTGCTGAACCTCGTGGGCAACGCGATCAAGTTCTCGCCGGGGGCAGCGGTCTCCGTCGTGCTGCGCGCTGCGCCGGGGCGGCTGCTGTTCTCGGTGCGCGACAGCGGCATCGGCATGACGCCGGCGCAGATGGCCCGGCTGTTCGAGCGCTTCGGGCAGGCCGATGCCTCCACGGCGCGCCGCTTCGGCGGGTCCGGGCTGGGCCTGGTGATCTGCCGCCGCCTGGTCGCGCTGATGGACGGGCGGATCGAGGTCGAGAGCGAGCCCGGCACCGGCACCGAGTTCCGCTTCGACGTCGCCGCGCCGGCGGCGAACGCCAGCCCTGCGGCGCCGCCGCCCGCGGTCGCCACGGGGCTGCGCATCCTGCTGGCGGAGGACACGCCGGTGGTGCGCATGGTCACGATGCATGCGCTGCGCGGGATGGGGCATGAGGTCGAGCTCGCCGCGGATGGCGAGGAGGCGGTGGCCGCGGCGGCGGGGGGCGGCTTCGACCTCGTGCTGATGGATCTCGAGATGCCGCGGCTCGGCGGCATGGACGCCACGCGGCGCATCCGCGCGCTCGCGGGCGCACGGGGGCATGTGCGCATCCTCGGCCTGACGGCGGAGCGGTCCGAGGCGACGGACGCTGCCTGCCGCGAGGCCGGCATGGACGGCGTGCTGCACAAGCCGCTGCGCCCGGCGCAGCTCGCCGCGGCCCTTTAGCCGGCCATCCTCCAGCGCTGCGCCTACCGCCCCGCCAGCGCGGCGCCGATGGACGCGGCGGTGGCGCGCATGGCCGGCAGCCAGGCCTCCTTCATGGTGGCGAGCGTCGTCCGCACGACCTCGGAACTCATGCCGAGCGCGGCGACGGTGCGGCCAGCGGCCATCACCGGCACGGCGATGGACCTCATGCCGAGCGCGGTCTCCTGGTCGTTCAGCGCGAAGCCTTCCGCTGCCACGCGATCGAGCGCGGCGCCGATCGCGTCGGGGTCCGCCAGGGTGTGCGGCGTCAGGCGGTCCGGCGCGATGCGGGCGACGCGCGCTTCGCGTTCGGCCGCGGGGAGCGCGGCCAGCAGCACCTTCCCCACCGAGGTCGCCTGGGCCGGCAGCCGCGTGCCGACTGCCATGTAGTCCCGCGCGAGCGCCTGGGCCGAGGAGCGCGCGACATAGACCACCGCGACCTCGTCCAGCACCGCCAGCGAGGATGACCCGCCGGTCTGCGCCGACAGCGCGCCCAGCAGCGGCTGCGCGATCGCCGCCAGCGGCAGCGAGGCGAGATAGGCATAGCCCAACTGCAGCGCGCGCGGCCGCAGCGAGAAGCGCGTGCCGTCGCTGCCGACATAGCCGAGGCTCGTCAGCGTGCGCAGGATGCGCTGCGCGGCGCCCGGGCTGATGCCGGTGCGGCGCGCGACCTCGCTCAGCGTCATGGCGGGATGGGCCTCGTCGAAGGCCTCGATGGCGGCAAGGCCCTTGGCGAGGGTGCGCAACTCCTCGCGCGGGAGGTCGGCGTGGCGCGACAGCGGCTGCGGCCAGGGCAGCTTCGTTGACAGGGGCATGAGAAGAGGTTCAGCGTCCTTCCGCATAACGGATAGACTTCCGCAATGCGGAAGTCCAGGGCCGAGAGGTCCCAGGAGGAAGGTCATGCTGCGGCGTCGCCCCGTCGGTCTCGCCTGTCTCGGCATGCTGGCCGGCGCGGCGTCCCGCGTGCCAGGCGCGCTGGCCCAGGGGCGCTATCCCGACAGGCCCGTGAAACTCGTGGTGCCCTATGCCGCGGGCACGGCCACGGACCTGGCGGCGCGGCAGCTGGCCGGCGCGCTTGGGGACGTGCTGGGCCACCGACCGGTGGTCGAGAACCGCGGCGGGGCCGGCGGCATCGTCGGCGCCGAGGCCGTCGCGCGCAGTGCGCCCGACGGCTACACGCTGCTCTTCGCGGGCAGCCAGACGCATGCGATCAACGTCAGCCTCTATCGCACGCTGCCTTACGACCCCGTCGCCGACTTCACGCCGGTGGCGCGGCTGGCCAGCCAGCCGATGGTGCTGGTGGTGCCAGCCAGCCTGCCGGCGCGCAGCGTGGGGGAGCTCGTGGCGCTCGCGCGGGCGCGGCCGGGGCAGCTCAACTACGCATCCTCGGGCATCGGCACGACGGCGCATCTGTCGGGCTCGGCGCTGTCGAAGCAGGCCGGCATCGACATCACCCATGTGCCCTACAGCAGCGGCGGGCAGTTGTTCGCGGAGCTGCTGGCCGGGCAGACCTCGATGATGTTCTACCCCTGGCAGCCGCTGAAGCCGCATGTCGACGGCGGGCGGTTGCGCGTGCTGGCCACGGCGGGGCCGTCGCGCCCAGCCTGGCTGCCGGACGTGCCGACGATGCAGGAGCAGGGATTTCCTGACTTCGTCATGACGTCCTGGTTCGGCATCTTCGGGCCGGCGGGCATGCCCGCCGATCGCGTGGACGTTTTCGCCGATGCCGTGCGGCGGTCGCTGGAGAGCCCCGAGATCATCGCGGGCTTCGCCGCGGCCGGCACCGATCCCTTCTTCGCCGCGCCGGCGGCGTTCATGCCCTTCATCGCCGCCGAGATCGAGCGCTACCGCAAGGTGGTCGCCGACAGCGGCGCGCGCGTGGAGTAGCGCCGTGGTTCATCGGATGCGCTGCGCGACGGCGATCGTGGGCCTCGGCCGCGCCATGGCCTGGAAGACGGACCCCGAGCCGAAGACGCCGCTGCAGCTCGCTGCCGTCGCGGCACGGGAAGCGATGGCGAAGGCCGGGATCGGGCGTCACCAGGTCGGCGCGCTGTTCACCGGGCGCACGCCGCAATCCTACATGGTGCTGCAGTACAACCAGTCACTGCTGAACGAGCTCAAGATCGGGCCCATGTTCAGCAGCGAGGTGTCGTCGCATGGCGGCGGCTCGCTCGGCGCGCTGCAGCTCGCCGCGACCGCGCTGCAGTCCGGCGTGATCGACTGCGCGCTCTGCGTGACGAACGAGGCGAGCGGGATCTGGATGGACCAGGTCGGCTCCAACGCCGCCTGGGAAGGCGACCTGCAGTTCGAGGCCCCGTACGGTCCCTCGACGCCCTCGATCTACGCGCAGACCTTCTGCCGGTACATGCACGACTACGGCGTGACGGCCGAGCAGGCCGCTGTTGTCGCGGTCGAGAACCGGAAATGGGCGCTGCACCACCCCCATGCCGCGATGCGCCACAAGGGCGAGATCACCATCGCGGACGTGCTGAACTCCCGCATGATCGCGACGCCGCTGCGCATGCTGGACTGCGCGGTCTGGTATCCCGGCGGCATCGCGACGGCGATCGTGCTGACCCGCGGCGACATCGCGAAGGCACGGCACGAGGAACGCACCTGGCTTGCGGGATTTGGCCAGTGCAACACGCATGAATGGGTCGGCGAGCGCCTCAACGGCTGGGGCTACGCGCCCTTCGAGGACGGGCCGGACCTGGTCGCGACCGGCGCCGGCGTCGCGGCGAAGCAGGCCTATGCGATGGCGGGGCTGACGCCGTCAGACATGGACCTGGCAGAGACCTCCGCACCCTTCAGCTATGCCTGCCTGATGATGCTGGAGGAGATGGGCTTCTGCCCGCGCGGCGAAGGCGGGCGCTTCGTGCAATCCGGCGGCATCGCGTTCGAGGGTGGCCTGCCCTTCAACACGATCGGCGGCTACCTCAGCTTCGGCCAGGTCGCGCAGGGCCTCTACAACCTGAAGGAAGTGGTGGACCAGCTGCAGGGCAGGCCGGAGGGGCGCGCGGTTGCCGGCGCGAAGGCCGGGATCGTGCACATGCATGGCGGGCCGCTGGCCTGCCATTCCGTCGTGATCCTGACGAAGGACGCGCTGTGATGGAGGAACGCGTCACGGATTGGTCGCGCGGGCTGGAACTGAAGGCCGGCGAGTGGTTCCTTGGGCTCTACCAGCCCTCGCCGGAGACGGTGGGCTACTGGGACGGCGTGAAGGCGCATGAGCTGCGCCTCAAGCACTGTGCGGCCTGCGATCGCGCGTTGCATCCCAAGCGCATCGTCTGCACCGACTGCGGATCGGATGCGCTGGCGTGGAAGCGTGCGAGCGGGCGGGGCGAGGTGTACTCGTTCTCCGAGGTGCATCGCGCGCCGAGCCCGGCCTTCGCGGGCTCGGTGCCCTACACCGTGGGGATCGTGAAGCTGGAGGAAGGCGTGTTCCTGTTCTCGCGGCTGCAAGGCGGGCCCGTCGCGATCGGGGCGAAGGCCGAGGTCGGGTTCAGGGTGCTGGAACTCGGCAACCTCATGCCGGTCTTCACGGTGAAGGCGTGAGTGGGGGACCGCTGGCCGGCATCCGCGTGCTGGACACGACGCGCGCGCTCGCCGGCCCGCTCTGCACCATGGTGCTCGGCGACCTCGGCGCCGACGTCGTCAAGATCGAGGAGCCCGGCCGCGGCGACGAGACGCGCTTCTGGGGCCCGCCCTTCGCCGGTGACGCCGGTCCGACGCTGATCGGCTACAACCGCAACAAGCGCTCCGTCGCGCTCGACCTGCGCAAGCCCGAGGGACGCGATGCGTGCCTGGCGCTCGCCGCGCATTGCGACGTCTTCGTGGAGAATTTCCGCCCCGGCACCGTGAAGCGCTTCGGCATCGACTACGACGCGGTGCGTGGGGTGCGGCCCGACGTGATCTACTGCTCCATCAGCGGCTACGGCCAGAGCGGCCCGATGGCGAAGCGCCCCGCGGTCGACCTCATGGTGCAGGCCGTGGGCGGGCTGATGGCGCAGACCGGGGAGCGCGACGGACGGCCGGTGAAGGCCGCCGCGCCCGTTGCCGACACCATGGGCGGGCTGTCCGCCACGATCGCGGTGCTGGGCGCGCTGATGGAACGAGGCCGCACGGGCGCAGGCCGCCATCTCGACATCTCGATGCTCGACGGTGTCGTCGCGCTGATGGGCCAGTCAGTCGCGGCCTGGGGCATGTCGGGCCAGGCGCCGGCGCGCTGGGGCAACGCGCATCCGCTGATGGCGCCGTATGAATCCGTGCGCTGCGCCGACCGCGAGATCGTCATCGCGGTCACCAACGAGAAGACCTGGGCCGCCTTCGTCGCGCTGCCCGACTTCGCCGCGCTCGGCGCCGATCCCCGCTATGCCGACCCGCCGGGCCGCAACACCAACCGCGCGGCGCTGCTGCCCGCGATCGAGGCG
Source organism: Falsiroseomonas sp. HW251 (assembly GCF_050563545.1). NCBI lineage: Bacteria > Pseudomonadati > Pseudomonadota > Alphaproteobacteria > Acetobacterales > Roseomonadaceae > Falsiroseomonas > Falsiroseomonas sp. HW251. The sequence continues at coordinate 68,878 of NZ_JBNXUM010000014.1, forward strand.
ATCCTGGCGACCAGGCCCGTTGCCGTCTGGCTCGCCATCTTCGACGAGGCCGGCATACCCGCCGAGCCCATCAACACCCTGCCCGAGGTCATGGCGCTGGATCAGCTCGCGCAGCGTGGCATGCTGCCGGAGGTGGAGTATCCCCCGGGCTCCGGCCGCCGCATCGCGACCGCCGGCATGCCCTGGGCGCCGGTCGCGAAGGACGGCCCGCCGCGCCCGCCGCCCGGCCTCGGCCAGCATACGGAGGAGGTTCTGCGCGAATGGAGCCGGCGCTGATGTTCCAGCCCGAGGTCGAGACACGTGATCCCGCGCAGCAGCGCAAGCGTGACGACATCGCGCTGCGCTGGCAGCTCGCCTACCTCTTCGACCGCTCGCCCTTCTACGCGCGCAAGCTGCGCGCGGCGGGCTTCCACGACGTCGCGGCCTGCGGCGGGCTCGAGGGCCTGCCCCGCCTGCCCTTCACCGAGAAGGACGAGATCCGCGCGAGCCAGGCCGCGTCGCCGCCCTTCGGCGATCACCTCGCCGCCGATCCCCGCACGATCGTGCGGATCTACTCGACCAGCGGCACGACGGGCGATCCCTGCTACATGCCGGTCACGGCCAAAGACCTGGCGGGCTGGATCGAGATGTCGTCGCGATCCTACACCGCGACCGGCTTGCGCAAGGGCATGCGCGCGGTCAGCTCCTACAACGCCGGGCCCTTCGTCGCCGGCGCGGCGCTCGACACCATCGCCTCGCTCGGCGTCTGCCACATCCCCGTCGGCACCGGGCAGACCGCGCGGCTGATCCGCGCGATGCAGCTGCTGACGCCGGAGGCGCTGCTCTGCACGCCGTCCTACGCCGTGCATCTGTCGGAACTGCTGGCCGAGCGCGGGATCGAGGCAGCGTCGCTCGGCGTGAAGCACATCTGCGTCGCCGGCGAGCCCGGCGGCGGCGAGCCGGAGATCCGCGGCAGGCTGGAGGCGGCCTTCGGCGCGAAGGTCTGCGAGGCCATGGGAATCGGCGACGTCTCGATCTCGCTCTGGGGCGAATGCGAGGCGAGGGCCGGCATGCATTTCTGCGGCGGCGACCACGTGATCGTCGAGCTGGTGGACCCCGCCACCGGCGAACCCGTCGAGAAGAAGGACGGCGCGACCGGGGAGCTCGTCTATACCGCGCTGACGCGCGAGGCCGTGCCGCTGCTGCGCTTCCGATCGCGCGACCACGTGCAGTGGTGGAACTCGCGCTGCGACTGCGGGCGGACCACGCCGCGCGTGCGCTGCATCGGGCGGACGGACGATCTGGTGATCGTGCGCGGGGTGAACGTGTTCCCCTCCGCCGTGCGCGCGGTGGTCGCGGGCTTCGTGCCGCATGTCAGCGGCGCGATCCTGATCAGGCCGACCGCGCGCGGCGTGCGGCAGGAACCGCCCTTGCCGGTGCAGGTGGAACTGGGTGCGGGCGACGCCGCGAAGGACGGGTTGGCGGAGGCGATCGAGCGCGCGGTTCGCGCGGCGCTCGTCGCCACGGTGAAGGTCACGCTGGTCCCCTTCGGCAGCATCGGGCGCAGCGAGTACAAGACGAAGCTGCTGGATTTCGGCGACGCCACCTAGACCGGTGCGCCGAAATGCTGGCGCATTTCGGCCTTCAGACGCCAGCGCACCTCCGGCGCTCGGCTTCGTGGCACAAGCCGCGAGCTCTATTCAAGGCCTCGGCCGCCGGTGTCGGCCGCAGGTGTTTCATTGTTTCCACAAGCGCTGCAGGGAACGGCCATGCACACCAACATCGCGGGATCCGACGCGAGCTCGATCCGCTTCCAGGGCCACGACCTCGTGGAGGAGCTCATCGGCAAGCACAGCTTCACCGAGGTCTTCTTCCTGCTGACCTGCGGCCGCCTGCCGAACGCGACGGAAACGCGCGTGTTGGACGCCTGCCTCGTCACGCTGATGGACCATGGCTGGACGCCGACCTCACTGATCGCGCGGCTGGCCTATGACAGCGCGCCGAGCCAGGTGCAGATCGGCATCTCGGCCGGGCTGCTCGCGGTCGGCGACGTTTTCGCCGGCACCATGGATGGCTGTGCGAAGCTGCTGGCCGAGGGCATCGGGCAGGCCGACCAGGACGCCTGGTGCCGCGACGTCGTGCAGGCGCACCGCACGCTGAAGAAGCCGATGCCGGGCTTCGGCCACCCCTTCCACAAGCCCGACGACCCGCGGCCGCCGCGGCTGTTCAAGGTGGCCGCCGAGGCCGGGGTAAAGGGCGATTACGTCGCGTTGCTGCAGCGCCTCGGCCGCGCGGTGGACGCGGGCTATGGCCGGCACCTCACGATCAACGCGACGGGCGCGCTGGCGGCGCTGCTGCTCGAGATCGGGATGCCGCTGGCGATCATGCGCGGCGTCAGCGTGGTGTCGCGCTCGGCGGGGCTGGCCGCGCATATCGCGGAGGAGCAGCGCAGCCCGACGGCACGACAGATCTGGAAGATGGTGGAGGAGGAGATCCCCTACCGGGATCCTGGCTGACCGCCATCACGCTGTCGCTGGACCTGACCGGCGGGCATGGTCGGCTTCGCCATCGTCCCGCCGAGGCGGGAGGCGAAAGGCAGGGCCAGACCCCCCAGGACCATGGCCGCGACGAGCGGCCAGGCCCTGGGGACGTCCGCCATCAACTGTCCCATCGCCCAGCCCACAACGAGGCTGGCCGCGAACGCGCAGATGATACGCACCTGGATCCCCCCGGAGCAGGCGTGATACTGCTACTACAGGTTGAAATACACAAGTTGTCAAGCTTCTATCGTTGCATGCGTGGCCGCATGGACCTCGCCTGGGCGCAGCGGCGCCGGCCTACACCCGCGCGGGCTTGCCAGGCGCCGATTGCCGCACGCTCCTTTCTCAGGAAGAGGCGCACCGCCGGGCGCCCATGCTATCCTCCCTCTGCCGTCGCGGAGGTCCGTCATGGCGGAGGAGAGGGACGAGCTGGCCGATGCGCGCAGCCGGCTCGAGAACAGCCGCTTCCGGGAGGGCGTGAACCGCCACAAGGCGGAGAACCCGGAATACGCCTATGCGCCGCGCTACGTGCCGACACCGTCCTGGAACGCGACGTTCTTCGATGCCGTGATGGTCGCGCTCGGCGTGGCGATCCTGCTGCTCGTCGTGGTGCGGAACCTGTTCTTCTGACCGCGCGCAGCGCTACTGCGGAACCAGCACCCAGAGGCTGGCGGCATCGCGCATCAGCCCCGCGCGCTCCGCGGCCTCCCGGCCCCAGCCCGTGAAGAGGTCGGCCCGCGCGGGGCCGCGGATGGCGCCGCCGGTATCCTTGGCAATGGTCAGCCGGCGCAGCGGCGCATCGGCCACGGGGTCCCGCCCGGCGACCCAGACCGGCAGGCCGAGCGGCACATGCGCGCGGTCCACGGCGACAGCGCGCATCGGCACCAGCGGCGCCCCGAGCGCGCCGACCGGCCCTTCCTCGGGCTTCAGCTCCACCCGCCGGAAGAAGACGTAGCTGGGGTTGCGGGCCATCAGCGCGGTCGCTTCCGCCGCACCCGCGGTCGCCAGCCAGGCGCGGATCGACTGCATCGTCACGCTCTCGCGCGGCATGACCCCGCGCTCCACCAGGCCGCGGCCGATGGCGAAATAGGGGTGGCCGTTCCAGCCGGCATAGCCGACCCGGACCAGCCTGCCGTCGGGCAGGATCACGCGGCCGGAGCCCTGGATCTGCAGGAAGAAGGCATCCACCGGGTCGTCCACCCAGGCGATCTCGAGGTTCCGCCCGGCGAGCGCGCCGGCGAGGATGCCGCTGCGGTCCGGCAGGGGCTGCAGGCGGCCGTCGCGAAGCTCTCCCACGATCCGCCGTCCCCGCAGGTCGGGGGCGAAGTTGCCGAGCTCGATCTCGACGAGCTCGGGCGGGCGGGCGTGCAGCGGCGTGTTGAAGCGGGCGTTGCGGGTCAGGCTGCCGCGGAGCTCGGGCTCGTAATAGCCGGTCAGCGTATCCTGCCCCATCGGCAGGGCGCGGAAGCGGCGGAGCAGGAAGGCGCGCGCGGCATCGTCGTCGCCGGCCGGGACCGCCGCGGCTTCCTCGCAGAGCGGGGCGAGCTGGCCGGCGGTGCGCTGGGTGGGCCCGGTGCCGCCGAGCGGCGCGCCAGGCGCCATGGGCGCGATGACGCGGCAGGCCGTGAGCAGCGCGGGGATGGCCTCGGCCTGGCGGTCCTCGGACCAGCCGGGGAGGTCGGTGAGGGGGATCGTCGGCGCGGGCGGTGGCGGGGGCGGCGGCGGGATGGCCGCGGGGCGCTGCTGGGCGACGGCGGGGGTGGCAAACAGGGCAAGGGCGAGGAGCGCGACACGCGCCCCCCTCACCCAACCCTCTCCCCCCTGCGGGTGGAGAGGGGCTGGCGACCGGTCAGGCCGAACGGGTGGCCACCAGCTTCCAGGTGGGGTCCTGGCTGCGGAGGTCGCGGCGGAAGGTCCAGATATCGGCAAGCTCGGTCACCGCATCGGCGCCCGCAACGATGCTCCCGTCCTTGGACGAAGTCACGTTGACCTGGTCGGAGACGAAACGCACCGTCACATCGGCCGTGGTGCCGCGCAGGTCGGCGGCCTCGATCGCCATCTCCTGCATCGCCCGGACCTCGCTGCGCTGGGTCTCGCCGGCCCGCTCGCGGCCGTCGATCACGCCGGCGAAACCGGCATAGGTGTCGTCGTCCAGCAGCATGCGCAGCATGTTGCGGTCGCCGCGGGCGAAGGCGTCCACGATCATCCGGAAGGCGCCCTCGGCGCCGTCGAGGAAGCCGTTGGGGTCGAAGGACGGGTCCACGCCGCGGATCCGCATCAGCGCTTGCCCCACGGGGCTGCCGGGATCGGGCACCGTCCGGCGCGTGCCGCCGGCGGGCATCGCCGCGGCCGGCAGGTCGGGCGCGATCTCCGCCGGGCGCTGCGCCGCGGCAGGGTCGTAGGCGCCGGGCCCCTCGCGGCGCGGGCGCTCGAAGCCGGTGCGCCGGCCGAGCACGCTGCGCAGGCGGAGCACCAGGAAGGCCGCGACCATCCCGAACAGGATCAGGTCGACCGGGAAGCCACCGGACATGGACAACTCCTCATCTGCCGCATCACTTAGGGGCCGCAGGCCCCCGCCGCAACGGCACGATGCGAATAGCCTGCGCCGGCAGGGGTTGCGGCACAATGGACGGCGCAATTCGCCCCCTGTAATCGCGCCCCTATCCCGGAGAGACGGCCTCGATGATCCTGCTGCGCCACGGCCAGAGCGAGTTCAACCTGCATTTCTCGGCCACGCGGCGGGATCCCGGCATCGAGGATCCCCGCCTGACCCCGCTCGGCCACAGCCAGGCCGAGGCCGCCGCCGAGGCGATCGCCGGCACGCGGGAGGTCCGGCGCATCATCGCCTCGCCCTACAGCCGAGCCCTGCAGACCGCGGCCCCGCTCGCCCGGCGCCTGGGCCTGCCCGTGCTGGTCAACCCGATCGTGCGGGAGCGCTACGCCTTCACCTGCGACGTCGGCAGCCCGGCGACGGCGCTGCGCGCGGCGTTTCCGCATGTCGCGCTCGATCACCTGGACGAGGTGTGGTGGCCCGCTCAGGAGGAGCCGGCCGAGCAGGTCCTGGCCCGCGCCGCGCGCTTCCGCGGCGAGATGGCGGTGCTGGAGGACTGGCAGCACACCGTCGTGGTCAGCCACTGGGGCTTCATCCTGTCCATGACGGGACGCAGCATCGGCAACGGCGAGTGGCTGGATTGCGACCCGACCGGGCCCGCGCTGGAGACGGTGGTCTGGAAGCACCACTGATGCAGCGGCTTTGCGCTGCCGGCTAAGCGCTTCTAGACCGCCGCGCGCAGCGCCGCGACCACGCGGGACACCTCGTCCTGCGTGAGGTAGGGATGCATCGGCAGCGACAGGATGCGCGTGCAGAGCATCTCGCTGACGGGCAGCGGCGGCGGGCCGCCGGCGACGCTCGCTCGATGCGCGCCGGCATAGGCGGGCTGATGGTGCAACGGCTTCGGGTAGTAGATCCCGCTCGGCACGCCGGCCGCCTTCAGCGTCTCCTGCACGGAAGCGCGGTCCGCGCCGTCGGGCAGCAGCACGGAATAGAGGCCCCAGGCATGCACGGCGCCGGGCACGGATGTCGGCGCCTGCACCAGGCCCGACAGGCCCTTGCCGTAGCCCTCCGCGATGCGCGCGCGGGCGACCAGCTCATCCTCGAGCAGGCCGAGCTTGGCCAGCAGGATCGCGGCCTGGATGGTGTCGAGCCGGCCATTCATGCCGGTGCGCAGCACCTCGTAGCGGGACTTGCCCTCGCCATGCGTGCGCAGCTGGCGATAGAGCTCCGCGCGCTCGGCGTCGTCGGTCAGCAGCGCGCCGCCGTCGCCGTAGCAGCCCAGCGTCTTCGTGGGATAGAAGCTGAGCGCCGTCGCATGGCCCCAGCGCCCGAGCCGCTTGCCCCCCAGCGCGGCGCCGAAGGCCTGCGCGGCGTCGTCGAGGGCGAACATGCCTTCCCGCGCGCAGACCGCCTCGATCGCCGGCCAGTCGGCGGGCAGGCCGAACAGGTCCACGCCGATCACGGCGCGCGGCTTCAGCCTGCCGTCCCTCCTCACCAGCGCGATGCGCTTCTCGAGATCCGCGAGGTCGATGTTGAAGGTGACGGGATCGACGTCCACGAAGACCGGCGTCGCGCCGAGCACGAGCGGCACCTCGGCCGTCGCGGTGTAGGTGAAGGCCGGCAGGAAGACCGCGTCGCCGCGGCCGATGCCTTCGGCCATCATTGCGATCTGCAGCGCGTCCGTGCCGGAGGAGACGCCGACGGCATGCGCGCAGCCCGCGAAGGCCGCGAGCTTCTGCTCGAGCTCGCGCACTTCCGGCCCGTTGATGAAGGCGCCGGAATCCAGCACGGCGGCGATGCGGCGGTCGAGCTCGGCGCGGATCAGGGACTGCTGCGCCTTCATGTCGAAGAGCGCGATGGGACGCGTGGTCATGATGGTCCGTCGGTGGCCTGTCTGGCGCGCTGCATAGACCCTGCCGCCCGTGCCGTCCAAATCACCCGGCGTTTCAGCGGGTTGCGCGAGGGGGTGGAAAGCCTCCCCTCAAGGTGATGCCGCAAGGCGAAGGGTGCTGGCCCATCATGGCCCTTATGCGCGGGGGAGAACTGTGTATATCGCGAGACTGGCCCGGCTGACCGCGGCGGGCTCCTCGCCGGCCTGGCAGGCGCCCGTGGTCGCGTTGCTGCTGACCGCGGCGGCCGCCCTGCTGCGGGCCGTGCTCAGCCCGCTCGGCGCCGTCGTGCCCTTCGCGACCTTCTACGTCTCGACCATGCTGGCGGCGCTGTTCGGCGGGGCCTGGGCAGGGGCGCTTGCCGGCGCCGTCGCCACGGTGATCGCCTGGTACTTCTTCATGGAGCCGGTGGGCACGTTCGAGCTGCACGGGGCCGTGCTCGCGAACCTCGTGCTGTTCGTCGTGACGCAGGCGATCTTCGTCGCGCTCGCCGCCATCCTGCGCGCCGCGATCGCGCGCGCCGCGAGGGCCGAGGCCGCGCTGCAGGCCAAGGTCGGCGAGCTCGAGGCGCTGATGGACCTCGCCCCCGTCGGCATCTGGTTCGCCCGCGGGCCGGAGGTGCGGGAGATCACGCGCAACCGCCACGCCGCGGAGATGCTGCGCGTGGCGCGCGATTCCACCGCGCCGCTCGCGGGCTCCTCACCGGGCCTGGTCACGCTCGGGCATGTCACGCTCTACCAGGACGGCGCGCGGGTGCCGGCGGAACGCATGCCGCTGCAGAGCGGGCTGCGCGGCGAGGAGCACCGCAACGAGGAATACGAGGCGGTCTTCGCCGACGGCAGCACGATCACCATGCTGTCGAACTCGAGCCCGATCCGCGACGCGTCCGGGCGCGTCGTCGCCGCCGTTTCCGCCAGCCTCGACATCACCGCGCAGAAGCGCACCGAGGCCGCGCTGCGCGACGCCGTCGCGCAGATGGAACTGCTCCAGCGCGAGGCCGACCACCGCATCAAGAACTCGCTGCAGCTCGTCGCCTCCATCCTGCGCGTGCAGCGCGGCCGGGTGAAGGACGAGACCGCGGCCGCGCTGCTGGAGGAAGCGATGGCGCGCATCACCGCGGTGGCGCAGGCGCATGCCGCCCTGCAGCGCAGCCCCGACCTCGGCGCGGCGGACATGGGCCGGATGATCGCGGAGCTCTGCGGCTTCGTCGGGCGGCTGGATCCCGCGATCCCGGTGGTCTGCGAGCGGGAGGGCGACACCTTCCTGGACGTGGCGCGCGCCATTCCGCTCGGCCTGGTGGTGACGGAGCTGCTGACCAATGCGGTGCGGCACGCCTATCCCGCCGGGCAGGGCGGGACGGTGCGGGTGCGCGTCGTCCGCGCGGCCGATGGGTGGCTGGAGGTGGAAGTGCGCGATCACGGGGTCGGCATGGAGGAAGCCGCGGGCGCCAAGGGCAGCCTGGGGCGGGAGCTCGTGCGCTCGCTCGCGCAGCGCATCGGCGCGGAGCTGGCGACGCGCACCGCGCCGGGCCAGGGCACCGCGGTGGTGCTGCGCATCCCGCCCGAGGCCGAACCGTCCGGCGGCGCGCCGGAGCCGGCGGAGGCGTCCAGGGTAGCCTGAACCGGATACGCTTTCGGCCCAGCCGAGGCTTGGCGCGGCGCGGGCGACCCGCCTAGCCTTGCTCACCGTTCCGGGCGAGGTTGTCCGGGCGACGGGGGAAGGACGCACGACATGAAGCGAACCATCGGGCTGGCTGCCGCCGCCCTGGTGCTGGCCGCCGGCGCGGCGCAGGCCCAGCCGGCGCCCGCCACCTCCATGCTGACCACCGCCACGCTGGCCGAACTCTGCGGGGCCGCACCGCAGACCTCCGAGGCACCGGCCACCGCCTTCTGCCGCGGCTTCATCGTGGGAGCCGGGCAGTATCACCACGCCTCGGTGCGGCCGAACCAGCGCCCGCTCTTCTGCCTGCCGACGCCGGGGCCGAGCCAGGCGGAGTTCCAGACCGCCTTCGCGGCCTGGGCGCGGGCGAACCCGCAATTCGGCTCCGAGCGCGCGGTGGACGGTCTCGCCCGCTTCGTCTCCACCACCTATCCCTGCCCGCCCGCGCAGCCCGCGCGCGCCCGCACCACCCGCTGAGGAGGAGACGGACCATGCGGCGTCTCGCGACGATTCTTCCACTCGCCGGGCTGCTCGGCCTCGGCGCCTGCAGCGGCGGCAACCTGCAGCCCCTGACGATCACTCCGAACGAGGAGCGGCTGGCCATCGGCACCGCAGCCGGCGCGCTGGGTGGCCTTGCCATCGGCTCGCTCACCGCGCAGGCGGGCGTCGGCGCGCTGATCGGCGCCGGCGTCGGCGTGGCGGCGGGCGCGCTCTACAACCACCACCTCGAGCAGCAGAAGCAGGAATACCAGGCGGGCTACAACGCCGCGCGTTCGGGCCGTCCGCCGCAGCCGCCGTCGTGACGCAAGGTCGCGCCGAGGGGGAGGCAGCTCCCCCTCACAGCGTCAGCACGAAGCTCTCGTCGAAGAAGCGCGCCTGGATGTAGCGGGGAGTGGCGTAGGCGAAGCCGCCATCGCCCCACCCCTCGCCCCAGCTGTTGCGGATAATGAAGCTGCCGTCGCCGCGGTAGCCGACGACGCAGATGGCATGGCCGCCATCGTCCTTCGTCGGGCGCACGCGGTCGAGCACGCCCCGCCGCCCGCCGTCGTCGAAGCTGCCGTCAGTCGTCAGCCCCGTCAGGATCGGCGTGCCGGCGGCCAGCGCCTTGCGCCATTCATCGAGGTTCTTCCGCGCGTTGAAGTAGCTCGCGATCTTGCGGGTCGCGCAGGCCGCGTAGAACTCCTCGATCGAGCCAAGGAACATCGTCTGGCGCACCACGAAGGGCAGCTCGCTGTCGAGCGCTATGCCGTGCTTGCGGACGATGTCGGCGGCCGCCTTGAGGCTCGTGCCGGATTCCTCGATGAAGGTCTCGGGGCGGGAGCGGAACTCGTCGGTCTCCTTCGACGCCATCCAAACGTGGCGCACCGACAGGCGCTGGTCCTTGCGGATCTTGCCTGCCGAGACCAGCAGGTGGCGCATCACGCCATCGGCCGTTGCCCAGCCCACGCAGGAGCCGGTGTCGCCCTGGTGGCCAGGCGGCCACCAGGGTGCGCGGAGGTCCACTTCCTTCGGCGGCCGCGCCGCGCGCAGCGCGCCCGAGTTCAGCGCGACGGTGATGGACCAGTCCTTCGTCGTGTCCTTCGAGGGCACGAGGTTCTTGATCCGCTTCGGCGCCGCCGAGGGCGCGCGCCCCGATGCACGCCCAGGTGCACGTCCCATCCCGGTCCCCCTGTCGCCGGCCGCGGCCGTGCCGATCATGACAGGGCTCACTCGCCCACTGCCAGCCTCGCGTGAAGGACGGGGGTATCGGCCTCAACCTCGGCGCGCGGCGCACTTCCGCCCGACCAGATGGCGAGGCCGAGCATCGCGACGAGGAAGGCGGTGACGGCGGCGGTGGCCCAGGGGCCTCCGACCTCCCTGAGGTCGGCGAGCTCGGCCTCGGCGGCGGCGCGCCAGGCGACGGGGTCCTGCGGGAAACGAGGCTTGGTCATGGCGGCTCTCCTGTCCGGCGGCAGGAGGATGCGCGCGCCGTGCGCCCGGAATCCCGAGCGCGCGGCGAAGACGGGGCGAAATCAGGCTCTCGCCGCGGCTTCGGGGGTCCAGACCTGGCCAGGGCGGAGCGCGAGGAAGCGCGCCGGCGCGACGCCGCGTGCGGCCAGCGCGGTGGCGAGGTCGATCGCGGGCTGCTCCGCGCCTTCGTTGGTCAGCTGGAAGGTGCCCCAGTGGTAGCCGAGCGCCCGTCGCGCGCCGAGCAGCTCCAGCCCCTGCACGGCGTCGTCGGGGTTCATGTGCTGCGCCGCCATGAACCAGCGCGGCTCATAGGCGCCGATCGGCAGCAGCGCGAGATCGAGCGCGCCGTGCTTGCGGGCGATGGCGCGGAAGGGGCGGCCCTCGTCGAAGCCGGTGTCGCCGGCGAAGAGGAAGCCCGGCCCCATCCCCTTCACGACGAAGCCGCACCAGAGCGCGCGGTTGCGGTCGAAGACGCCGCGCGCGGTCCAGTGGTGCACGGGCTCGAGCGAGGCGACGACGCCGTCGGCCAGCGGCACCACGGCGTGCCAGTCGGCCGTCGTCACCGCGATGTCCGCGCGGTGCGCCTGGATCGTCGCGTCGTGGCCGAGCGGGGCGACGATGCGCGGCCGGTCGCGGTCCCAGAGCCGGGCGATGGTGGCGAGATCGAGATGGTCGTAATGCCCGTGGGACAGCAGGACGGCGTCGATCGGCGGCAGGTCGTCGAAGGCGATGCCGGGCGGGTTGCGGCGCTTCGGGCCGGTGAAGCCGAAGGGGCTGGCGCGGTCGGACCAGACGGGGTCGGTCAGCACGTTCAGTCCGCGCGCCTGCAACAGGAAGCTGGCATGGCCGACGAAGGAGATGCGCAGCCGGTCGCCGTCCACGCGGCGCGGCGGGCGGTCGTTCGGGAAGGGGCTCGGCACGACATCCGGCCAGGACTCGGCGCTTTCAGTCAGCTGCCATTGCAGCACGCGCAGCAGGCTGCGCGGCGCCTCGCCATCGGGGTTGCGGAAGCGGCTACCGTCGAAATGCGCGCTCATTGCCGCGCCCCGGACGGGTCCGTCGGCGCAGGCAGCGAGCAGCAGCGGCGCGGCCGCGACGGCGCGGCGGGTGATGTGTGACACCTGCGTAATGTGGCGTGCCGCGGCGCCGCGGCAAGGCCGCGTGTCATGCCGCGTCGGGCGAAGCGAACTCCGGCACCAGCCGGCCGAGCTCGGCCAGCGCGCCGTCCCGGTCGCCTGCGCTCGCCATCCCTGCGACGCGGTCGATCGCGGCCGCCATCTCGGCGGCGTCGGTGGTCCGCGGCACCGCGACCAGCAGCCCCTGGAAGGCGGTGGGGTGCGGCGGTTCCTGGCCGTGGAAGAGCTCCTCGTAGAGCTTCTCGCCGGGGCGAAGGCCGGTGAAGCGGATCTCGACGTCCTCCTCCGGACGCAGGCCGGCGAGGCGGATCATGCGGCGGGCGAGGTCCACGATCTTCACGGGCTCGCCCATGTCGAGGACGAAGATCCCGCCGTCGCGCAGTTCCTTCGGCGCGTCGGCGCGATCGGTCGCGCCGACGACGGCGGCCTGCAGCACGAGGCCCACGGCCTCCCGCACCGTCATGAAGTATCGGCGCATGTCGGGATGGGTGACCGTCAGCGGGCCGCCGCGCTCGAGCTGGCGACGGAAGAGGGGCACCACCGATCCCGTGCTGCCCAGCACGTTGCCGAAGCGCACGGTGACGAGGCGCATGCCGCCGGATGCGCGCGCTTCGCGATCGCGGGCCTGGCAGTACATCTCCGCCAGGCGCTTCGACGCGCCCATCACGCTGGTCGGGTTCACCGCCTTGTCGGTCGAGATGAAGACCATCAGCGAACAGCCGGCATCGCGCGCGGCATCCGCCACCACGCGCGTGCCGAGCGCGTTGGTGAGCAGCCCCTCGAGCGGATCGTTCTCCACCATCGGGACGTGCTTCAGCGCGGCGGCGTGGAAGACGAGCTCGGGCCGGATCTCGGCGCAGAGTCGGCGGATGCGCTCCTCGTCGCGGACATCGGCGAGCACCGCGCGGCGCGGCACGCCGGGGTGACGCTCCCGCAGCTCGAGGTCGATCTCGTAGAGCACGTATTCCCCGTGATCGAGCAGCGTCAGGCTGGTCGGGCCCAGCGCCGCGACCTGGCGGGCGAGCTCGCCGCCGATGGTCCCGCCGGCACCGGTCACCAGCACGCGGCGGCCCTGCACCAGGCGGGCCATGCCCTCGCGGTCGAGCGGGACCTGCGGGCGGTCCAGCAGCTCCTCGATCTCGATGGGGCGCAGCGTCAGGCGCGGTTCCTGCTCGCGCTCGCCGGGGCGGCGGCTGGCCGGGCGCAGCGCGGTCAGGCTAGGCAGGCGCTTCACCGGGACGCCGTGGCGGTCGCATGCATCGAGCAGCCGTTCCAGCGGCGGGCCTTGCAGGGGGGTCGCCAGGACGGCCAGCGCGGGCAGGCGGCCCTCGTCGCGCAGCGCGTCCAGTACGGCGGCAGCGTCCTCGATCACGCCGAGGACGGCGACGCCGTGGATGCGGCGGCCCATCTGGCGTTCGCGCAGGCTCAGGATGCCCATCACGCGATAGGCGACGCCGCGTTCCTGGCCGAGCGCGCGGAGGAAGAGGTCGGCGCCGTCATTCGCGCCGATGACTAGAACGGATTGCGCCGGCGCGTCCGAGAGCGGCCCGATCCGCCCGACATGGCGCAGCCGCGCGGCGATCCGCGGGGCGGCGAGCAGCGCGGCGAGGGTCAGCGCATGGATGGCCGGGAAGGCCAGGTTGGGCGACCGCCAGGCCCCGGTGACCAGCAGCAGCAGCCAGAACAGCACGGCGGCGCCCGCCGCCGCCCCGGCGCAGGCCAGCAGTTCCGGCATGGAGGCGAAGCGCCAGTACTGCCGCGGCAGCTTGAGCGGCCAGCCCGCCGCCACCAGGGCCAGCGCCCCGCCCGGCAGGCCGAGCAGCCACCACGAAGCCGGCGGCCAGGCACCGGGCGCGGCCAGCCAGACGCTGGCGGGCACGGCCATCGCCGCCACCGCCGCGTCGAGCCCCAGGTTGGTCAGGATCCGGTCTCGGGCGGTCGCAGCCATCGCGGGGGTGCATAGCCCTGTAGGGGCGTGGCCGGAAGGGCGGCGCCATGCCATAAGCGCCGCCCTTGTCCCTGGGGGTTGTCATGGCCGAAGGCCGCCTCGTGATCGGAACGAAGCGCTACTCCTCCTGGAGCCTGCGCGGCTGGCTGATGGTGAAGCTGGCGAAGCTGGAGGTGGAGGAGGTCGTCGTGCCGCTCGCCGGCGGCGGCGGGACGGAGGCGATCAGGGCGATCTCGCCGAACGGGATGGTCCCCTATCTCGAACACCGCGGCGCCCGGATGTGGGAGAGCCTCGCCATCGCCGAATACTGCGCGGAGTTCGCGCCGGGCCTCTGGCCGGCCGACCGTGCGGCGCGGGCGCATGCGCGGTCGATCGCGTCGGAGATGCATGCGGGCTTCCGGGGCCTGCGGATGGCGATGCCGATGAACCTCGGCCGGACCTTCCCGGGGCGGGGCCGCACGCCCGACGCGCTGGCCGACATCGCCCGGGTGGAGGCGATCTGGGCCGAGGCGCTCAAGGCGTCCGGCGGCCCGTTCCTGTTCGGCCGCGACTTCGGCCTGGCGGATGCGATGTACGCGCCGGTGGTGACGCGCTTCCTGACCTGGCAGCCGGATCTGACCGCGACGACAAGGACCTATTGCGAGGCCGTGCGCGCGCATCCGCTGGTGGCGCAGTGGTACGACGAGGCGGCGAAGGAGCCGGCGGCGTGGCTGCTGGAGAAGTACGAGAATCCGGGGTGATCGGGCCCACCGCCGGCACGCCGTGACCACCGCCCTCGCCCTCGACCATATCGGCCTCTGCGCCCGAGACCCCGCGCCGCTCTGGGCGGCCTGGGAACGCCTTGGCTTCGCCCTGTCGCCGCGCGCGCAGCAGTCCGGGCGCCGCACGCCGGACGGGCCGGTCGAGCCCTTCGGCAGCGTCAACCGCTGCGCCTTCCTCCGCCACGGCTATGTCGAGCTGCTCGGCATCGCCGACCCCACGCTCTTCGCCAACGGCGTGGACGGCTTCGTCGAGCGCTACGAGGGCACGCATATCCTGGCGCTGGCGATGGACGACGCCGAGGGGAACCTGGCGCGGCTGCGCCGCGGCGGCGTGCCGATCCCCGGCGTCGCCTGGCTGCAGCGGCCGGTCGAACCCGGCGGCCCGATCGCCCGCTTCGCCCGCCTGCCCTTCCCCGACGCGCCGGAAGGCCGCGTGCAGCTGGTCCAGCACCTGACACCGGAGCTCGTCTGGGATGCGCGCTGGATGGGCCACCGCAACGGCGCGGACGCCCTGGAATCCACCGTCGTCGTCAGCGCCAACCCCGCCGAGACGACGGCGCGCCTTGCAAGGCTCGCCGGCCTGCCGGCCGAGCCCGACAGCCTGGCGGGCTTTCGCCTGCGCCTGCCCGGCGCCGCGCGCGCCGCGGGACCGGAAAGCCCGAAGATGGAGACGCGCATCCGCATCATCCCGCCCGAGGCGCTGCCGCGCGCGCTGCCGGGCGTGGCCGCGCCGTCCCTGCCCTTCATCGCGGGCTGCGTCATCCGCACCACCGACAACGCCGCGACGGCGCGCGCGCTGCTGAAGGACCTGCCGCTCCGCGACTTGCCCGACGGGATCATGGTGCCGCCGGAGCACGCCGGCGGCTGCGCCGTCGTCTTCGCATGACCACCACCGCCGCGATCGCGAAGTCGCTCCGCACCTATTACGCGCCAGGCCGCGCCGCCGCGCTCGATGCGTTCCACGCGCGCTTCCTCGGCCCCGGCGATCTCGGCATGGATGTCGGTGCGCATGTCGGCGACCGCACGGCCAGCTTCCGGCGCCTCGGCGCGCGTGCCGTGGCGGTGGAGCCGCAGCCGCGGCTCGCCCGCCTGCTGCGGCTGCTGTTCCACAGGGATCCCGGCGTGATCCGCGTCGCCGCGCTGGTCGGCGCGGAGCCCGGCCAGGCGGTGCTGCGGCTCAACACCGCGAACCCGACGGTGGCGACCGCATCGGACGCCTTCGTCGCCGCGGCGGACGGCGCCGCCGGCTGGGAAGGCCAGGTCTGGGACGCCGAGATCGCGCTGCCCGTGACCACGCTCGACACGCTGGCGGCGCAGCACGGCATGCCCGACTTCGTGAAGATCGACGTCGAGGGCTACGAGGCCGTCGCGCTGTCGGGCCTCACGCGCGCGCCGCGCAGCATGTCTTTCGAGTTCACGACGATCCAGCGCGACGTCGCCTTCGATTGCGTGACGCGGCTCGACGCGCTGGGGTACCGCGCCTTCAACGCCTGCCTCGGCGAGGGCATGGCATTCGCGCATGTCCGGCCGCTCGGCGCGCAGGCGATGGCCGACTGGATCGCCGCCCTGCCGCACGACGCCAATTCCGGCGACGTCTATGCCAGCCTCGATCCCGCGCGCGTGGCGCCATGAGGTGGTACGCGCTCCTCGAGCATCTCGGCTTCGCCGGCGCGCTGGCGGCGATCTCCGCGATCGCGGTGCGGCTGATGATCGCCTTCCCGATCCTGGACCATCCGAACGCGCGCAGCGCGCATGTCCGCCCGACCCCGCGCGGCGGCGGCGTCGGCGTTGTGCTGGCCTTCGTCACCGGCATGCTGGTGCTCTACCAGGTCGCGCAATTCGCGCGCATCGCGGACCGGCAGTTCGTGGGCGTGATCCTCGCCGCGGTCGCGATCGCCGCGGTCGCGCTGTGGGACGACATGCGCGACCTCTCGGCGAAGCTGCGGCTGGCCGCGCAATGCGGCGCGGCGCTGGTGGCCGTGGCCAGCGGGCTGGTCGTGACGCGGCTGTCCGTGCCCTATGTCGGCGTCCTCGACCTCGGCCTGGCGGGCCCGCTGCTGACGCTGGTCTGGATCGTCGGCTGCACCAACGCCGTCAACTTCATGGATGGGCTGGACGGGCTGGTCGGCGGCACGCTGCTGATTGCGTCGGCGGCGCTCTGCGCCATCGCGGCGGACCAGCAGGGCTGGTTCGTCTATGCCGCGGCGCTTTTCCTCGCGGCGGGGTTCGCGGGCTTCCTGCCCTTCAACCTGCATCCCGCACGCATCTTCATGGGCGATGTCGGAAGCCAGTTCGCCGGCTTCGTCATCGCGGTGCTGGCCGTCGCGGCGTCGCGCTTCGACGGGCAGCAGCTCTCCTTCCTGATCGTGCCGCTGCTGATGTTCGGGTTGCTCTTCGACGCCGGGTTCACGCTGGTCCGCCGCGGGCTGATGCGTGAGCGCGTGATGGCGGCGCACCGGACGCACCTTTACCAGCTCGCGCAGCGCAGCGGCGTGCCGGTGCGGGTGGTGGCCGCGGTGCATTGGGGCTTCGCGCTGTTCAACGCGGGGCTGGTCGCCGCCTTCCTCGCGTTGCCGGTGGGGACGAAGCAGTTCGTGGTGATTCCCGCCGTGGCGGTGCAGCTGGCGTGGCTGGCCTACGTCGTGCGGCGGATGAAGGCGGCGGGGGTGGGCTGGCAGTAGCCTGCCGGATGGCCCCCACCCCATCCCTCCCCCGCAACAGCGGGGGAGGGGGAAGCAGGAGCGGCGGAGGGAAGAGCGCTACGCCGCGCAGCGGCAGGGCTCGCGGGCGGCGAGCTCCTCCAGCGCCTCGACCAGCGCGTCCTTCGGGTCCGTCGCGGCGATCGCCTCGCCCAGCGCCGCGGCCGCAGCGGCATGGCGCGGGTCGTCCAGCAGCGTGGCGATGGCCGCGCGCAGCGCCTCCTCCGGCGCATCGCGGTCCAGTCGCAGCCCCGCGCCGCGCGTGACGACGCGTGCCGCGTTGTCGTTCTGGTCGCGCCCCATCGGGATGCAGAGCAGCGGGCGGCCATGGGACAGCGCGCGCATCACCGTGCCATGCCCGCCATGCGTCACGACCAGCGCGGCCTCGGCCATCAGCGCGTCGTGCGAGCCGCGGGCGATCACCGCGGCGTTGCAGGGCACGCGGAGCGCCGTGCCCTCCAGCGCCGGACCCAGCGTCGCGACCACGCGCACCGGCAACGTCGCCGCCGCGTCAAGCAGCCGCTGGATCACGCCCACCTGGTCCTGGAAGGTCGTGCTCATCGCCACCAGCACCAGAGGCCGCGCATCGCGCCAGGGCGCGGTCCAACCGCGCGCCCAGTCCGGCTCGTCGAGCAGCGGCCCGACATAGCGCATGCCGTCCGGCAGGGCAGGCACGTCGAAGTCGAAGGCGCGGCTGGTCGCGAGCAGCGTCATCGCGGCCCGGCGCGGCTGGTCGAACGCATCGGCCAGCGGCGCCAGGCCGAAGCCGGCGCGCGCGGCGTTCAGCACCGGCAGGCGCTCGTTCAGGCGCGCGGCGAACCAGGCGGCGGCCTCCGCCGCCATCGCATGCTCCGCCGGCGTGCGCGGCGGCGCCATGCCGGGACCGACCGGGGGCATGCCGGGGATGGGCGCCATGACGCTGACGTTCACCGCAAGCACCGCGGCCGGGACGGAGGCGGCCTCGGCGGCGATCAGCGGGCCGAAGAGAAGATCGCTCGACACCACCGCGTCAGCCGGCGCGCGGCGCAGCTCCGCCAGGGTATCGGCGGCATGCGCGGCGGCGGGGCCGATGGTGACGCGGTCGAGCAGCGCCAGCAGCTCGCCGCCGGGGTCCTTCGCCGTCCAGTCCTGCAAGTAGCAGGTCTCGGGCCGGCGGTCGGGCCGGTTCGGCGCGCTGCGCCAGGGGCGGAACAGGGCGCCTGCCGCCTCGACCTCCGTGCGGGCCGTGTCGTCCGCGAGGACGCGGACGCGATGGCCGCGCGCGACCAGCCGCCTAACCGCGCCGAGCGTCGGCGCGACGTTGCCGCCGCCTTCCCAGACGGCAAAAAGGAACTCACCCATCGCGATCGTCTCCTTCCTGGAGTACTCCGGCAATCAGTCCGGCCATCCGTGCCTCCGTCTCTGCCCGGCTGCGGCCCCGGTCACGGCGCAGCAGCTTCCAGGTGAAGACGTCGGTGGCGACCACGAGCTGGTCGAGCAGCGCCTCTCGCGCCCTGGGCGGGCGGGCGGCGAGTTCCGTGGCAAAGGCCTTCGCAACCCAGTCGCGGTGCCAGCCGCGACCCCTATCGAGCATCGTCGACAGGGGAGCGTAGCGGCCTTCCTGCGCGAGCAGGCGCAGGATCATGTCGCCGATGGCCTCGTAGTCCTGCAACACCGCGTGGACGGCCGCGCGCGGCCCGTCCCCGGGGCGCAGGGCGCGGCGCGTCATCACCTCCTCGTTCATACGCTCGGCCCAGTCGCTCAGGAGCCCTTCCTTGCCGCCGAAGAGGCGGATGACGGTCTGGCGCGTGGTGCCGGCCGCCGCGGCGACATCGTCGAGCGTGATGTCCTCGATCCAGCCGGTCTCGAGCGCGCCGGCGAAGGCGGCGGCGATGCGGCGGCGCGTCTCCTCGGTCGCGGCAGCGCGGGCGACCTGGCGGTAGGGGCGGGTGGCGGTCGAGGACATTCGCGTGACGCTCGGTTATTCAAATAACGGCAGGTAACGCCAAAATTGAGGGCGGCACAAGCGGAATCTTCGCCGCCGCCCGCTTGACCTGCATCAAGGTCGCACCATGCCGGAAGGTCTAGGCTGCCCTTCATCGAACGCTTCGAGGAGGGAGCACACCATGACCAGCCTGAGAGCGCGGGACCTGATGACCCCCGACGTGGTCACCGTCCCGCCCGAGACGCCGGTGCTCGCGATCGCGCGGCTGCTCGCGGATCGCGGCATCTCAGCCGTGCCAGTGGTGAACGCCGAGGGCAAGGCCGTCGGCATCGTGACCGAGGCCGACCTGATCCGACGCCTGGCGGGCGAGGACGACGCGCGGCCCGGCTGGTTCGCGAGCCTCTTCGGCAACCAGCAGCGCGACGCCGAGCGCTACGCCCGCACCCACGGCGTGGTCGCCAGCGAGATCATGACCACCGGGCTGGTGACGGTGGACCCTGACATGCTGGCGTCCAAGGTCGCGCACCTCATGGAGGACAAGGGCATCCGCCGCGTGCTGGTCACGCAGGATGGCCGGCTGAAGGGGATCGTGTCCCGTGCCGACCTGCTGCGCGCCCTCGTCGCGCCGCCGCCCGAGCAGGGCGAGTTGTCGGACGACCGTCTCCGCCGCGCCGTGATGGCCGCCATGAAGCGGGAGCCCTGGGCCGACACCTTCTACACGCTGGTGGACGTGAAGGACGGCATCGTGGAGTTCCACGGCTTCAGCCGCAGCGCGGCCGTGCAGCGCGGACTTCGCGTGCTGGCGGAGAACGTGCCCGGCGTGAAGGGCGTGCGGGACGACACGCAACCCATGCCGGCCTATCTTTTCGCTTCCGCCTGACGCCGGGGAAAGATACGCGCTCCGCGCGCCTGGCTTCCGCGCCTCAGACGCGCTGCGCCGGCGACGGCTGCTCCGAGCCGGGCGGGGCCGCTTCACGGCCCTGATCGGTTTCGAGCCCCGCCGGGGCACCGATGAGCGGCGCCGTTGGCGTGCCGCTGACCTCGTTGACGGCTTCCACCACCAGCTCGGGTGCGGCCCAGTGCAGCATGTGGCCGATGCCCGGCAACAGTCGCAGCGTGCTGCCGGGGATGTCGTGGTGCAGGCGGACGGAATGGCGGCCCGGATCCACGATCCTGTCGTCGGTGCCCGCGAGGATCGCGACCTTCCGCGCGGCGAGATCACCGTAGCGGCGCTTTGCGACGCGGGCGCGCGCGACCATCGTCGCGGCGTCCTCCGCGCTCGCGCGGATCTGGCCGGGACGCAGCATCATTGCCCGGGGGATCGCGGCCTCGAAGCGCGCGGGCACCGGCAGGGGCGAGAACATCGCCTTCACCATCCCCGGCGCGATCGCCCGTCCGATAAGCGGCGCCGCGGTGTAGCGCAGCACGTCACCGATCACCGGCACCGCGGGCGGCGAGAAGATCGCGACGTCCGCGCGCGCGGTCGGATAGTGATACCCTGCGATCAGCACCAGGCCCGCCACCGCCTGCGGATGGCGCAGCGCCAGCGCGATGCCGGCGAGCGAACCCCAGGAATGCGTGACGATCACCGCCTCCGGCACGTCGAGGCGATGCAGCGCCTCGGCGATCGCGTCCGCCTGTTCCACCGCGCCCCAGATGCGGTCGCGCGGACGATCGCTGAAGCCGAAGCCCGGCCGGTCGAAGGCCAGCACGCGGCGCGTCGGCGCGAGCTGCGGCAGCACGCGGGACGCAATCCAGTCCTCGGCCCGGACGGCGTTGCCGTGCAGCAGCACGACGGGCGTCGCGTCGCCGAAGCCGCGGTCGAGCACATGTAGCCGCGCGCCGGCACCCCGCACGAAGCGGCCGCGCGGCGGGTTCTCACGCTCGACGCGCCGCGCATCGGCGTTCGCCTGCAGCGCGAGACCACCGAGCAAAGCGGCGGAGCCCAGCGCGATGGCGAGGGCCTGTTCCTGACGATCCATGCGCCGCCAACGGCGCCCGGCAGGGACGGTTCCTATCCTTCCTTGACGGTCGCCAGGACGGCCGCGCCGAGGGCGAGGAACACCACCACCGTCGCCATGCCCAGGCGCTGGCTGTCGGTGACCGCGGTCACGGTCGCCAGCACCGCGGGCCCGACGAAGCCCGTCACGCGGCCCGATAGCGCGAACAGGCCGAACCAGGCCGAAACCTCCTCCGGCGGCGCCAGGCGCGCCATGAAGGCGCGGCTCGCGGCCTGTGCGGGTCCGAAGAACAGGCCGAGCGCCAGCGCGAGCGCCCAGAAGGCGCTCTCGCTGTCCGTCGTCACCAGCGGCGCGCCCAGCACCACCATGCAGCATAGCGCGATCAGCACCATCCGGCGCGATCCCACGCGGTCCTCCACCATCGCAAAGCCGGCGGCGCCGAGGCCGGCCGCGACGTTCATCGCGATCCCGAAGAGGAGGATCTGCTCGAACCCCATGCCGAAGACGCCGGCGGCGTAGATCGCGCCGAAGGCGAAGAGCGTGTTCAGCCCGTCGGTGTAGAAGACCCGCGCGATCATGAAACGCAGCAGCGTCGGCCGCCGCGGCAGCGATCGCACGAGGTCGCGGATGTCGGCCACGCCGCGCGCCGCGGCCTCGCCCCATGGCGGCTTGCGGCCCGGCGGATCGGGCAGCGCGACCAGTACGGGCCAGGCGAACAGCAGCAGCCAGACCGCCACCAGCGGCGCCGTGGCGCGGACATGTTCCGCCTCGGATCGGTCCAGCCCGAAGGGAGAGGGGTTGGGCTGCACCAGCGCCACAAGCGCGACGCCGAGGCAGGCCAGCCCGCCGGCATAGCCCAGCCCCCAGGCGAGCCCCGAGACCTTGCCGATGCGCTCGGCCGGCGCGACCTCGGGCAGCATGGAATTGTAGAAGACGGTGCCGAGCTCGAAGCCGATCGTCGCGATGCCGACGCAGGACAGCGCATACAGGGCGTAGGACGGATCGGGCTTCGCGAACCAGATCAGCGCGGTGAAGGCGGCGGTGATGCCGGTGAAGGTCGCGAGCATCGCGCGCCGCCGGCCGCCGGCATCGGCCACAGCGCCCAGGATCGGCGAGGCGACCGCGATGACCAGGGCCGCGACCGCCTGCATCCAGCCCCATTGCGACTGTCCCGTCGCGGCGTCGGGGGCGATGCCTTGCGTGAAATAGGCGGCGATGACGAAGGTCGAGACGACGGTCGGGAAGGCGCTGTTGGCCCAGTCGTAGAAGGCCCAGGCCCATGCTTTGCGGGTCATGCGGTATCCGGCGCGGTGTCTCGGACCCTCACCCTCCCGCGCTTCGCGCGGGCCCCTCCCTCCCCCGCAAGCGGGAGAGGGGAGACCAGCGCAACCGCTCCCTCTCCCGCTTGCGGGAGAGGGTCGGGGTGGGGGTTCGCGCTAGCCTAGCCTGCCCAGCGCCCGCGCCGCGACCCCGACGGCGACGAGATCGCCAGCCGCGGCCGCTTCCCGCGCCAACCTGGCCGCCGCGGCGTCGGGTGCCGCGCCGCCTGCCAGGCGTGCGGTGGCCAGCCGCGCCTGCAGCGCGCCGAGATCGGCCAGCGCCTCGGCCTTGGCGCGCGCGGCGAAGGCGCCGGAGGCCCGCGCGCGATCGGCAGCCTGGCGCAGCGCGTCCAACGCGAATTCCTCGCCTACCTCGCTCCAGGCGCGCTCCGCCTCGCGCGCGCCGACGCCGGCCTGCTGCGCGAGCCGCACGATCGCCGGCGCCGCGGCCAGGCCGGGGACGCAGAGCGCCGCGACATGCACCGGAATGCCGGCTTCCGCCAGCGCCGCGGCCTCGCCCGACGGCACGATCCCGGCGAGCTGCGCGGCGATTCCGGGCGCGAGCGCGTCGCGCGCCTCCGCCAGTTCGCCCGTTCCGCCCAGCAACTCCCGCGCCGCGCCTTCCTGCAATCGCCGCAGGCCTAGCAGCGCCGAAAGCCGCACGCCGGCCGGCGCCGAAGAGGCGTCGGCCTGCTGCGCCGCCTCCCCCAGGCCGAACAGCGCATCGGCTAGCCAGGCCGCGCGCGCCGTCGCCGCGCCGTCGGCGCCGAGCCGCGCCAGCGCCGCGCAGCCCAGCCGGTTCGCCACGGCATTGGCCAGGATCATGGACACCAGCTCCCGCCGCAGCCGGTGCGTCGCGATCAGCGCCCCGAAGCGCTCGCGCAGCGGCGTCGGGAAATACGAAACCAGGCTCGGCAGCAGCGCGGGATCGTCGGGCAGTGCGCTGTCCTCGATCGCCTCCGTCAGCCAGAGCTTCGCGAAGGGCAGCAGGGCCGCGACCTCGGGCCGCGTCAGGCCTTCGCCTGCCGCGGCGCGGGCGCGGATCGCGGCCTCGTCGGGCAGGTCGGCGACCGCGCGGTCGAGGAAGCCCGCGGCTTCGAGCCGCGTCATCAGCGCGGCATGCGCGGCCAGTTCCTCCGGCGCGCGCAGCATCTCGAGGCTGACGGCGAGCGATTGCGCGGTGTTGTCGGTCAGGACGAGATGCCCGACCTCGTCGGTCATCTCCGCCAGCAGCGTGTCGCGCTGGCGGCGCGTCAGCGATCCCTCGCGCTCGGCGCCGGTCAGCAGGATCTTGATGTTGACCTCGTGATCGGAGGTGCTGACGCCCGCGCTGTTGTCGAGCGCGTCGGTGTTCAGCCGCACGCCGCCGCGCGACGCCTCTATCCGGCCGCGCTGGGTGATCGCGAGATTCGCGCCCTCGCCGATCACCTTCGCGCGGATCTCCCGCCCGTCCACGCGGATCGCGTCGTTGGCGCGGTCGCCGGCCTGGGCCTGCGTCTCCTCGCTGGATTTCACATAGGTGCCGATGCCGCCGAAATAGAGCAGGTCCACCGGCAGCTTCAGGATCGCGCGCATGATCTCGGCGGGCTCGGCGCGGTCGCTTTCGATGCCGAGCAGCGCGCGGGCCTGCTCGCTCAGCGGCAGCGACTTCGCGTTGCGCGGCAGCACCGCGCCGCCCGGCGAGAGCAGCCTGACGTCGTAGTCCGCCCAGGACGAGCGCGGCAGCCGGAACAGCCGCTCGCGTTCGGCGAATGACGCATCCGGGTCGGGATCGGGGTCGAGGAAGATGTGGCGGTGGTCGAAGGCGGCGACGAGCCGCGTCTGCCGGCTGATCAGCAGCCCGTTCCCGAAGACGTCGCCCGACATGTCGCCGACGCCCGCGCAGCGGAATGGCGCGTCCTGCACGCCGGCGCCGCGCATCTCCTGGAAATGCCGGTCCACCATCACCCAGGCGCCGCGCGCGGTGATGCCCATGGCCTTGTGGTCGTAGCCGGCCGATCCACCGCTGGCGAAGGCATCGCCGAGCCAGAAGCCGTATTCCTCCGACAGCGCATTCGCGATGTCGGAGAATGTCGCGGTGCCCTTGTCGGCCGCCGCGACGATGTAGGGATCGTCGCCGTCGCGCGGCACCACCGACGGCGGCCGCGCGATGCCGTCGGCGGTGATGTTGTCCGTGACGTCGAGCATGCCGCGGATCAGCGTGCGGTAGCAGGCGATGCCCTCGGCCATGAAGGCCTCCCGGTCGGAGGCCGGCGGCGGATGCTTGAGGATGAAGCCGCCCTTCGCGCCGGTCGGCACGATGACGACGTTCTTCAGCCGCTGCGCCTTCATCAGGCCCAGGATCTCGGTTCGGAAATCCTCGCGCCGGTCCGACCAGCGGATCCCGCCGCGAGCGACCGGCCCGGCGCGGAGATGCACGCCTTCCATTCGCGGGGAATGCACGAAGATCTCGCGCCAGGGCCGCGGCGCCGGCATGTCGCCGGCGAGCGCGCTGTCGATCTTCAGGGACAGGAAATCGCGGTGGCGGAAGTAGTTGGTGCGGAGCATCGCATCCAGCAGCGTCCGCAGCCGCGACAGGATGCGGTCCTCGTCGGGATTGGCGACGCCGTCGAGCAGCCTGCGCCAGGCCGCATCGAGCGTCGTCTCGTCCCGCGACGGCGCGACGGGATCGAAACGCGCGAGGAAGAGGTCCACCAGGATGCGCGCGGCCTCAGGGTGCGACGCCAGCGCGGCCTCCACGCTTTCCTGCGCGAAGGCGAAGCCGACCTGCTTCAGCCAGCGGAACATCGCACGCAGCAGCCAGGCCTCGCGCCAGTCGAGCCCGGCGCGCAGCACCAGGCGGTTGAAGCCGTCGGCCTCGGCGCGGCCGTCCTGCAGCGCTGACAGCGCGTCCAGCAGCGGCGCGAAGCGCGCTTCCGGGCAATCGGCCGCGGCCCGCAGCGTGAAGACATGCAGCACCACGGGCGGCAGGCCGGCGGGCGCCAGGCGATGCGGCACCTCCTCGATCGCGCGCAGATCGAGGCTGCCGAAAAGCGGCAGTGCATCGGCCAGCGGCAGCGGGCCACCGGGATTGGCCAGGCGCAGCATCAGCGTGCGGGCATCGGCGCCGGGCGGGCGCGACAGCGCGGCAGCGGGACGCCCGCCTTCCGCCGCGCGGCGCGCGAGCAGCAGGTCGGCGACGCCCTGCGCGGCCGTCTCGCTCTCGCGATAGGCAGGGGGAAAGGCTTCGCGCCAGGTCGCGAGGATCGGCGCGGCGCCCACCTCGCCCATCTCCGCCGTCAGCGCCTCCTCCAGCCGCTCGCGGAAGCTGCGTGCGGCCTGGGCGATGGCGGCCTCCAGCGCGGCGTCCTCCACCGCGGGCACCGCGCCTGGCGTGGTGCCGATGACGTAGTGCACGCGCGCCAGCGGCGCATCGCCGAGCACGGTGTAGAAGGCCGACAGCCGCCCGCCGAAGGCCTGCGCGATCAGGCCGCCGATGCGTTCCCGCATCGCGGTGTCGAAGGCGTCGCGCGGCAGCCAGGCGATGGCGGAGACGAAGCGCTCGAAGGGATCGCGGCGCAGCACCAGCGCGGCGCGCGGGCGGATGGAGAGATCGAGCGCGACGCGGCAGCCCCTCAGCACCTCCTCCTCCGGCGCCTGGAACAGCTCGTCGCGCGGCCAGGTGTCGAGGATGTTGCGCAGTGCGCGGCCGTCATGGCTTTCGGGGTCCATCCCCGCCCGCGTCAGGATGCGCAGCACCTTCTCCCGCAGCAGCGGGATGGAGCGGGGATTGCGGTTGTAGGCACCGGCGGCGAAGAGGCCGAGGAACAGCCGCCCGCCGGCGACGCGCCCTGCGCCATCCGTGATGCGCGTGATCACGACATCGGCGTGCTGCGGCCGGTGAACGTTGGATCGCATGTTCGCCTTGGCGACGTTCACGGGCTCGAGCCGGGTCAGCGTCGCGCGCACCGCGGGCGGCAGGGCGGGAAGCCCGCGGAGGGCGTCGAAAACCGGCAGCGCGGCGTCGCGCAGCACGCCGAGGTTCTCCTCCTCCTCGACATGCGCGTAGCCCTCGGCGTCGAGCCGAAGGCGGCGATGGCCTAGCAGGACGAAGTTGTCGCCGGCCATCCAGCGCAGGAATTCGGCGGGCTCGCCGCCGCCGACCTCCTCCTCGGCCTGCTTCAACCGCGCGACCATGGCGGGGAAGTCGCCGACGGCAAGGCGCACGTCGCGCATCGCCTGGCCCAGCGCGGCCTCCAGCGCCACCAGGTCGTCGGGCTCCGGCGCCGGGCCGCCGGCGCCGAGCGCCATGACGGCGCCAGGGGCCAGCGCGATGCGCATCATGCTCTCCCGCGGGCCCTCGCCGAGCGTCGCGAGCCTGCCCTCGCCGTCGCGCGTGACCGGCATGACGGGATGGAGGAGCTGGCGCACCGTCCGCCCACGCCGGGCGAGCGCAGCCAGCGCGCTGTCCACCAGGAAGGGCATGTCGTCGGTGACGAGCTCCACCACCGGAGCGGCGCCGCGCCCGGGGCCGGGGGGCAGGACGCGCAGCTTCGTCTCGCGCGGGCGGCGGGTGGCGGCGAAGGCGAAGAGGCTGGCGGCGGCCTCGGCGAGGCTCTCGGGCGGGGTGGCCGCCAGCTCCTCGGTCGGCACGGCGGCGAAGAGGCGGCGCAGCAGGTCGCGCGCGGCATCGGGCAGGGCAGGGGCGGCGCGGGCCAGGGCGGCCTCGGCGGCGGCGAGCACGCCCGGGCGGACCCCGTCGGGGGCTGGTGCGTCGGTCATCGGCGTTTCCCTCGGGGCGGCGCCCTCGGGCGCCAGCCTGCCTCCCGGGATGGCGCTTCGTCCAGGACGACGGCGTGTCGCAGGGTTCAACGCAGTGCTATCCTGCGTTGCATGATCGCCGACCTCGCCGCCCTTCTCGCGCCCGTCACGCCCGAGCAGTTCTTTGCGGAATACCACGACCGCAAGCCGCTGCATGTCCGCGGCACGCCGGGGAAATTCGCGCAGGTGCTGTCCTGGCGCCAGATCAACCGGCTGCTGGACATGACCCACATCTGGTCCGCCGCCTCGCTCAAGCTGGTGATTGACAGCGAGACCATCCCGCCCGACCGCTTCTGCACCCGCACGCTCGGTCGCGACCAGGCGCAGGTCATGCAGCCCGATGCGCGGTTGGTGCAGCAATGGATCGCCAAGGGCGCCTCGGTCGTGATGAACGACGTGGACAGCCTGACGCCTGGGCTCGCTTCCGTCTCCGCCGCGCTCGAGGATGCGGGGCTCGGGAAGACGCAGGCGAACGTCTACATCTCCTGGCAGGCGCACAAGGCCTTCCGCACGCATTACGACACCCACGACGTCTGGGCCGTGCAGGTCGAGGGCGAGAAGGACTGGAACATCTGGGAAGGCCGGGCGGAGTGGCCGATCCCGCATCCCGCCTTCAAGGGCCAGCCCCAGGCGCATCACGACCAGGCCCGGGGCAAGCTGAGGGAGGTCGTGACGCTGAAGCCGGGCGACCTGCTGTACCTCCCGCGCGGCTGGTACCACGACGCGCTCGCCAATGCGGCGGCGTCCGTGCATGTCGCCTATGGCGTGCATGCGCCGCTCGGGATGGACCTGCTGAACCTGCTGATGGAGCGCGCGCTGCACGACCCCGAGTTCCGCAAGCCGCTGCCACGGCAGGACGGGTCGGCGCCGGCGAAGTTTGCGCTGACCCAGCGGGCGGGGATGCTTGGCCAGCGGCTAGCGGAGTTCGCGAAGGAGCCGAAGGCGATGGAGCTGCTCGCGCAGTTCGTCGCGGGCTACCGCTATCACCGCGGCGGCTACGACCTGCTGGCGGCCCGCGGGATCGGATCCTCGGCCGATGCCGCCCCGGACGGCGCGGCGGCGTTCCGCGTGGTGGCGAATGGCGCGAAGCCGGTGCGTCGCGGCGCGGAGTGGGTGGTGAAGACCGTGTCCGGCGCGCTGGCTCTGACCCCGGCCGAGGCCGAGGCGGCGTCCTGGCTGCTGGCACGGCCCGACGTGACGGCGCCGGAACTGGCGCGCGCGCATCCCGGGGTGGAAGCGGAGGTCCTGCTCGGCAAGCTGAGCGGCGCCGGTCTGCTGGCGCCGGCGGCGTGAGGGCCCTGCTGTTCGGCCTGCTGCTGCTGCCGGGCCCCGCCGTCGCCCAGCCCAGGCCCTTCAACTGCATCGGCGCCGAGCAGCTGGAGGACGACGTCTGGGCAGTGCCCTTCGCGCGCGGCGCCGACCGGCTGACGGAGGCTGGCCGCGCGGCGATCGAGGCGGCCAGCGCCCTGATCAAGGACCAGCCGGACCGAAACGTGTGCGTGCTCGGGCACGCCGATCGCGGGCAGGGGGCGCAGACATCGATCGAGCTCGCGGCGCGACGCGCGCGGGCGGTCTCCACGTCGCTGTCGCAGCAGGGCATCGAGCGCGATCGCATCCGCGCCGAGGCCCGGGTCGGCGCCTACTCCGGCCGAGGGGCCGAGCCCGGTGCGCGCGCCGTCACGATCGTGGTGATGCCGCCGGAGCCGCCGCAGCCGGTGCCGGCGCCGCCGCCGCGGCCAGGCGACGAAGCACGGCGATGAAGGTCTCGAAGTCGCGCTCGCCGATCTCGGCCCGCCATTCCGACTGAAGGTCGCGCATTGCCTTCCAGATCGCCTCGGCGACGGTCCAGGTGCGCGCGGTGAGATACACCAGCCGCCGCCCGTCCGGCCCGTCCCGCCGCTCGAGGTAGCCCAGCGCCTCCATCTGCGTGATGACGTGGTTCGTCGCCTGGCGGGTCATCCCCAGTCGCCGCGCGATCTCCGACGGCCGCACGCCGTCCGGCACGGGATAGGTGAAGAGCCGCAGATGCGTCTCGTGCAGATCGTCGCAGCCGGCCTCGCGGATCGCCTGGTGCACCCTCTCCCGCGCGCGCTCGGAGCAGAGGCGCAGCAGCGCGCCGACATAGGGCGGCTTCTCCGCCCGTGATTCCTCGCTTGACTCCAACGTAAAGCCTCTTTACGTCTGTGTTTGCGTAAAGAGACTTTACGCCATGGAGGTCTCGCAGCAAAGGCCTGCCAGGACAGGGGCCATCGCAGGGAAGGAGAGGCATGATGGACGCGGCAGTGATGGAAAGGACGACGGACGCCACCGTCAGGATCGGCTCGATGGAACTGCGCTTCCGGGTGGAGACGCCGGAACTCGTCATGTTCGACTTCGTCGTCCCGGCCGACGCGAAGGTGCCCGCGCCGCACTACCACGAGAGCGTGGACGAGGCGGTCTACGGCCTGTCCGGCACGATGACGACAACCGTCGACGGCACCCGGCACGAGGTCCGCGCCGGCGACGTCGTCCATATCCCGCGCGGCGCCGTGCATCACCACGCCAACCTGCATGCCGAGACGGCGAAGGTGCTGATCGTCCTGACGCCGGGCTCGATCGGCCGGGCCTATTTCGAGGAGATGGCTGCGGCGCTGCGCAATCCCGGCCCGCCGGACATGGACGTGCTGCTCGGCATCATGCGGCGGCACGGGCTGGTGCCCGCGAAGGGTTGAGGCCTGTCGCAGGGGCGCCGTGCCGACGACGCCCCCTTCACCTCCGTTTTCCACCTGTGCGTCATTCTCCGTCCATGCCAACATCGCCGCGATCGCGCCGGCGATCGAGGAAGGGACGCATGACGGATACGACGGGACCTGCCGAGGACGCGAAGGAAGAAGCCAGGCCGCTGAAGCGCCGGCTGTTCGTCCTCAAGCTCGCCGCGCTGGGCGGCGCGGCAAGCGCCACCGCGGCCTGCGTGCCGCAGCAGGGGCCGGTGACCTATGTCCCGGTGGCGCCGGTCAGCGGCGGCAAGGTCCGCGGCACCGGCATCAGCGATGCCGACCCTTCCGACGCGCCGGGCAATGGCCGCGGCGGCCAGAGGGTCAGCGGCTTCAGCGACGCCGACCCGTCGGATGCGCCCGGCGCGGGCCGCGGCGGCGTGCGCCGCACCGGCATCAGCGACGCCGATCCGTCGGATGCGCCAGGCGCCGGCCGTGGCGGCGTGCGAACCTCCAACCGGGTCTATACCGGCGTGAGCGACGCCGATCCCTCGGACGGCCCGGGCTATGGCCGGCGCGGCGTGCGGTCCTCGAACCGGGTCTATACCGGCGTGAGCGACAATGATCCGTCCGACGGCGCGGGCTACGGCCGCGGGCGCGTGGTGCGGACGCGGACTGGCGTTTCTGACAGCGATCCCTCCGACGGTCCGGGATTCGGACGGCGCGGCTGGTGAGGTCTCCGTTGCGGGGCTAGCCTGCCCCGCATGAGCGACGATCGCACGCTGGCGGAAACGGCCTGGGCGCAGGCCTTCGGCGACCTGCCGGTCGAGGAAGGACTGCGCCTGCGCGAAGGCGCGGACTGGAAGCATATCTCCGCGCCCGCGCCGGACCATCACAGGGCGCTGCTGTCGGTCGCCGACCTCGACGCCTTCCTGCGCACCGACGCCGCGCGGTCCCCGCGCGTGTCCATGGCGGAAAGCCGGCGCGAGGGCAGCGCGGCCGTCCCCGCGCAGGAATACCTGCGCGATGACGGGCGCGTGGACCTGCCCAGCCTGTTCCACGCCTTCGACCAGGGCGCGACGCTGGTCGTGTCCCAGTTCCACGAGATGCACCACGCCCTGATGCGCTTCTGCCGGGGCCTGGAGCAGGTCTTCCTGCACGGCGTGCAGTCGAACATCTACCTCACCCCGCCCGGCGCGCAGGGTTTTCGTGTGCATTACGACACGCACGATGTCCTTGTCCTGCAGGTCGAGGGCGAGAAGCGCTGGCGCATCTTCCCCGGCCAGCCCGTGCCGCGCCCGACGCGGCGCACGCCGTGGCCCGGCAACATCGAGCCCGAGGGCGAGCCCACCGTCGTCACGCTGAGGCCGGGCGACACGCTCTATGTCCCGCGCGGCGTGATGCACGATGCCGCGGCGCAGGACGGGCTGTCGCTGCACATCACGGTCGGGCTTCTCGAACCATCCTTCGCGACAGTGATGCGCCTCGCCGTGGACCTCCTGGAGGAGACCGAGCCCGCGCTGCGCGAGGCCTTCCCGACCTGGCGCCTGGCCGACGGCCCGGGGCGGCTGGCGGAGATGGCGCGGCCGCTGGCGGCGAAGCTGGCCGAGCCCGCGGCGCTGGAGCGCGCGGCGCTGACGCTGCTCGACCGCCTGGCGGAGGACCGGCCGGCGCTGCTCGGGCGCGGGCTGTTCGTCGCGCTGCCGGAGGCCGGCACGCGCCTGGTCCTCGCGCCCGGCGCGCTGCATGCGCTGGTGCCGGAGGAAGCGGGCGGCGCCAGCCTGCGCTGGCACGGCGCGCCGCTGGCGCTGGACGCGGCGCAGGCCGAGTGGTTCGCGCGGCTGGCGGAGGGCGCGACGCCGGCGGAACTCGGCGAGGGCGCGCTGGACTTCTGCAAGCGGCTCGTGCGACGCGGCCTCGTCATCGCGGAGTAGCTCCCATGGTCAAGATCGCCGGCATCTGCGGCAGCCTGCGCGCCGCCTCCTACAACCGCGGGCTGCTGCGGGTCGCGGCGGCGTCGGTGCCGGACGGCGCGTCCATCCAAGTGGTGGAGATCGGCGACCTGCCGCTCTTCAACGAGGACCTCGAGAAGCCGTCCTGGCCCGAGCCCGTCATGGCGTTCCGCCGCGCGCTGTGGGGGGCCGACGCGATCCTCTTCGTCACGCCGGAATACAATGCCGGCATGCCCGGCGTGCTGAAGAACGCGGTGGACTGGGCGTCCCGCTTCGAGGGCGCGAACCGCAGCGCGCCCGACGGCGAGGCGCGCAAGACGCCGCTGCAGGACACGCCGGTGGCGACGATGGGCGCGACGCCCGGAACGCTCGGCACCGCGCGGTCGCAGACGCAGCTGCGCGCGTCGCTGCTGGCCACCAATGTCCGGCTGATGCCGACCCCGGAATGCTATGTCGGCACGGCCAAGGCGAAGTTCGAGAACGGCGAGCTGGCGGACGAGGCGTCGCGCGCCGCGGTCGCGAAGGTCGTCGCCGGCCTCGTCGCCTGGGCGGCGTTGCTGAAGTCTACCTGATCGTCACCGACAGCCGGAACTCGGCGCCGCCGCGCGTGGCGCCGACGACGATGACATACGGACCGCTGACCGGCAGGTCGCCGGTCCAGCCGCGGGCGTCGTCGCCCTCGCCAGCGCCTGGCAGCGTCTTGCCGCCGGGCGCGACGACCTGGAAGACGGCGTTGTCCTCGGCTGACTCGATGCGTAGCGCCATGCGCTGGCCGGCGCGGGCGCCGAGCGAATAGCGCGCGACCTCCCCACGGGCGACGGCGCTCGCGACGACGGTGCCGCTGGTGCCAGGCGGAAAGCGGATCTCGACCGGGGCGGGCTGTGCCAGCGCGGCGACGGGCAGCAGCAGGGCGGCGAGGAAGGCGCGCCTCATTCCGCGGGCACCGCTTCGCGCGACCAGAGCTCGGGCTTCAGCTCCTCTTCGCGGTTCGGGAAGAAGATCGCGCAGCACAGCGTCACCGTCGCGAAGACGCCGAGCACCACCAGCACCGCTGTCGTGCCGCCCGCGTTGTCGTGCAGCCAGCCCACCAGCGGCGCGGCGCTCGCCGCGCCAAGGAAGCCGACGGAGAAGCGGATGGAATAGAGCTTCGCGCGCAGCGCCGGGGCGACATAGCGCGCCGTCATCGTCTCGTTCACCGTGACCTGGCCGAAGACGGAGGCGCAGATCAGCCCCGAGACCACCAGCACCGGCCAGCCCTGCAACTGCGTCAGCACCAGCAGCGCGGGCATCTGCACCAGCGCCATCGGCATGAAGACGCGCTTCAGCGTGTGCCGGTCAATCAGCCGCCCGACCGTGAACTGCGTCGCGGCGCCGCAGAGCGTCACCAGGAAGGCGAGCGCCCCGATCATCGGCAGCAGCTCGGGCGAGCCCGCCAGGCGTTCCTGCATCAGCTTCGGGATGAGCAGGGTGAAGCCGTTGAAGACGAAGCCGCTGGCGGTGGCGATCAGCAGCAGCACGGTGACCGCCCGCCGCACCACCGCGGGCGGGATGGCCGGGAACGGCTTCGACGCCGCCTTGCCACGCGCGACGTCGGTCAGCCCGTTCGCCCAATAGGCGAGGCCGGCCGCGATGCAGAGCAGGCCCGGGATCAGGAAGGCGTATCGCCAGCCCAGCCCCGCCGCGACGAGGCCGGTGACGACGGGCGCCAGCGCCACGCCGAAATTGCCGAAGACGCCGTTCACGCCGACGGAGGCGCCGACGTGATCGCCCGCGGCGTCCACCAGCATCGCGGTCCCGATGGGGTGGTAGATCGCGCTGAAGGCGCCCGCGACGAAGAGCGCGCCGGCCAGCGTCCACGGCCCGGTCGCGAGCCCGGCCAGCACCATCCCCGCTCCGGTACCCAGGAAGAACAGCAGCAGCAGCACCGGCCTCCCCGTGCGTTCCGCGATCCAGCCCATGGGCAGCGAGCCCAGGCCGTAGATCACGAACATGCCGGTGCCAAGGGCGAGGATCGGGCCATAGGCCGCGCCGAAGGTCGGCTCGTCCTGCAGCACCATCGCAAGCACCGCGGTCGCCAGGATCAGCAGACCGTAGTGGGTGAAGACATGGGCGATGTTGACGAAGGCGATCTGGCGTTTCGCGGCGTCCATGCGCAATCCTGGAGTCGGTTCCTGCGTTCAGACTACCCTGGCGAGGTGAAGACGTCCCGCCGATCCCTGTCGCCGAACCGTCAGGCACTGCGTCGTGACCTGCCGCAGGACCGGGTGGATCGCCCGCTGGCCGCCTTCGCGCGGGATTATGCGGACGGCGAGACGGTGCCGCGCCACCAGCACGACCGCGCACAGCTACTCTACGCCACACGCGGTGTGATGCGGGTGGCCACCGATGCCACGGCCTTCGTGCTGCCGCCGGGCCATGCCCTGTGGATGCCGGCGGCCGAGCCGCACCGGGTCGCGATCGAGGGGGCGGTGGCGATGCGCGCCCTGTTCCTGCGCGCCGACGCCGCCGCGGCGGGCCCGCGCGCGACGACGGTGCTCGCCGTCTCCTCCCTGCTGCGCGAGCTGATCCTGGCGGCCTGCGCGGAGCCGCTGGAATGGGACGAGGCGGGCCGCGGCGGTCACCTCGCCGTGCTGATCCTGGACGAGATCGCACGCGCTCCTGGCCTGCCCTTCGGCGTGCCGGAACCGCGCGATGCCCGGCTGCGACGGGTCGCCGCCGGGCTGCGCGCCGATCCCGCCAGCCCGCTGACGCTCGAAGCCTGGGCGGCGGAGGCCGGCGCCAGCCCGCGGACGCTGGAGCGGCTCTTCGTGGCGGAGACCGGCATGGGCTTCGCGCGCTGGCGCCAGCGCCTCCGCCTGTCCGAGGCCGCCGCCCGCCTCGCGCGCGGCGAGACGCCGGCGAGGGCGGCCGCGGCGGTGGGCTATGCCAGCGCGCCGGCCTTCGGCGCGGCCTTCCGGGCGGCCTTCGGCATGACGCCGGGCGGAGCGCGGTGAGGACGCAGGCGCCTCATCGCTCCTCCGGCGGCCGGAGATGCCGGAAGGCCCAGAGCAGAGCGAGGTCGTAGAGGATCTTCAGCACCGCGCACAGGATGAAGGGCAGCGCCGCGTATCCCGCGGCGTAGAGCGCGCCCGCGATTGCCGGGCTTGCCGCCGCGGCCAGGCTGCGCGGCACGGCGGTGACGCTCGCGGCCGCGGTGCGCTCGGCCGGCGTGACGACGGCCATGACGTAGGAACTCCGCGTCGGCACGTCCATCTGCGACAGCGCCGCGCGCAGCAGCAGCAGGCCGAGCGCGACCTCCACGCTCGGCGACAGCACCGCGGCGATCAGCGCGAGGCTGGACGGGATGTGCGTGAACACCATCGTGTTCACCAGGCCGATCCTCGTCGCCAGCCAGGCCGCAACGGGGAAGGAGAAGGCGGCCAGCACGCCCGACCAGAAGAAGAACAGGCCGGCCTCGGCGAGCGAGAGGTCGAAGCGCTCGAATAGCCAGAGCGCGAGCAGCGACTGGACCGCGAGCCCGCCCGCGAAGCTGTCCACGCAGAACAGCGCCGCGAGCTTCAGCACGATCCCGCGCGAGGGGCCGAGCGGCGCATGGCGCGCGCGTCGTTCCGCGGGCGGCATTGCGGGCAGGGCGCGGTACGCCAGCAGGCACGCCAGCCCGAGCGCGGCATAGACCAGAAAGGCCGCCCGCAAGGCGCCGAGTTCCGTCACGCCTGCCGCCGTCAGGGCCTGCGGCCCGGCGGCTGCCAGCGCCCCGGCGGCGGCGGCCAGCGAGCCCACCAGGCTGTAGCGCGCGAAGGCCGCGGTGCGGCGGGTATCCGCCACCGCATGCGACAGCAGCGCCTGCTCGAGCGGGGCGAAAACGCTGACGCTGCCGGCGGATGGGTTCGCGGTGCCGACCAGCGCCACCGCCGCGATCACCACCAGCCCCGAGGCGAGCGCCAGTCCAAGGCCCGTGGCGGCCATCAGCGCGGAGGCCGCCAGCAGCAGTGCGCGGGGATCCACCCGCGCACCGAGCGCGCCGATGCCCAGCGTCATCGCCGCCGAGCCCAGCAGGGCGAGGGTGGCGACCAGCCCGACCTCGGCGCCGCCGAAGCCCAGGGCGAGCAGCCAGGCCGGCAGCAGCACCGCGACCAGCCCGTCCCCGAAGTCGCGAAAGCCCCGGGCGAGCAGGATGCGTCCGACGGGGTCACGCCTGGCGGAGTCGTCGATTGCCTGGAACGGCTGCATGGGCGCCCTCCGATCCGGCGCGGGGTGCCGGAGCCTGGACGCGATTCTCGGGCCGAAGCCTCACGGGGCGATCGCGGAAATCCCCTCGGAGGCTTTCCTGTCAGGGGCCGACAGGATGGTCAAGCGTGCAGGCCAGACGGATCGGAAACGGCCGGCTTCGGTGCCGGCAGCTCAGCAGGCACGATCCATGGACAGGACGATGCCGCCGGTGCGGAACGGCGCGTAGATCGCCCTGCCGAAGGTTCTCGGATCGAATGGCGGGGAGGATGGAGGCGGTATGAGGCCGCGTGCCACGAGTTGTTCCTGCGTCATCGGAGTGGGAATGCCAGTCATGGGTCCGACGGTAGCCGGCGGCCGCTGAACAACGAGCGGCGGATCCGGTGGCGGCTTGTCCCATGCCACGAAGCGCGGCAGTTCGCCCCGCGCGACCAACACGCAGGCTGTGGAGTCGTCACGGCAGATGCGGCCCGCCGCGCCCGGTGGCCGCGGCGTGGCCTGGACGACCAGCACGTTCACCTGCTCCGCCGTTCCCGGCAGGAATGTCGGCACCACGCATGATTCCGAACTCGGCACCTCGGCTTCGGCGACCTTGTCCGCCAGGCTGGAGAGCAGCGCTTCCTTTGCCGCTCCAGCGACGGGTGCCGCCAGTGCGAGGAACCCGATGGCGAAACGTGCGAGCCATGCCATGGCGCGATGGTACCGCAACGACCGACCCTCGTTCCACAAGGCCCTTGCGCCGGCACAATCAGAACATATCATGAACATGCTGACCTCATGCCGCTCGCCATGGACCTGATCCAGAAGCTCTCCATCCTCGCCGACGCCGCGAAATACGACGCCTCCTGCGCCTCCTCGGGCACGGTGAAGCGCGACTCGATGCGCGGCGGGATCGGCAGCACGGAAGGCATGGGCATCTGCCACGCCTATGCGCCGGACGGGCGCTGCATATCCCTGCTCAAGATCCTGCTGACCAACGCCTGCGTCTTCGACTGCGCCTATTGCATCAACCGGGCGTCGTCGAACGTCCGCCGCGCCCGCTTCACGGTGCAGGAGGTCGTGGACCTGACCCTCGCCTTCTACCGCCGCAATGCGATCGAGGGACTGTTCCTGTCGTCGGGCATCATCCGCTCGCCGGACTGGACGATGGAGCAGCTCGTCCGCGTCGCGCGGTCGCTCCGCGAGGATCACGGATTCCACGGCTACATCCACCTCAAGACCATCCCCGACGCGGCGCCGGAGCTGGTGGAGCAGGCCGGCCGCTATGCCGACCGGCTCTCCATCAACATCGAGCTGCCGCAGGGCGACAGCCTCAAGGCCCTCGCGCCCGAGAAGGACCTTCGGGAGATTCGCCGCGCCATGGGCGGCCTGCGCGTCCGCATCGAGGACGCGAAGGACGCCGCGCGCAGTGCCCGCCGCGCCGCCGCGCCGCGCTTCGCGCCGGCGGGGCAGAGCACGCAGATGATCGTCGGCGCCGATGCCTCGGACGATGCGACGATCCTCGGCACCGCGACGGACCTCTATGCCGGCTATCGGCTGAAGCGCGTCTACTACTCCGCCTATTCTCCGATCCCCGACGCGTCGCGCGTCCTGCCGCCGATCGCCCCGCCGCTGGTGCGCGAGCATCGGCTGTATCAGGCGGATTGGCTGCTGCGCTTCTACGGCTTCACGCGAGAGGAGATCATGGCAGGCGGCGAGGCCGGCATGCTGGACCTGGCGCTCGATCCCAAGACCGCCTGGGCGCTGAAGCACCGCGCCGACTTCCCCGTGGACGTCAACAGCGCGCCGAAGGAGCGCCTGCTGCGCGTCCCCGGTCTCGGTGCGAAGACCGTGGAGAAGCTGGTCGCCGCCCGCCGCCACACGCGCCTGCGCGCGGAGGACCTCGCACGGCTGCGCGTGAGCCTCGCCAGGGTGCTGCCCTTCGTCGTCACCGCCGATCACCGCCCGCGCGGGCTCGACGATGCGGCGCTGCGCGACCGGCTGGTCCCGGCGACGGCCTTCGCGAACGCCGCGAAGCCTCGGCAGCTCAGCCTGTTCTGATGACCACCGCCGTCATCCTCCCCGGGCCCGCCGCCTTCGATGCCTGGCGCGACATCGCGCGCGGGCTGCTCGCGGCGGAGATCCGGCCGGAGGACACGGAATGGCACGTCGCCGGCGACACGCCGGGCCTCTTCGCGACCGCCGCCCCGCCCGCCTCGGGCCCGCCGCGGCACCGCGTGCCAAAGGGCTTCCTGGAGCTCGCCGAATTCGCCATCCGCCACCGCGACCCCGAGCGCTTCATGCTGCTGTACCGCACGCTGTGGCGCGTCACCCATGGCGAGCATGAATTGCTGACGGTCGCCACCGATCCCGACATCGCGCGGCTGCAGGCCATGGCCAAGGCGGTGCGGCGCGACGCGCACAAGATGCACGCCTTCCTGCGCTTCCGGCACGTCGAGACCGAGGCGGGGCTGCGCCACATCGCCTGGTTCGAGCCGGAGCACCACATCGAACGCGCCGAGGCCGGCTTCTTCGTCCGCCGCTTCGCGGGGCTGCTCTGGACCATCGTGACGCCGCGATGCACCGTCCACTGGAACGGCGACCGGATTGCCTTCGGCCCGGGCGGGAACCGGTTCGACGTGCCGCGCGACGACGCAACGGAGCCCCTCTGGCGCGCCTACTACGCCGCGGTCTTCAACCCCGCACGGATGAAGCCCGGCGCGATGCTGTCGGAGATGCCGCGGAAATACTGGCGGAACATGCCGGAAACCGCGGAGATCCCGCGCTTGATGCGCGAAGCCCCGCGCCGCGCGGCGGAGATGATCGCCCGCGGC
Source organism: Falsiroseomonas sp. HW251 (assembly GCF_050563545.1). Classification (NCBI taxonomy): domain Bacteria; kingdom Pseudomonadati; phylum Pseudomonadota; class Alphaproteobacteria; order Acetobacterales; family Roseomonadaceae; genus Falsiroseomonas; species Falsiroseomonas sp. HW251. The sequence goes on from NZ_JBNXUM010000014.1 coordinate 107,682, forward strand.
GCCACCCCGCCGAACCCGAGGCCGCAGCGAGGCGTCTATCTCCACGACCAGGGAGGCGATGGGATGGACCTGCTCGATGCCGGACGTGACCCCAAGGCAGCGCTGAAGGCGCTGAAGCGAGAGCTGGCGGGCGGCAACGACCTGCCGGATTTCGCGCGACGCGCGACACAGATGGTGTTCGGCGAGGGCCCGATCGGCGCGCCGTTGTTCTTCGTCGGCGAGCAGCCCGGCGACGAGGAGGACCTGAAGGGCCGCCCCTTCGTCGGCCCGGCCGGCCGGCTGTTCGACCGGGCGATGGGCGATGCCGAGGTGCCGCGCGACGAGGCCTATGTCACCAATGCGGTCAAGCACTTCAAGTTCACCCCGACGGGCAAGCGCCGCCTGCACCAATCGCCCGACGCCGGGGACATCGCGTATTATCGGCCCTTCCTGCTGCGGGAGATTGGCCTGGTCGCCCCGCGCCTGCTGGTGGCGCTCGGCGCGACCGCGTTGCGCGCGCTGACCGGCAAGTCGCTGCCGGTGATGAAGACGCGCGGCACGACGGTGGACGGGCCGGAGGGGCTGCCCGTTTTCGCGACCGTCCACCCCTCCTACCTGCTGCGCCTGCCCGACCAGGCGGCGCAGCAGCGGGAATACGCAACCTTCGTCGAGGATCTGCGGAAGGCGCAGGGGCTCGTGGTATAGGACGGCAAGCACGGCGCCTGTCGCGTCCCGGCCTCGACCAGCGCCGTTGCCCGGCGCATTCTCCGCCGCCGAGGAGACCGCCCGCATGTCCGACCTCCCCCGTTCCGTCGAGATCCGCGAGGAAGGCCCGCGCGAGGGCTTCCAGATCGAGCCGGGCCCCATCCCCACCGACCGCAAGGTCGCGCTGATCGAAGCCCTTGCCGCCACGGGCCTTCGGCAGATCCAGGTCTGCTCCTTCGTCTCGCCGAAGCTCGTTCCCGGGTGGGCCGATGCGGAGCAGGTCGTCGCGAAGATCGCGCCGCCGGCGGGCGTCGCCTTCACCGCGCTCTGGTTCAACGCCGCGGGGATGAACCGCGCGCTGGCATTCAGGGACCGGCTGAAGCTCTACGGCTCCATCGCCTTCGCGGCGTCGGAAGCCTTCCAGAAGAAGAACCTCAACCGCGACCGCGCCGGCCAGATCGAGGCGCAGCGCGCCCTGACCCGCACGCATCTCGAGGCCGGCATCCCCGTCACCCGCATCGGCATCCAGGCCGCCTTCGGCTGCAACTACTCCGGCGACGTGGCGCCGGCGCAGATCGTCCAGGCCGTTGGCGACGCCATGGCGATCGCGGAGGAATGCGGCGCGACCATCACCGAGGTCACGCTGGCCGACACCATGGGCTGGGCGACGCCGATCCGGATCGAGCGCGGCATCGCCGCGGTGCGGGAGCGCTGGCCGGACGCGACGCTCGCGCTGCACCTGCACGACACGCGGGGCCTCGGCATCGCCAATGCGATGGCGGGGCTGCGCCTCGGCGTCGCGCGTTTCGACACCACGGTCGGCGGCCTCGGCGGCTGTCCCTTCGCCGGCCAGCCCGGCGCGCCCGGCAACATCTGCACGGAAGAGCTCGTCCTGCTCTGCGAGGAGATGGGCATCGCGACCGGCGTCGATCTCGACGCGCTGATGGAAGCCGGCCACCTCGCGGAGGAGATCATCGGCCGTCGGCTGCCGAGCGAGCTGCTCCGCTCCGGCCCGCTCGACGCCTTCCGCCGCCGCGCTGCGTGAACCGAGGGTGAAGGCAGGCCTGGGCCGTGAAGAGGATATTTGTGCTTCCTTACAACCAGTGGTTGCACCCGCCAGCGCGACGGCGCGATAAGAAGCCATGTCGCTCAGCCAAGACTTGGCGGCGGCCGACCGCCCCGCCGCCGCCCCGCCGATCCCGGAGGTCATCCTCGCCGGGGACTCGCATATGTTCAGCCTGGGCGTGCCGAACGCCTGCGCGGAGGATCCCGCCACCCTGCTGACCGTCACCGAGGGCGCTGTCCGCTTCGTCTCGCCGGCCGATCCCTGGCGCGGCTCGCGCGGCTGGGGCTACTGGCAGGCTGTCGCGGCGCAGGTCGAGGGCCGCTTCCTCGCGATCGGCTGGAACGGCAACCAGCACCAGGCGGGCTTCCTGATCGCGCGCGGCCGGCCCTTCGACTTCGTCTGCCCGGGCGCCGGGACGGAGACGATCGACCCGAACGCCGAACTGGTGCCGCTGTCCGTGATCCGCGCCTTCTTCCGGCCGTCGCTTACCGGGCTGCACAAGGTCGCCGCCCTGGCCACAAAGGCCCAGCGCGTGCTGGTGCTGGGCACGCCGGCGCCGAAGCGTGACGACGATTTCGTGCTGGCGCAGGTCCGGCGTTCCGATTTCTTCGTCCAGCGCGCGCGCGACGCCGGCCTGGACCCCGCCTCCATGCGGCTGACGCCGCCGGCGGTCCGGCAGAAGCTCTGGACCGTGCTGCAGCAGGAGATGGCCACCGCCGCGGAACAGGCCGGCGCGCTGTTCATTCCCTGCCCCGCCGAGACGCTGGAGCCCGACGGCACGCTGGTTCGCGACTGCTGGGCGCAGGATGCGACGCATGCGAATGCGCGCTGGGGCGACGCCATGCGGCGATGCATCGAACGTGCCGTGCAGGCGGAGAGCTGAGATGCGTCATCCCTACCGCGCCGCACCCGACCGCGCCTTCTGGGAACGCGCCGTGGCGCGTGACTTCTCGCCCGGCGCCGTGGTGCCCTCCGGCCCGCCGATGATCCGCGGCGGCGAGCGCGTGGCTTCCGCCGGCAGCTGCTTCGCCGCGAACATCGTCCCGTATCTGGAAGCCGCGGGCATCGCCTATGTGCGGACGGAACAGCCGCATCCCGCGCTGGCGGCGACCCATGTCGAGGCGCTGAGCTACCACAAATTCTCCGCGGCCTACGGCAACGTCTACACGCCGCGACACCTGCTGCAACTGGTCCAGCGCGCGCTCGGCCACTTCCGCCCGCAGGAGGACCGCTGGTACGCCAGGGATGCGGTGGTGGACGCCTTCCGCCCGGGGCTCGCCTTCCCGGCCTCGTCGGACCGCGAATTCGACCTGCTCACGGCGCAGCACCTCGACCGCACGATCGAGGCCTTCCGCCAGGCCGATGTCTTCGTCTTCACCCTCGGGCTGACGGAGGCCTGGGTCTCGGCGCTGGACGGCGCGGTCTTCCCGGCCTGCCCGGGCACCATCGCGGGCGAGTACGACCCCGCGCGCCACGTCTTCCGCAACTTCACGGTCGCCGAGACAAGGGCCGACCTGACGGCGGCGCTGGCGCTGATCCGCGGGATCAACCCCGACATCCGCTTCATCCTGACGGTGTCCCCGGTCCCGCTGGTCGCGACGGCGACGGACAGCCACGTGCTGGCGGCGACGATCTACAGCAAGTCCGCGCTGCGCGTGGTGGCGGAGGAGGTGACGCTCGCCCTGCCCTGGGCGCGCTACTTCCCGGCCTATGAGATCGTGACGGCTCCCCAGGCACCGGCCGATTTCTTCGGGCCCGACCGGCGCGAGGTCAGCCGCCAGGCGATCGACGCCGTGATGGGCGCCTTCATCGGCGCCTGCGAGGGCACGCCCGCGCCGGCCGCGCCCGTCGCGCCGCCGGAGCCGGCGCCGGCGGAGAACGCGGTCGCGGCCCTGATCGCGCGGATCGAGTGCGAGGAGGCCGCCGCCGCGACGTGACGCGGCCGCGTCCGCGCGCGATCACAGGCGGCACCGCCTGGAAGAGGTCAGCCTCTTGCACCTTACATGCAAGGCCTTGACCCTCTGACCCGTCCGCGCTTCCCTGGCCCTCGACAGAGGAAGAGCCAGGCCCGCCATGAACGCCATCTCGCGCCCGCCCGCGGACCTGCCGGCGGCGCTGGTCGCCGCGCTATCCGCGCTGCTCGGCGAGCGCTTCTCCCGCCGATCCGCCGATCTCGAGCAGCATGGCCGCGGCGAATCATACCACCCGACCTGCCCGCCCCAGGCTGTCTGCCGCGCCACGGCGACGGAGGAGGTCGCACGCATCGTGACGCTCTGCGCGGCGCATCGCGTGCCGGTGATCCCCTTCGGCGCCGGCACCTCGCTGGAAGGCCATGTGCTCGCTGTCGCGGGCGGCATCTCGCTCGACCTCTCCGGCATGAACCGCATCGTCGCGGTGCGGCCGGGCGACCTCGATGCGACGGTCGAGGCCGGCGTGACGCGCCAGCAGCTGAACGCCTGGCTGCGAGACCAGGGGCTGTTCTTCCCCGTCGATCCCGGCGCGGAGTGCACGCTGGGCGGCATGGCGGCGACGCGGGCGTCGGGCACCAATGCCGTGCGCTACGGCACGATGCGGGAGAACGTGATCGCGCTGACTGCCGTGATGGCGGATGGCAGCGTGATCCGCACGGGCAGCCGGGCGCGCAAGTCGTCCGCGGGGTATGACCTGACGCGGCTGCTGGTGGGGTCGGAGGGCACGCTCGGCATCATCACCGAAGTGACTCTGCGCCTCTACGGCGTGCCGGAGGCGGTATCCGCCGCGATCTGCCACTTCCCGGACGTGGCGTCGGCGGTCGCGACCGTCACCGACATCGTGCAGGCCGGCAACCCCGTGGCGCGGGCGGAGATGCTGGACGACATGACGATGCGCGCGATCAACCGATACTCGAAGACCGCGATGGCGGAGGCGCCGACGCTGTTCCTGGAGTTCCACGGCTCCGCCGCCGGCGTGGAGGAGCAGGCCGCGCTGGCACAGGAGATCGCCGACGGCCATGGCGGCACCGGCTTCGAGCGCGCGACCGGGCATGAGGCGCTGAACCGCCTCTGGCATGCCCGGCACAACGTGCACTACGCCGTGCTCGGCCTCAGCCCCGGCCGCAAGCTCTGGAGCACGGATGTCTGCGTGCCGCTGTCGCAGCTGACGGAGCTCGTGCGCTGGGCGGACCGCGAACGCGCCGATCTGCCGGTGATGACGTCGATGGTCGGGCATGTCGGCGACGGCAATTTCCACATGGGGCTGCTGATCCATCCCGACGATCCCGCGGAGCTCGGCGTCGCCGAGGCCTTCAACGAGCGCCTGGTGGAACGTGCCATCGCCCTGGAAGGCACCTGCACCGGGGAGCACGGGGTCGGCACGGGCAAGCGCAAGTTCCTGGTCAAGGAACACGGCGCGGCGCTGGCGCCGATGCGCGCAATCAAGGCGGCGCTCGATCCGCTCGGCATCCTCAATCCCGGCAAGGTGCTGCCGGACTGATGCCGGATCTCCGCATCGCCGCGCCGCGGTCGCTGACCGAGATGGTGATCGAGCGCCTGGAGCAGGCGATCGTGGACGGCGAGTTCGGCCTGGGCGAGGCGATCCCGGAGGAGACGCTGGCCCGCGCGATCGGCGTCAGCCGCACGCCGGTGCGCGACGCGCTGGCGATCCTGCAGGCGAGCGGCCTGGTCAGCGTGGTCAGCAAGAAGGGCAGCTACGTCTTCCGCCCGACCGCGCAGGACGCGGCGGCGCTCTGCGAATACCGCTTCCTGCTGGAAGCCGAGGGCATCCGCCTTTCGCATGCCCGCGCGCGCGACGCGGCGCTGGCGGCGATGGAGGAAAGCCTGGCCGCGATGAAGGCGGTGCTGAAAGGCGATGCGGTGGCCTATGGCCGCGCCGATACGCGCTTCCACCGCAGCTTCCTCGACCATTGCGGCAATGCGTATCTGCAGCAGGCCTACCAGCTCGCCGGCGCGAAGGTCGCGGCGCTGCGCATCCACCTGACTGCGCATGTCGTGGAACGCCGCGCGCAATCCTTCGCGGAACACCGCGAAATGGTGGCGTGCTTCGCCGGCGGCCGGATCGAGGCGATGCTGGCGATCCTGTCCGGCCACATCGACCGCACCCGCGTGGTCTATGTGGACGCGCTCTCCGCGCAGGCGCCCGCGGCATGACCGGCTTCTCGCTCGCACACCTGACGGCACTGTCGCTGCCGCCGCCCGAGCTGGTCCGCGTCGCGGCGCGCACGGGCTATCGCTCGGTCGGGCTGCGGTTGCTGCGCGTCACGCCGGACAGCCCGGGCCACCCCCTGCAGGACGATCCCGCGGCGCTGCGCGAGACCAGGCGCGCCCTGGCCGAAACCGGGCTCTCGGTCCTCGACATCGAGTTCGTGCGCATCACCCCCGATCTCGACGTCGCGGCGCTCGACTCCTTCGTGGCCACGGGTGCGGCGCTCGGCGCGCGCTTCGTCATCGCCGCGCCCTACGATCCCGACCGGGCAAGGCTCGCCGACGGCTTCGGCGCACTCTGCGATCTTGCCGCCCGCTACGGCATGGCCGCGCTGCTGGAGTTCTTCCCCTATGCCGCCGTGCGCGACCTCCCCGGCGCGGCCGCGATCGTGGAGGAAGCGGGCCGCGGCAATGGCGGCATCCTGGTGGACACGCTGCATTTCGACCGCTCGCTCGGTACGCCCGCGCAGATCGCCGCGATCGATCCCGCGCGCTTCCCCATGGCGCATGTCTGCGACGCGCCGGCCGAACGCCCGGCCACGACCGAGGGCCTGCTCCACCACGCCCGCGCCGAGCGCCTGCCGCCCGGCGAGGGCGGCATCGAGATCAAGGGTGTGCTGGACGCCCTGCCGCCAGGCATCCCCATCGCGCTCGAGGTGCCGATGGAGGCGATGGCCCGCGCTCTCGGCGCCGAGGCCGTGGCGCTGCGCGTGGGCGAAGCCGCCGACCGGCTGCTGCACCCATGACCAAACTCACCAAGGCCAACCGGAGGGAGCCCAGGAAGACCATGATCAACCGTCGCACCATGCTCGGCGCGCTTGGCGCCGGCGCGGCCATCGCCGCCAACCCCGCCCGCGCGCAGGACGACTATCCCTCGCGCCCCGTCACCGTCGTCGTGCCCTTCGGCGCGGGCGGCTCGACCGACGCCTATACGCGGCTGGTGATGCAGCGCATCGGCCAGGATCTCGGCCGGTCCTTCGCGGTGGACAACCGCTTCGGCGCCTCCGGCACGATCGGCGCGGCATCGGTCGCGCGGTCGCGGCCGGACGGCTACACGCTGCTGCTGACGACGATCAGCTCCTACGCCATGGCGCCGAACCTGATGCAGGTGCCCTACGACAACGAACGCGCCTTCGCCTCCGCCGGCATGGTCGCGTCCATGCCGATGGTGATGCTGGTCGGCCGCAACCACCCCGCGCGGACCATCCAGGAGTATGTCGAGCTCGCGCGACGCAACCCGGGCCGCGAGATCTTCGGCAATCCCGGCACCGGCTCGTCCGGCCATCTCGCCGCCGAGCTCTTCTTCCAGGAAGCGCGGATCGAGGTGAACGACGTCGCCTATCGCGGCACGCCCGCCGCGATCCAGGCGGTGATCGCCGGCGAGGCCGGGATGCTCTTCGTGCCCTCCTCCGCGATCATGGGCTTCGTCGCCTCGGGCGAGCTGCGGGCGCTCGGCGTCTGCTCGCAGCAGCGCGCGTCGCTGCTGCCGAACGCGCAGACCTTCGTCGAGGCCGGCTTCCCCGGCGTGCTGGTGCGCGAGGACCTGGCGCTGCTGGCGCCGGCCGGCACGCCGGACGCCATCCTGGAAAAGCTGAACCGCGCCGTCGCCACCGCGAGCGAGGCGCCGGAGCTGAAGGAGCGCCTGGCCGCGCTCGGCGTCGAGCCGAATATCCGCCCGCGCGCGGAGTGGCCGGAATACCTTCGCTTCGAGGTCGCGCGCTGGGGCGAGCTCATTAGGGCGCGGAACATCCGGATCCAGTAGCGGCGGGAGGCGGCTTCCCCCCACCCCGACCCTCCCCCGCTTCGCGGGAGAGGGAGCGGTGGCGCAGGATCCGCGACCGCCTATCCCAGCAGTCGAGCTTCGTAGCTCGTGCTTGCGGAAGTCGGGGTCAGCCCTTCAGCGGCACCATCACCCGCGTGAGCCATTCCGCCGGCGGCAGGGCGCGGCAATCGTTCAGGTATTCCTCGCGGCAGGGCTCGAAGCGGTCCGCCTCCAGGCCCTGCGCCGCCATCCAGGTCCGGATGCGGTCATAGGCCGCGGGCAGCTCGGCATAGGGGCCCCGGAACAGCGTCACCGCCAAGCGCTGCGCCCGCGGGAAGATCACCCGCACGCCCTCACCGCGCGTGGCAACGCCCTCCGGCACCGTCATGCAGGCGTTGGAGCGCAGGCGCTCCGCCGGCACGTTTGCCGGGTCGTCCAGGAACAGGCCGATGAAGCGCGTTTCCGGCCCGACCAGGCCGCGGCCGACGCCCCACGCCATCAGGTGCTCGAACACGGCGCCGATGCCGGTGTAGGGGCCCTGGTGGGCCATCGCCGCAAGGCGCAGCGCCGGTTCGTCCTGGATCGAGACCGCGTCCATCGCCCCTCCCGCGTCGTTCCGCATGCCAGCCATGAGGGAGCGGGCGGTCAATCCGGCCCCGCAGCCCCCGACATGGCTTGAACCCGGGCCGTCCCTGCGTATGGTCCGGCCCGCGAAAAGAAACCCGGAAGGCAGCCATACCATGGCCAACAGCTTCGACGTCATCGTGATCGGCGCCGGTCCCGGCGGCTATGTCTGCGCGATCCGCGCCGCGCAGCTTGGCCTCAAGGTCGCCTGCGTCGAGAAGCGCGCGACGCTGGGCGGCACCTGCCTGAACATCGGCTGCATCCCGTCCAAGGCCCTGCTGCATTCGTCGGAGCACTTCGAGGAGGCGATGCACAAGCTCGCCGACCACGGGGTGAAGGTCGGCAGCGTGTCGCTGGATCTCGCCCGCATGCAGGCCCGCAAGGGCGAGGTCGTGTCGGCCAACGTCAAGGGCATCGAGTTCCTGTTCAAGAAGAACAAGGTGACCTGGCTCAAGGGCGAAGGCCGCGTCGTCGCCGCCCCCGGCGGCGCAGGACAAGATTCACCCGGCAAGGTTGAGGTCGCCGGCACCACCTACGACACGAAGCACATCGTCATCGCCACGGGCTCGGAATCCACGCCGCTGCCCGGCGTCGAGGTCGATGAGAAGCAGATCGTCACCTCCACCGGCGCGCTGGAGCTCGACAAGGTCCCGGGCCACCTGGTCGTCATCGGCGGCGGCGTGATCGGGCTGGAGCTGGGGTCGGTGTGGCGCCGCCTCGGCGCCGAGGTGACGGTGGTGGAGTTCCTCGACCGTCTGTTGCCCGGCATGGACGCGGAGATCGGCAAGCAGTTCGAGCGCATCCTCGGCAAGCAGGGCATTAAGTTCCGGCTCAAGAGCAAGGTGACGGGCGCCAAGAAGGACGCGTCCGGCATCACCCTGTCGGTCGAGCCCGTCGGAGGCGGCGCGGCGGAGGAGATCAAGGCCGATGTCGTCCTGCTCGCAATCGGGCGGCGCGCCTACACCGACAAGCTCGGCCTGAAGGAGGTTGGCGTCGCCCTGGACGAGCGGGGCCGTGTGAAGACCGACGAGCACTTCGCGACCAATGTCCCCGGCATCTGGGCGATCGGCGATGTCATCGCGGGCGCGATGCTGGCCCACAAGGCGGAGGAGGAAGGCGTCGCGTTGGCCGAGCACCTCGCGGGCCAGAAGCCGCACATCAACTACGATGCGATCCCGGGCGTGGTCTACACCTGGCCCGAGGTCGCGAGCATCGGCAAGACCGAGGAGGAGCTGAAGGCCGCCGGCGTCGCCTACAAGGTCGGCAAGTTTCCCTTCACCGCGAACGGGCGCGCGCGCGCGATGGGCGACATGGACGGCTTCGTGAAGATCCTGGCGGACAGGCAGACCGACCGCGTGCTGGGCGCGCATATCCTGGGCCCGGACGCCGGCACGCTGATCGCGGAAATCGCCATCGCGATGGAATTCGGCGCGAGCGCCGAGGACGTTGCGCGGACGTGCCACGCGCATCCCTCGCTGAACGAGGCGGTGAAGGAAGCCGCGCTGGCCGTGGACGGCCGGCCGATTCATATCTGACCCTCAGGCGCCGGCGGCCGGGCCGGCGACCGAGCACCCTCAGTTCCGCCCAGGCGCCCCGCTGCTGGAGACGACATCCGGCCGGGAAGGCGAGTATTCCGCCGCCCGACGCCGGGCGATCTCCGCTTCCTCGACCCGCCCGAGCCTCTGCAGGACCATCGCGCGGAAGTTCCAGTTCTGTGCGCCATACGGCCGCATGCGCAGCGCCTCGTCCATCGTGGCCAGCGCATCGTCGCCACGACCCAGCGCGACGAGGATCAGGGCGCGCGAGCCCAGCACGACGCCTCGGATATAGGGCGACGAATCGAGCAGCAGCGCCCGATCGACGGTCTCGAGCGCCTCCTCCGGGCGCCCGCCGATGAGCAGGGTGCGCCCGGTCCACATGAGCGGAAGGGGCGGCTCCGTGTAGTCGCGATTGGGAATCTCGGCGGCGCGACGGTAGGCCGCCAGCGCGTCTTCCGTGCGGTTTACGGCACGCAGTCCGTGACCGTACCAGACATGCGTATCCGCCAGGTCCGGCCGCTCCAGCCGATAGCGCGTCGCGACCTCCAGCGCCTCCGTGCCGCGGTTGAGCGCGACGAGGCTCAGGACCTCGAAGTTGCGCGCCAGCGCGTAGGTCGGGTCGAGGCGCAGCGCGGCACGCAGCTCCGCCAGCGCCTCCTCGGACCGGCCGAGGTTGAACAGCACGCGCCCGAGCGTGCCCCGGCTGAACGCGGAATCCGGGTCGAGCGAGGCGGCGCGCCGGAGCGGCGCGAGCGCGTCGAAGTCGCGCCCGGTCTGCTCGAGCGCTGCCGCCAGCCCGTACCAGCCCGATGCGAAGCGCGGCCGCTCCTGCGTCAGCCGCCCGAAGATCGCCATCGCGCCGTCCACGTCGTTGTCGCCGAGCAGCGACTGGCCGATCAGGTACTCGACCGTGTCGAGCGTCGCCTGGTCGAGGTCCCTCCGGTTGCGCAGAGCGCCGAGCTGCCGGCGCACCGCTTCCTGATCTCGCAGTGTCGTGGCGACGTGCCAGGCATAGACCTGGGGCTGCAGCGCGCGCCAAACCTCGGGCGCCGCGGCGGCGAGCAGCCCGTCGACGTCGCCCGCGCCGAAGCCGCCGATGTTCGCGACCTCGCCATGACCGCTGACGCGCAGCCTGATCGCAAGACGGTCGCCAGCGACGACGATCTCCCCGCTCACCTGTGTGCGCCGGACGTCGAGGGCCTCGCGCAGCAGCGAGGCGAGCGCCTTCAGCGACAGGCCCGCGATCGGCACCGCGAGGTCCGGCTGCTCGCCGGCGAGCTCCGTCGACCGCCGCAACATGCGCTGGCGCTCGGCCGGCGCGGCGGCGTGCTGCATGTGGTCCACGAGCCGGCGCGCCACCACCGCCGGGGCGTGTCCGTCATCGACCAGGCGCGCCGGAACGTCCACGCGCACGATCTCGATGGCTTCGTTGCGCACCTCGCGCCAGAGCGCGACGCCGATCGAGAGAGTCAGCAGGAGGAAGAAGGCGCTCACCAGCACCTGCCGGGCGAACTGCAGGCGCGCCATCGCGCGCTCGCTCGTCAAGCCGGATGGCGTCGCGCCTGCCTCCGCCGGCACGCTCCGCTCGGGCTGGACGGCGTTCGCTTGCGCCACGGCGCTTCCCTTCAGGCAGCCGTGCGGCATGTTCCACCGCGCCGCGCGACGATGGAAGCAATTTCCGTTCGCCAGCGCGGGGGGTCGCCATGGCCTTGGCTTGCCGCCCGGGGCCCTGTATCGCCCGGCATGCCAAGCTGCCGGCTTCCGCGCCGGCTGCGCGAGCAACCGAGGAAGCATGACCGACAAGCGCACCGCCGCCATCCGCCGCCTCGCCGAGCATGTCGCGGCGCTCGTGAAGGCCGATTTCGTGCTCCGGCTCTGGGACGGCTCCGAGGTGCCGATGGGCCCGGAAGCGCGCAATGACCTGGCTTTCGCCATCCGCTCCCCTGCGATGCTGACGCGCCTGGTGTGGAAGCCGAGGATCGACACGATCGCGGAAGGCTTCGCCACCGGCGATCTCGCGATCGAGGGCGGGACGCTGCTCGACCTCGCGGCGCGGGCGGAAGGCGGCCGGCGCGGACTCATCAAGAAGGTGGACAAGGCGCTGGCGGCGCGCGCGCTGCTGCCCTTCCTCTTCGGCCAGGGCTCGGCGAAGACCAACCATGCCTGGACCGGCCCCGGGGACGCCGCGGCGTACGGCAAGGGGCGCGACGACAAGGCGCTGATGCATTTCCACTACGATCTGTCGAACGCCTTCTACGCGCTCTTCCTCGACCCCGAGATGGTCTACACCTGCGCCTACTGGCCGACCGCCGAGACGACGCTGGAGCAGGCCCAGATCGCCAAGCTCGACCTCGTCTGCCGCAAGCTGCGGCTGCAGCAGGGCGAGCGACTTCTCGACATCGGCTGCGGCTGGGGCGGCATGGTGATCCACGCCGCGACCCACTACGGCGTGCACGCCACCGGCGTGACGCTGGCCGAGGAGCAGTACGCCTACGCCGTCGAGAAGGTGAAGCGCCTCGGCCTCGAGGACCGCGTGACGATCCTGCTGAAGGACTTTCGGGACCTCGACGTCCCGCCCTTCGACAAGGTGAGCTCGATCGGCATGTACGAGGCGGTCGGACTCGACAACCGCGAGGGCTACTTCAGGGGCATCAAGGACCGCCTGCGGCCGCGCGGCGCCTATCTCCACCACGCCATCGCGCGGCCGATGAAGAAGAACGAGAAGGAGTTCCGCAGGAAGCGGCCGGAGTTCGATGCGCTGGTGAAATACATCTTCCCCGGCGGGGAGCTCGACCACATCGGCGGCACGCATGACGCGATGGAGCGCAACGGCTTCGAGATCCACGACTGCGAGGGGCTGCGCGAGCATTACGGCCGCACCTGCCGCGCCTGGACGGACCGGTTGTTCGCGCGACGCGAGGAAGCGGTGAAGGAAGTGGGCCTGGCGAAGACGGAGATCTGGCTGCTCTATCTCGCGGGCTGCGCGCTTGCCTTCGAGCGCGGCACCGTCGGCATCTTCCAGACGCTCGCGACGAAGCGCGCGCGCGGCCCGTCCGGCCTGCCGCCGACGCGCAACGATTGGTATCGCAACGACGGTTGAAGCGCGCCAGCGCGCGGACCATCTCGCGCGCCATGATGGAGTTCCGACCTTCGGCGCCGCGCAAGGCGGCCGGTATCGGCATGCTGGGCCTCGGCGTCCTCGGCCTGGTGCTGCCCTTCCTGCAGGGATTCCTGTTCCTGGCACTCGGCGTCTTCATCCTGCGCCACCAGTACGTCTGGGCGCATCGAGGCATGGGCTGGATCGAGGGCCGCTGGCCCGGCGCCGTCGCGAAGGTGGAGGGGATGGAAGCGCGCCTGCTCGCCCGCTTCCGCGCCGGCATGGAACACGTCCGCGGCTGGTTCCGCCGGGGCTGAAGGCAACCCGCGGCGCCGAGCCCCGTTCCACGGCGACCCCCAAACGCCGGAGACACGCCATGCGCCGTCGCGCCGTCCTTGCCGCTCTCGGCACCAGCCTCGCCACGCCCGCCCTCGCGCAGACCCTGCTGGAGCGGCTGACCGGCACCGTCGGCGCCGGCACCTTCGTCGAAATGGCCACCATCTCCGACAATTTCGAGATCACCTCGTCGAACCTGTTGCTGGCGCGCAGCCAGCACCCGCAGATCCGCGCCTTCGCCGAGCACATGGTGCAGGCGCACACCCAGTCATCATCCGAGCTCAAGGCCATCCCGGAGGCGGTGACGCGGCTGTCCACCGCGCTCGACGAGCGGCATGGCGACATGCTGGAGGCGCTGCGCCGCGCCGAGGATGTGGACCGGCTGAACCGGCTCTATGTCCAGATGCAGGTCCAGGCGCATGAGGAGGCGGTGGAACTCTACGAAACCTATGCCCGCAGCGGCGGCGTGCCCTCGCTGCAGGCCTTCGCGCAGAAATACGCGCCGGAGATCAGCCGGCACCTCGCCATGGCGCGCGCGCTGCAGGCGCCGGGCTGACCGCTGCCCCGGGGCGGCCCCGTTCCGGCCGCCCCCTTCCTGGGATGAAGGACCGGCGCCCGCGCGCGCCGGAACCGCTTGACCGGCGCGCAGGCCCGGCGCAAAGGGCGGGTATTCCCGCAACCCGGATGTAGGTCCACGACGGACCCTCCGCCCCGGAGCACGCCGGTGCTGGCCCTGCGCGTCATCCCCTGCCTGGACGTCAAGGACGGCCGGGTCGTGAAGGGGGTCAATTTCGTCTCGCTGCGCGACGCCGGCGACCCGGTGGAGCAGGCGCGCGCCTATGACCGGGAAGGCGCGGACGAGGTGACCTTCCTCGACATCACGGCGTCCCACGAAGGCCGCGACACCATGCTCGACGTGGTCTCGCGCACGGCCGCCGAAGTGTTCATTCCGCTGACCGTCGGCGGCGGCGTGCGCAGCGTGGAGGACATGCGGAACCTGCTGCTGGCCGGCGCCGACAAGGTCTCCGTCAACTCCGCCGCCGTCGCCGACCCCGCGCTGGTCACCTGCGGCGCCGAGGCCTTCGGCAGCCAGGCCATCGTGGTCGCGATCGACGCGCGCCGCAGCGGCGACCACTGGGAGGTCTTCACCCATGGCGGCCGCCGGGGCACCGGCATCGACGCCGTGGAATGGGCCAGGCAGGCCGAGCGGCGCGGCGCCGGCGAGATCCTGCTGACCTCGATGGACCGCGACGGCACGAAGCAGGGCTTCGACCTCGATCTGCTGCGCGCGGTGCGTGCCGCGGTGCGGCTGCCGATCGTCGCCTCGGGTGGCGTCGGCAACGCCGCGCATTTCGTGGATGGTGCCAGGGCCGGTGCGACCGGCCTGCTGGCCGCCAGCGTGTTCCACTACGGCGAGATGCGGATCGCCGAGGCCAAGGCGGCGCTGGAACAGGCGGGACTGCCGGTCCGCCCGGTGTCGGAGGCCCCCTAGATGGCCAAGCCCGTGAAGAAGCCCAAGGCGAAGCCGAAGAAGATCCCCTCGGCGGAGCCGACGGCCAGGAGCAAGGCGAAGGCCCGGAAGGCAGCGCCGAAGAAGGCGAAGAAGAAGGCGCGCAAGATGGCGGTCGCGCTGCCGATCCCGCCTGTCCTGCCCGCGGTGCCGGTACGGCCGCGCGTCGATCCCGCGGCCACCGCGCTGACGCCCTTCGCCGCGCCGGCCGCCGACGCATCCATCCTCGATGCGCTGTGGCGCACAGTGGAGGCGCGCCGCCACTCCGGCGATGTCGAGCATTCGCACTCCGCGCGCCTGCTCGCACGCGGCACGCCCAAGGTCGCGCAGAAGCTCGGCGAGGAGGCCGTGGAATGCGTGATCGAGGCGACGCTGGGCAACCGCACCGCCACGATGCTGGAAAGCGCCGACCTGCTCTATCACCTGGTCGTCGTCTGGGTGGATGCGGGGATCAGGCCGGAGGAGGTCTGGTCCGAGCTCGCGCGCCGGCAGGGCATCTCCGGCATCGCGGAGAAGGCCGCGCGGCCGAAGGGCATCATCCGCGCCGCGCAGACGACCAAGCTGCCGTAGAAGGAGCGCCGCCATGCGCATCACCGGCCTGCCGCCCTACGATCCCACCAATGTCTTCGCGAAGATCCTGCGGGGCGAGATCCCGTCGAAGCGGATCCATGACGACGCCTTCGCCGTGGCCTTCCACGACATCAATCCGCAGGCCCCGGTGCATGTCCTGGTGATCCCGAAGGGCGCCTACGTCTCCCACGCCGATTTCAGCGCCAAGGCCAGCGATGCCGAGATCGCGGGCTTCTGGCGCGCGGTCGGCAAGGTGGCGCGCGACCTCGGGCTCGAGTCAGGCGGCTACCGCATCCTCTCCAACATGGGCGAGGATGGCGGGCAGGAGGTGCCGCATTTCCACGTCCACATCTTCGGCGGGCGCCGCATCGGGCGAATGGTGCCGCGCGCCGAGGGTTGAAGCGCCGCCGCGCTTGACCGCGCCCCGCATCCGCGCGACCCAGCCGCGATGACGACGCCGCAGCAGGAAGCCCGCGCCGCGCTGGAAGCCGCCGGGCGGCTGCCCGACGCGGAGCTCGACATCGCCGCCGTCGCGCTGCAGTTCGCGCGCGTGGACCAGCCCGTGGCGGACTGGCAGGCCGCGCAGCAGCACCTCTCGGACCTCGCGCGCGCCGCGGTCGAACTCGCCAGCGCCGACGCGCAGGCCGATGCCGGCGACCTCGCGCGCCGCCGCGCCACACTGGCCGAGCTGCTGCATGGCGAGTTCGGCTATGCCGGCGACACCGAGAGCTACGACGATCCGTCGAATGCAAACCTGCTGAAGGTGATCGAACGCCGGCGCGGCCTGCCCGTCGCGCTCGGCATCCTCTGGCTGCACGCTGCCGAGGCCGCGGGTTGGGAAGCGCATGGCGTGGACTTTCCCGGCCATTTCCTGGTGGCGCTGTCCGGCCGCGGCCAGGTCGTGGTGGATGTCTTCGGCGAAGGCCGCGCGCTGGAGGCGAAGGACCTGCGCCGCCTGCTCAAGACCTTCGCCGGCGAGAGCGCGGAGCTCGGCCGCGACACGCTGGCGCCGATGGGCAAGCGCGCGGTCCTGCTGCGCCTGCAGAACAACATCAAGGTGCGGCGGCTTCGCGAAGGCGACCTGACGGGCGCCGTCGCCTGCACCGAGGACATGCTGCGGCTCGCGCCCGATGCCGCGCCGCTGTGGCGCGAAGCCGGGCTGATGCATCAGCGCCTGGGCCATGTGACCGCGGCGATCCTCAGCCTGGAGCGCTTCCTGCAGCTGTCGCCGGATGGTCCGCAGGCCGGCCGCGTGCGCGGGCTGCTGGAGGAACTGCGGCACCGGCTGAACTGAAGCCCGCCGCCACGCCGGGCATACCTCTCGCCCCGCCCACCTCTTCACGAAAACGCGAGGCATACGCCGTCCTTGCTTTCCGCGCGGCCGGAACGGCATGGTGGGCACCGCGACAAAAAAACTCCGAAAACCAGGAATACCGGGCCTTGCGGCCGGTTCGGTTTGGTGTCGCACGGATCCCTGGCTATCCCGCCGGGGATCGCGGCGTGCCGGACGCCGCGCAAGAGGAGACAACGCATGGGCAACGCAGATCCCACGCGACCCGTCGTCCCCGTCACCTTCGACACCGCTCCGCTGCCCCAGAAGCAGCGGATGGATGCCTGGCTCGCGGCCTTCGGGGCGCTGAACACTCTGCGCCTCGCCCGGCCCGCCGAGGATCCGGTGCTGGTGCTTGGCCGCCACTGGCGGCTGGAAGGCATGACGTTGAGCGCCAACCGCGTGCCGGATTCCCGCTTCGAGCGGGAGGGCGCCCAGGCGCGGCGGGACGGGCTGGACCACTGGGCCATCCGCGTTCTGCGCCAGGGCCGCAGCCATGTCCGGCATCCCAGCTTCTCCGCCGTGGTCGGCCCCTGCGAGCCGATCCTGTTCTCGATGCACGAGACCTGGACGACGGACTGGGAGGGGGCGGAGTGGGTGTCGCTGACCATCCCGCGCGACCACAACCCGCAGCTTTCCGCGGGGCTCTCGGCCCTGCCGCGGGGGCCGCTGCGCGGCCCGGGCGCGGGGCTGCTGGCGCAGATGCTGCTCTCGCTGCCGGCGGAACTCGACCGCGCGAGCGAGGCCGACCTGCCAACGCTGGCCGAGGCGGCGCGCGCCATGGTCGCGGCCTGCCTGCTGACCGGCCTGCCGCGCGGTGCCGCGGAAGCAGAGGATCTGCGGAAGGAACGGGTGCGCCAGGCGATCCGCCAGAACCTGGCCTCGGCGCGGCTGTCGCCGGCGCGGCTGTCGGCGCTGACCGGCCTGTCGCGGTCCACGCTGTACCGCCTGTTCGACGCCGAGGGTGGCGTGGCGCGGCACATCCAGGATGTGCGGTTGTCCTTCGCCCATGCTGCGCTGCGCGACCCCCGCCAGGCCGATCGCGGCGTGTCGGAGATCGCGGTCGTGCACGGCTTTCCCGACCCGTCGGTCTTCGCCCGCGCCTTCCGCCGCGCCTTCGGCGTGCCGCCGAGCGCGGTGCGGACGGCGCCGGCCGGCCTGGCGCCGTCCTGCCCGGTGCGCGTGAAGACGCGCAAGCCGGGCGCGCCCGACAGCGACCTCGTCGGCGCGCTCTACGGACGGAGCCTGTAAGCCCTACTGCGGCAGCGTCCTGAGGAAGGCGGTCAGCTCGTCACGCCAGAAGCGTGCGCTGCCGGTGGTGCCGTGGCCGAGCGTCTCGGCGCTCGCCGGGATCACCACCAGGCGCGCGTTCGGGATGCGCGCCATGGCGCGCTCCGTCAGGCCTGTCTCGGGCGGGTTGCGCTCGTCGTCGGCCGAGTTGATCGCCAGCACGCGCGCGCGGATGCGGTCCAGCTTCGGCTCGGGGTCGTAGTCGCGGCTGGCATCCCATTGCCAGATGAAGTCGTTGGCATCGCCGGGCGGCGCGGCGGCGAGCCGCTGGTCCACGATGCGGTCCGCGGCCGCGCGGGTCTGCGCGCCGGTGCTGATATTGAGCGTGCCGCCATTCGTCGCCGTGCCGTAGAAGACGTTGGCGAGCCGCAGGTTCGGTGGCTGGGCCGTGTAGTTGCCGCCGCTATAGGCGGGGTCGTTGCGCACCGTTTCGATCATCAGCCGGCGCAGCATCCAGTTGCGCGCCGACATCGCGGTGGGCTGGGACGCCATTGGCACGATCGCGTCCATCATGTCGGGGAAGTTGGTGGCCCAGGTCCAGGCCATCATCCCGCCCATGGAGTTGCCGACGATCAGCCGCAGCCTGCGGATTCCGAGACCCTCCGTCACCAGCCTCTGCTGGGCGGCGACCATGTCGTCGTAGTTGTAGCGCGGGAAGGACGCGCGCATTCCGTCCGACGGCTTCGACGAATTGCCGGTGCCGAGCGCATCGGGGATGACGATGAAGAAGCGCGTCGCGTCGAGCGGCTGGCCCGGCCCGAAGAGCTCGCCGGCGAAGATCGGCGTCAGCATGCCGCGGGCGTTGCCGTAGGTGCCGTGCAGGATCAGCACCGCGGGGTTCGCGGGATCGCCGAGCGTGACATAGCCCTGGCGAACATCCATGACCTCGCCGGTGTGGAAGCGGAAGCCCGTGGCGGTCCAGCTGCCTTCGCGCGGAGCGGGCCAGTTGGTCTGGGCGTTCGCCGCGGCGGCGATCAGGAGCGGCAACAGCAGGGCTGCGCGGCGCAGCAGGCGCATGGACGTGTCCTCCAATCCTCGTTTCGGCGCAGGATAGCGGAAGGATGCGGGGGAGGGCCAGTTCCGCCCTCCCCCGCCGTCATTCAATCCTTGAAGGGATCGAACTCGCCCGGTCCCGCCATCGCCACCGCGAAGGGGCGGAGGCGATGCAGCACGCGGATCGTGCCGTCATGCGCCGTCAGCACGTCGGGCAGACGACGATAGGCCATCGGGCTCTCGTCGAGATCGCCGCCCGACAGCGTCACGCCGTGCTCGCGCAGCCAGGTCTCCATCTGCTCGCGCGAGAAGCGGCGATGCGCTTCCTTGCGGCTGGTGACGCGGCCGGCGCCGTGGACGGTGGAGTAGAGCGACGCGCGCGACGCCTCGTTCTCCACCCCCTCCAGGATGACGGCGTGGTCGCCCATGGAGCCGCCGACGAAGCCGCGCTGGCCGGGGAAGGCCGGCGTCGCGCCCTTCCGCACGACCCAGAGATCGCGGTCGCCGTGACGCTCCTTCCAGGCGTAGTTGTGGTGGTTGTGCACGGCATCGGTGATCGCGCCACCGATGATCGCGCGCACGCGCTCCACCACCCATTCGCGCCCGGCATAGGCGTAGCGGCCCGCGAGCGCCATTGCCGCGAGATAGCGCTGCCCGAGCTCCGACACCTCGTCCAGCACGGCGGGCGGGACATGCATCCCGTCCTTGCCGCCGGCATGCTTCAGGTATCGCGTGGCGCTGGTGTGGCCCAGGCCGCGCGATCCGAAATGCACGCCGATCCAGACGAAGCCGGCCTCGTCCTCGAACAGGTCGACATAGTGGTTGCCGGAGCCGACGGTCCCGAGCTGCGCGGCCGCCTTCTTCCGGTAGTCCTCCATGCCGGACGCCGCCCAGGCTTCCGCGTCGTCGAACAGCGCATGCTCGGCGCGTTCCTCGTTCACGCGGCCGACGCCGAAGGAGACCGCGCGGCGAATGTCGCCGAGGATCTCGTTCGTGCGCGGCGCCACATCGGCGTACTGCGTGTCGAGGCGCACGGCCATGTTGCCGCAGCCGATGTCGAAGCCGACGCCGCTGACACTGATCTGGCCCTCATACGCGATCACGCCGCCGACGGGCTGCGCGTAGCCGAGATGCCCGTCCGCGCAGAGCGTCGCGCCGACCACCGCGCCGACCTTCATGCAGTTCTTCATCTGCGCGATGGTCCCGGGCTCATGCGAGCCGAAGATCGTCAGCGGCGCGTCGCGATAGCCCTCGGCCTGCTCGGCGAGGACAGCGCCGGCGCGCGCGGCGTCGGCGACCTGCTTCTCGGCGCGCGCGGCGTCGCGGAAGCCGGTCCAGGCCGGCATGGTCTTGCCGGGCTTGGCGGGGTTCGGGATGCGCGTATCGGGATCGACGCCGGCCGTGACGGCCAGTTCGCGCGCACGCGCCTCCAGCGGGTCGGAGGGACGCATCGGATGTACTCCTGGTTTTCGGCAGTCGTGGAAAGGCGGCGCTACGGCGCCGCGGTGTGTCAGCGGAAGGCTGCTTGTCGCCTGGCTTTGCCAAGCATGCTGCCAGGTCGCGCGCCCGCGTTCCGTCCGGGATTCAACCCGGCCGGCCCGCAGGCGACGACAGCGCGGAGCGCGTTCGGCAGCATGGGACACACGATCATCTCGCCGGAACGATTTCCGGCGAGGGCGCGGCGTTTACGCGAAGCGCGCGGGCCGTAGCAAGGGGAAAGTGCGGGCTTGCGAGTGAAATGTTTTGGACCGCCACCGCGACGGAGTCATGGTGCGTGAGATGGGGCGCCGCTGAAGCGCCTCGCGACAGGGAAGCAACCGTCATGCTGACCGCGCGTCGCGCCCTGCTCCCGCTGGATTGAGGGCGCGTCAGTCCAGCTCCGACGCGGTCGGCAGCGGCGGTACGCTGATGCCGAAGAGCTTGCCGACGGTGGCGCCGGCTCCGGCGCCGGCAGGCGGCGCGTTCGTCGCGGCCGCGCAGGCGGCGTGGCCAGCGGCCTCGTCGGGGCGGAATCGCGCATCGCCGACCTGCAGATCGAACAGCACCGCCGAGGGCACTAGCGGTACGGCCAGCCCTGCCGCCGGAAACCCATGGCCGTTCTCCTCCAGCCATCGCATCGCGTCATGCGCGGCGGCGAGGCTGAAGGCGCTGCCGCCGGACGACATCACAGCGTGCACGCGATCCACGAGGTTCGCGGGATCGGTCGGTCTCCCGCGTGCCAGGCGCGGCGCCGCGGATATCGACGGCGGCGAGCGCGCCTTCCGACGTGACGATCGCTGTGCAGCCGGTGGGGCGGCGCGTGTCGGTCCAGTGGCCGACGAGGATGCCGGGGACGTCGCTAATGGCGGCGATGCGCCAAGCGTAGGACGAGAGAAGCGCAAGAAGAAAGGGCGGGACGTGCGCCCGCCCTTCCTGAAGGGGTCTCTTGCGAAGCACCCCCACCCTGACCCGCCCCTTCGCTTGCGGGAGAGGGCAGCGGGTCAGACGTCCAGCATGAGCCGGCGCGGGTCCTCGATGGCTTCCTTCACGCGGACGAGGAAGCTCACGGCTTCCTTGCCGTCCACGATGCGGTGGTCGTAGCTCAACGCGATGTACATCATCGGGCGCGCTTCGATCTTGCCGCCCACCACCATCGGACGCTCCTGGATCTTGTGCATGCCGAGGATGCCGGACTGCGGCGGGTTCAGGATCGGCGTGGACATCAGGCTCCCATAGATGCCGCCATTGGTGATGGTGAAGCTGCCGCCGGACAGCTCCTCCAGCTTCAGGGCGCCGTCGCGCGCGCGCTTGCCGAAATCGCCGATCGACTTCTCGATCTGCGCGAAACCCAGCTGGTCCGCGTTCCGCAGCACCGGGACGACCAGGCCGGACGGGCCGCCGACCGCGATGCCCATGTGCACGAAGTGCTTGTAGATGATCTCGTCGCCGTCGATCTCCGCGTTCACCGCGGGGTATTCCTTCAGCGCGGCGACGCAGGCCTTCACGAAGAAGCTCATGAAGCCGAGCTTCACGCCGTGCCGCTTCTCGAAAACGTCCTTGTATTCGTTCCTGAGCGCCATCACGGCGCCCATGTCCACCTCGTTGAAGGTGGTGAGCATCGCCGCGGTGTTCTGCGCTTCCTTCAGGCGCCGCGCGATGGTCTGGCGCAGGCGCGTCATCTTCACGCGCTCCTCGCCGGTCTCCAGCGCGCGGGCGGGCGCCTTGGCGGCGGGCGTGGACGGCGCGCCGGCCGGCGCGGGCTTGCTCAGGAAGGCCAGCACGTCGCCCTTGGTGACGCGGCCGTCCTTGCCGGTGCCGGGCCCGACCTGGCCGGCGGTCACACCGGCCTCCGCCATCGCCTTGGTCGCGGCAGGGCCGTTCGGCAGGGCGGCGCCGGGCTGCGGGACGGGGCCGGCCGGCGGGCGCGGCGCCTCGACCTGCGGGACGGCCGGCGCTGCGGTGACGGGCGCCGCGGCGGCCGGCGTGCCGGCGGAGGCCGGGCGGGGCGTCGCGCCGGCAGGCGCGCCAACATTGGTCGCGCCGGCAGGCGCACCAACATTGGTCGCGCCGGCAGGCGCGCCACCATTGGCGGCGCCGTTGGCGCTGATCGTGCCGAGCACCGCGCCAGGGCCGACCTCGGCGCCCTCGTTGGCGCTGATCGCGTCGATCACGCCGGCCGATGGCGCATTCACCTCGACGGTGACCTTGTCCGTCTCGAGCTCCACCAGCGGCTCGTCCGCTGCCACCGCCTCGCCGGCCTTCTTCAGCCAGCGCGCCACCGTGGCGCTCGATACGCTCTCCCCGAGTGGGGGAACCAGGATCTCCGTCATCGTCGTTCTGCCTCTTGCGTGGTCAGGCCAGCCTCAGGGCCTGGCGCACCAGTGTCTCTTGCTGCTGCTGGTGGACGCGCGCGAGGCCGGTGGCCGGGCTCGCCGCTTCCTCGCGGCCGACATAGCGCGGCCGCCTTACCTTGTGCTCCAGCCCGCCCAGCACCTTCTCGATGCGGCGGTCCACAAAGGTCCAGGCGCCCATGTTCTCGGGCTCCTCCTGGCACCATACGACCTCGGCGTTGACATAGGGCGCCAGCGCCTTGCCCAGGCTCATCGCCGGGAAGGGATAGATCTGCTCCAGCCGCACGATGGCGACGTCCTTCACGCCCTTGTCGCGCCGTTCCTGCAGCAGGTCGTAATAGACCTTGCCCGTGCACAGCACCACGCGCGCGATCTGGTCGTCCGGCGCGATCGCGTCGACTTCGGGGATGACGTACTGGAAGCCGCTGCCCGGGCCGAAATCAGCCAGCGAGGAGACCGCGAGCTTGTGGCGCAGCAGCGATTTCGGCGTCATCAGCACCAGCGGCTTGCGGTAGTTCGCCTTCAGCTGGCGGCGCAGCGCGTGGAAGTAGTTCGCCGGCGTGGTCAGGTTGCCGACGCGCATGTTCCGCTCCGCGCAGAGCTGGAGGTAGCGTTCCAGCCGCGCCGAGGAATGCTCCGGCCCCTGGCCTTCATAGCCATGCGGCAGCAGCATCACCAGGCCCGACATGCGGAGCCACTTCGTCTCGGCGCTGGCGATGAACTGGTCGATGATGACCTGCGCGCCGTTGGCGAAGTCGCCGAACTGCGCTTCCCACAGCACCAGCGTGCGGGGATCGGCCAGGGTGTAGCCGTATTCGAAGCCGAGCACGCCGAATTCGCTGAGCAGGCTGTTGAAGGCCTCGAAGCGAGGCTGGCCCGCGCGGATGTTGTTGAGCGGCACGTATTCCGCCTGGGTGTTCTGGTCCACGAGGTAGGCGTGGCGGTGGCTGAAGGTGCCGCGCTGCACGTCCTCGCCGGACAGCCGCACGCGATGGCCTTCCAGCAGCAGCGTGCCGAAGGCCAGTGCCTCGCCGGTCGCCCAGTCGATGCCCTCGCCGGTCTCGATCGCCTGTTTCTTCGCTTCCAGCTGGCGGGCGATCTTGGGGTTCACCGCGAAGTCCGACGGCACGCGCGCCAGCGCCGCGCCGACCTCGCGCAGCGTGTCGAGGCCGACGGCGGTCTCGTGCAGCTTCTCCACCTCCTCGCCGACGGCAACCGCCTTCAGGCCGGACCAGTGGCCTTCCAGCCAGTCCGCCTTGTTCGGCTTGAACGACGACGCGGCCTGGAAGGCATCCTCCAGCGTCGCGTTGAAGGCGTCGTACATCGCCTTCGATTCCTCGGCCGTCAGACTGCCCTCGGCGGCCAGCTTCTCCGCGTATTTGGCGCGGGTCGTCCGCATCTCCTTGATGCGGCCATACATGATGGGCTGGGTGAAAGCGGGTTCGTCGGTCTCGTTGTGGCCATGGCGGCGGTAGCACACGATGTCGAGCACGATGTCTGCGCCGAACTCCATCCGGAACTCCGCGCACATCCTGGCGCAGAACACCACGGCCTCGGGGTCGTCGCCGTTGACGTGCAGGATCGGCACCTGGATGCTCTTCGCGACGTCCGTGCAGTACAGGCCGGAATAGGCGTGCAGCGGGACGGTGGTGAAGCCGATCTGGTTGTTGGTCACAATGTGGATCGTGCCGCCGGTGCGGTAGCCGATGAGCTGGCTCATCGCCAGCGTCTCGTACACCACGCCCTGGCCGGCGAAGGCGGCGTCGCCATGCAGCGTGATGCCCATGACGCTGCGCCGCGTCTTGGTGTCGCCCGCCATGTCCTGGCGCGCGCGCACCTTGCCGATCACCACGGGGTCGACGGCTTCCAGATGCGACGGGTTCGGCTGCAGCGACAGGTGCACCATGCGCCCGGCGATCTCGATGTCGGCCGAGGTGCCGAGGTGGTACTTCACGTCGCCCGAGCCCTGCACGTCCTCCGGCGCGGAGGTGCCGCCCTTGAACTCGCTGAACACGGCGGAGAAGGGCTTCTTCACGACGTTGACGAGCACGTTGAGGCGCCCGCGATGCGCCATGCCGATCGCGATCTCGTTCACGCCGAGGCCGGCCGCGACCTCGATCACCGTCTCGATCGCGGGGATGGTGCTCTCGCCGCCTTCCAGGCCGAAGCGCTTGGTGGTGGCGTATTTCTTGGCGCAGAAGGCCTCGAAGCCCTCGGCCTCGGTCAGCTCCTGCAGGATCTTCCTCTTCGCGGCCTTGTCGAATGCCCCGTTCCAGGGCGCCCCTTCGATCCGGCGCTGGATCCAGGCCTTCTGGCCGGGATCCTGGATGTGCATGAACTCCACGCCGATCGAGCCGCAATAGGACGCGCGGCAGATCTTCAGGATCTCGCGGAGCGTCGCGTATTCCTTGCCGAGCACGAAATCGAGGAAGATCGGCCGGTCCATGTCGGCGTCGGTGAAGCCGTAGGTCGCCGGCGTCAGCTCCGCATGCGGCGCCGGCTTCTGCAGGCCGAGCGGGTCGAGCTGCGCTTCGAGATGCCCGCGCACACGGTAGCTGCGGATCAGCATCAGCGCGCGGATGGAATCGAGCACCGCGCGCTGCGCGGCGGCCTTATCGACGGCCGGAGCCGGCGCGGCGGCTGCTTTCGCGTCTTTCTTCGGCGCCGGCGGCGGCTCCGGGTCCGGGCCGAACCTGCCGCGGGAGCGCGGCGCCCAGGATGCGCCGGTCGCGTCTTCCAGCACGGCGCGCGCCTCGTCGTTCAGCGCGGCGAAGAGCTCTGCGAAGGAGGGATCGACGCTGCCGGGATTCTCCGCCCAGCGGGCATAGAGATCGGCGAGGAAGGCCGCATTGGCCCCCGACATCACGCTGGCAAGAACGTCCACACCGGCCATTCTGTCCTCCTCGGCGGCGCCGGCCTGGCGGCCGCCGGTTTTCCTCAACCTTCGTTCCGGGTCCGTCCCCGGATACGCGAGCGCGCCCCGGCGGGGCGCGCAGCCGTCACATAGATAAGGCGGAGGGCGGGATCATGGCAGTCCTGACCCCCGCGTGGGCGGAGGGTCGGGCCTGCGCCCTTCCGCCGGCTCAACGGGCGCCGACGATACCCTCTCCACCCACAGGGAGGAGAGGGAAGGGTGAGGGGGGCGTCGAGATGGCGAGCGCTTCTCCCATCCGGCACGTCCCCCCTAACCCAACCCTAGCCTGCGGCAGTGTTCGGCTTACGCCTGCCTGCCTCCGGCGTCGCGGCAGTGCCGCGACCCCCATAAGCGGGGGAGAGGGCTTTCGGCCGCCCTTACCGCGCCAGCGCCCTGACCATGGTCGATCCAAGGGAAGACGGGCTGTCCGCCACCTTTATCCCCGCCGAGGCCATCGCCTCCATCTTCGCCGCCGCCGTGTCCTTGCCGCCCGAGATCACCGCGCCGGCATGGCCCATACGACGTCCAGGCGGCGCCGTGGCGCCGGCGATGAAGCCGACCACGGGCTTGTTCGGCTTGCCAGGCCCGAAATTCTCGCGCCGCAGGTATTCCGCGCCGACGACCTCGGCCTCGCCGCCGATCTCGCCGATCATGATGATGGACCGCGTCTCGTCGTCCCGAAGGAACATCTCGAGCACGTCGATGAAGTCGAGCCCCTTCACGGGGTCGCCGCCGATGCCGACGCAGGTGGACTGGCCGAGGCCAGCCGCGGTGGTCTGGGCCACCGCCTCATAGGTCAGCGTGCCGGAGCGTGACACGATGCCGACCGATCCGCGGCGGTGGATGTGGCCGGGCATGATGCCGATCTTGCAGGCGTCGGGGGTGATGACGCCCGGGCAGTTCGGCCCGACCAGCAGCGACTTCGAGCCGGACAGCGCGCGCTTCACCTTCACCATGTCGAGCACCGGGATGCCCTCGGTGATGCAGATGATCAGCGGGACCTCGGCGTCGATCGCTTCCAGGATCGCATCGGCGGCGAAGGCCGCGGGGACATAGATCACCGACGCGTTCGCCTTTGTCGCGGCGACGCAGTCGGCGACCGTGTTGAAGACCGGCAGGTTGAGCTCGGGGTGCATCGTGCCGCCCTTGCCAGGCGTCGTGCCGCCGACATAGTTGGACCCGTAGGCGATGCCCTGCTGCGCGTGGAAGGTGCCCTGGGCCCCGGTGAAGCCCTGGGTCATGACGCGGGTGTTCTTGTCGACCAGGATCGCCATCGGTCAGGCGGCCTTCTTCACGGCGGCCACGACCTTCTGGGCCGCGTCCGCGAGGTTGTCGGCCGAGATGATGGCCAGCCCGCTCTCGGCGAGGATCTTCTTGCCGAGCTCGACATTCGTCCCTTCGAGCCGCACGACCAGCGGCACCGACAACGACAGGTTCTTCGACGCCTCGACGATGCCGGTCGCGATCATGTCGCACTTCGCGATGCCGCCGAAGATGTTGACCAGGATCGCCTTGACGTTGGCGTCGGAGGTAATGATCCGGAATGCCTCCGTCACGCGCGCGGCGTTCGCCGTGCCGCCGACGTCGAGGAAGTTCGCGGGCGAGGAGCCGTACAGCTTGATGATGTCCATCGTGGCCATCGCGAGCCCCGCGCCGTTCACCATGCAGCCGATCTCGCCATCGAGTGCCACGTAGTTCAGGTCGTTGTTGGCGGCGTCGAGTTCCTTCGGATCCATCTCGCTGTCGTCGCGCAGCGCCTCGAGGTCCTTGTGGCGGAACAGCGCGTTGTCGTCGAAGGACACCTTGGCATCCAGCGCGACGATGTCGCCCTTGCCGGTGACGACCAGCGGGTTGATCTCGACGATCGCGCAGTCGAGCTCGAGATACGCGCCATACAGCGCCGTGACGAACTTCGTGAAGGCGGAGACCTGCTTGCCCTCGAGGCCGAGGCCGAAGGCGAGCTTACGCGCATGGAAGCCGGAAATTCCGGACGCCGGGTCCACATGGACCTTCAGGATCTTCTCGGGGTGGTTGGCCGCCACCTCCTCGATCTCCATCCCGCCTTCGGTGGAGGCCATGATCACGACGCGGGAGGTGTCGCGGTCCACCAGCAGGCCGAGATAGAGCTCGCGCCTGATGTCGCAGCCGTCCTCGACATAGACGCGGGAGACGATCTTGCCGGCGGGGCCGGTCTGCTTGGTGACCAGCGTCTTGCCGATCATCGCCTCGGCCGCGGCCCTGACGTCCTCGATCGACTTGACGACGCGCACGCCGCCCTTGCCGTTCGGGTCTTCCTTGAAGCGGCCCGCGCCGCGGCCGCCGGCATGGATCTGCGACTTCACGACGTAGACGGGGCCTGGCAGCTTCTTCGCGGCTTCTACCGCCTCTTCCGCCGTCCAGGCGACATGCCCGTCGAGGACGGCCACGCCGTAGCGGCGCAGCAGTTCCTTGCCCTGGTACTCGTGGATGTTCATCCGGATCTCCGGTCAGGTGGGGGCGGCCGGGGGACCGCTCCCCCGACCGGAGGGATCAGACGCCGAGCTTCTTGAAGTCCTCGATGAGCTTCTTCACGGCGTCGCAGGACTTGTCGAAGGCGGCCTTCTCCTCCGGCGTGAACTGAACCTCCAGCACGCGCTCCGCGCCGCCCGCGCCGATCACGACGGGCACGCCGACATAGAAGTCCTTCTGGCCGTATTCGCCGTTCAGCAGCACCGCGCAGGGCAGCACGCGCTTCTTGTCCAGGAGGTAGCTCTCCGCCATCGCGATCGCGGATGCTGCCGGCGCATAGAAGGCGCTGCCCTTCTCCAGCAGCTTCACGATCTCGCCGCCGCCATTCGCCGTGCGGGTGACGATCGCGTCGATCTTCTCCTGCGTGGTCCAGCCCATCTTGATGAGGTCCGGGACCGGCACGCCGGCGACGGTGGAGTAGCGGGTCAGCGGCACCATCGTGTCGCCATGGCCGCCGAGCACGAAGGCCGTCACGTCCTCGACCGAGACGCCGAATTCGTGGGCGAGGAAGAGGCGGAAGCGCGCGCTGTCCAGCACGCCGGCCATGCCGACGACCTTGTTCGCGGGCAGGCCCGACTTCTGCTGCAGCACCCACACCATGACGTCGAGCGGGTTGGTGATGCAGATGACGAAGGCGTTCGGCGCGTACTTCTTGATGCCCTCGGCGACCTGGGTGATGACGCCGGCATTCTTGGTCAGTAGGTCGTCGCGGGTCATGCCGGGCATGCGGGGGAAGCCGGCGGTGACGATGACGACGTCCGCGCCCTCGATCGCGGCGTAGTCGCCGGCGCCGACCATGTTGCTGTCGAAGCCATCCACCGGGCCGGACTGCATGATGTCGAGCGCCTTGCCCGCGGCCACGCCTGGGAAGACGTCAAAGAGCACGACGTCGCCGAGCTCCTTCAGGCCGATCAGGTGGGCGAGCGTGCCGCCGATGTTGCCGGCGCCGACGAGGGCGATCTTCTTGCGGGCCATGCGCTGTCCTCAACCTGGCCCGGGCCGCGGTGCGGGGCGTGCCGGGCGCGTCGTTTTTCAAGGGCGTGCAACGCCCCGGCGGTGATTACTCCCGCAGCGCAGCATGGGCAAGGCGGGCGCCGGGCAGGGGCCTCGACCTCGACCTTCCCTCCAGGTTCGCCCCCTGAAGGTTATCACGGGGGCGCTTGACCGGGCCGCCGTCGGGGTCCGAGGCTTACGGCGGGGAGGAACCGCCATGCTGAAACGGCTGATCCTGGCGCTGGCTGCGACAGCGGCGCTGGCAGGGGTAGTGCAGGCGCAGGACCGGCCGGCGGCGCCGGTCTACCAGGTGGACCCCTTCTGGCCTAAGCCGCTGCCCAACCGCTGGGGCATCGGCCAGGCCGCCGGCGTCGCGGTGGACCGCCGCGACCATGTCTGGGTCATCCACCGCCCGCGGAGCATGACGCCGGACGAGCGCGGCGCCGCCCTGACTCCGCCGCGGTCGGACTGCTGCATCCCCGCGCCCTCCGTCATCGAGTTCGACCCCGACGGCAACGTCGTCCAGGCCTGGGGCGGACCAGGCCATCACCCCGCCTGGCCAGAGAACGAGCATGGCATCTATGTGGACGCCGAGGACAATGTCTGGATCGGCGGCAACGGCAACAATCACCACGTCCTGCTGAAATTCACTCGCGACGGCCGCTTCCTGCTGCAGATCGGGGTGCATCGCGAGACCGGCGGCAGCAACGACACCCGGCGCCTCGGCCGGCCCGCGGACGTCGAGGTGGATACCGCGACCAACGAGGCCTTCGTCGCCGACGGCTACGGCAACCGGCGCGTGATCGTGTTCAACGCGACGACCGGCGCCTATCTCCGGCATTGGGGCGCCTATGGCAGGCAGCCGCCGCCGGACGACCCGATCCCCGCCTATGTCGCGGGCCAGCCGCCGTCACCGAGCTTCGGCAACCCCGTGCATTGCGTGCGCCTCGCGCGCGACGGGCTGGTCTATGTCTGCGACCGGCAGAACGACCGCATCCAGGTCTTCCGCCGCGACGGCACCTTCGTGCGGGAGATCTTCGTGGCGGCGAACACCTTGGGGAACGGGTCCGTGTGGGACATCGACTTCCTGCCCGACCCCGCGCAATCCTTGCTGCTGACCGCGGATGGCGAGAACAACACGGTGTGGCTGCTGGCGCGCGAGGCCGGCGAGATCATCGGCCGCTTCGGCCGCAATGGGCGGAACGCCGGCGACTTCCACTGGGTGCACAACATGGCCGTGGACAGCCGCGGCAACGTCTTCACCACCGAGGTGGACACGGGCAAGCGGGCGCAGCGCTTCCGCCTGGTGACGCCGCTGCCGCGCTAGGCGCCGACGAGGCCTCTCCCCCGCTTATGGGGGGTCGCGGCACTGCCGCGACGCCGGAGGCAGGGAGGCGTAAGCCGAACACTGCCGCAGGCTAGGGTAGCGTGAGAGGGACGCGCAGCTTCCTGGCGACAGCGCGATCGGGCACGCCCCCCTCACCCATCCCTCTCCCCCCTGCGGGTGGAGAGGGCCTTCTCCTGCCAGGACGCCGCGTCCTGGCCCCAGAGCTCGAGCTCCTCGGCGTCCCAGGGTGGGGGCAGGCGGCAGGCGCCGCGCTTCACTGATCCCAGGCGCTCCGCCAGCGCGCGGGACCGCGCGTTGTCGGGGTGGATGACGTGCACGGCATCCGCCCAGCCCAGCGCGCCGAAGGTCCAGTCCATCGCCGCCGCCGAGGCCTCCAGCGCATAGCCCTTGCCCCAGGCGTCGCGCAGGATGCCCCAGCCGACCTCCGGGCCCGGCCAGCCCTCGGGGTACCAGGGGCCGACGCGGCCGATCCAGCGGCCCGTGGCCTTCTCGATGACGGAGAAGAAGCCGAAGCCGTTCAGCGTCCAGGACCCCGCCATCATCATTACGGCGCGCCAGCACATCGAGCGCGGCTGCACGCCGCCGATGAAGCGTGCGGCCTCGGGGTCCGACATCAGCAGCGACCAGCCGTCGAGGTCGGCGAGGGTCGGAGCGCGCAGGATGAGGCGGGGAGTTTCGAGAGTGGAGGTCACGCGTAGTTCCGCTGCGCCTCGCGCAGGTGCCCGGACGGCAGCGCGTCCAGCCCCGGATCGGGCGGGAGGTCCACGTCGAAGTGGCGCTTCAGCACGTCGGCGATGACCTCGTAGCAGGACCCGATCCGCACGACCTCCATGGTGCGGAAGTCGATCATCGTGGAGCTCCGGCGATAGCGGTGGAACTTCACGAGGCCATAGTCCACGACGATGTCGGCTATGGCGCGGATCTCGGGCTGGATGTCGGCGGCGCGGAAGCGCGTGCCGGTGCCTGTCAGGTTGGCGGAACTGCCGAAGAGCGGCTGCCCGGCCGCGGTCGCCTGGCGCGTCAGCTCCAGAAGGAAGCCGCCGGCATTCAGCAGCATGGCCAGCGTGCCGCCATCGGTGCTCGCGGCAAGCGCCTCCTCGCCCAGCGCCTTCAGCAAGGGATGGTCCTGCTGGAAGCCCGCGACGACGGCGACGGGCAGGTCGTAATCCTCGACCAGGCAGCGCACCATCTGGCGCCCGCGCGCGTCCAGCCGATGCAGCTCGTCATGCAGGTCGAGGTTGCCGAGCATGGCGTTGCGCTTGTGCGCGCCGCGGCCCTTGGCGCGGAAGAAGCGCATCAGCGCGTCCTGGCAGCCGCCGATGCCGGCATAGCCGACATCCATCGGGATGATCGCGACACCGCCGGCGCGCACCGCCTGGATGACGCGCGCCGCATCGCCCGGCATGTCGAGAACGGCCATGGTCGTCACCCCGCATCGAGTTGAAGGTTCAGCGCCGGCAGGATCTCTGCCCAGCGGTCACGCTCCGCGCGCAGCATCGCCAGCGCCTGCTCGGGCGTGGACGGCGTGATCTCGAAGCCCGCACGGGTCAGCTGCTCGCGCAGCGCGGGTTCCTCCAGCGTCGCGACCATCGCCTCGTGCAGCGTCGCGACGATCGGCGCCGGCGTGCCGGCAGGCGCGAACAGCAGGAAGCGCAGCGCGTTCACCGCGCGCGGGAAGCCTTCCTCCGCCGTCGTCGGGATGTCCGGCGCGGCCGAGGCCCGCCGCGGCGACAGCAGCGCGAGCGGCCGCAGCGTGCCCGCGGCGAAGTGCTGCGTGACGGAGCCCAAGGAGAACACGCCGAGGCTGACATGGCCCGCCAGCACGTCGTTCATCGCGGGCCCGCCGCCGCGGTATTCCGCCTGCACCAGGTCGAGCCCCGCTTCCTTCGCCAGCAGCTCGTAGCCCAGGTGATGCGGCGATCCCACGGACGGATTGGCGAAGCTGAATTTCCGCGGATCGGCCTTCGCCAGCGCGACGAACTCCCGCAGCGTTCGGGCGGGGATGGCCGGGTTGATGCCCACGACGAGCGGCGTCTCCGCCATGTAGCCGATGGGCGTGAGGTCGCGGAACAGGTCGTAGGGCATGCGCCGGTAGAGCATCGCGAAGTAGGCGATGTTGTCGGCGTTGATCACGATGGTGTAGCCGTCGGGTGCGGCACGTGCCGCGGCCTCCATGCCGATGTTGGTGGCCGCGCCGCCGCGGTTCTCGATCACCACGGGCTGGCCGAGCCTCGCGCGCATGCGCTCCGCCCAGGGTCGCGCCAGCGTGTCGGTGCCGCCGCCCGGCGGGTAGGGGATGATCAGGCGGATCGGGCGGGTGGGCCAGGGCGCCTGGGCGCGGGCGAGACCGGCCAGGGAGAGGCCGGGCAGGGCGGCCAGCCAGGTGCGTCGTCGCATGGGCTTCCTCCGCGGGGTTGGCGGAGTGTGTGGCCCGGCCGCGGCGCCGGCAACCCGCAACGAAAAAGGGCGCCTTGCGGCGCCCCTTCGACCTCCGCGTTCGGTCCGCGGATCAGAACGGCATGCAGCGCACGACGTTGGCGTGGCCGCTGGCGAGCGTCGCGAACGTGCCCTCGGGGCATTGGGTCTGGGCGTGGCTGGTCGGCATCAGCCCGGACTGCCAGCCCCGCGCGCCGCGGTCCTGCCGCGTCATCGCATCGCGCGACACCGTCGCCGCCGAGGCGCCGCGAACCACCATGCTGCTCGAGGTCGTGCGCACATCGCCCGGCCGCACCGCCACCCGCGAGGACGACGACCGGGCATGCACGACGTGACGGGACGGCGCCTGCCGCGACGTCGCCTGGACCTGCGTTGCCGGCTTGGCCTGTCTGCTCGCCTGCGTCCTCTGCGTGTCGCGCTGGGCGGCCTCGGCCGCGGGAATCGTCGTCGCGATCGCCGCAAGGGCGAGCAGGAATCCACGCATGCAGGTCATTCCCCCTGTCTTCGTGCCGCCCCGCCGCCCCCCGGCCGCAGGCAGGTCCCCCCGGACCCGAAGCACAACACTGCCCGCCAGAGGCCACAGCCTGTCGTGGCCTGTCAACGCCGTATTTCCGGATGTTTCACGGAAGATGCGGTTGCGCCCGCCAGTCGCGGCTCTGCATCTCGTGAAGGCGGCTCGCCGTGCGCTCGAACATGGCGGCGTTCTCGCCCCGCTCATACAGCTTGTCCGGCGCCGCGGCGGCGCTGGCGATCAGCTTCACGCGGTGCTCGTAGAGCGCGTCCACCAGCGTGATGAAGCGCCGTGCCTTGTCGAAATTCTCGGCGCCGAGGCGCGGGACGCCGTCCAGCACCAGCGTGTGGAAATGCGTCGCCACCAGCAGGTAATCCGCCGGTCCCAGCGGCTTGCCGCAGAGCGTGTCGAAGTCGAAGCGCGCGACGCCCTCCGCGGCCTGCGGCACCTCGATCGCACGGCCGAGCAGCGCGAGGCGCATCGGCGAGCCGTGGTCCTGTCCCGTCAGCTCGCGGAAGGCGGCGTCCAGCGCGGCCTCGGCGCGGCCATCGGCCGGCATGTGCCAGCTCGGCATCTCGATCACGCGCTGGCGGCGGTAGTCGCGCCCGCCATCCAGCACCAGTACCTCGAGCCGGCGCTTGATCAGCGCGATGAAGGGCAGGAAGGCGTCGCGGCCGGGCTTGCCCTTGAAGAGGTCGTCGGGGACGGTGTTCGACGTCGCCACCACGACCGTCCCGCGCGCGAAGAGCGCCTGGAACAGCCGGCCCAGGATCATCGCATCCGCGATGTCGTGCACCTGGAACTCGTCGAAGCAGAGCAGCGCGGCCTCGGCGGCGATGCTGTCCGCCAGCGGCGGGATCGGGTCCGCGGTGTCGCCATGCTTCCGCTTCCAGGCGTGGATGCGCGCATGCACGTGGTGCTGCATGAATTCGTGGAAGTGGATGCGCTGCTTCCGCGCGACCTCGGCGCAGGCGAAGAACAGGTCCATCAGCATGGACTTGCCGCGCCCGACCTCGCCGACGAGGTAGAGGCCCATCGGCGTGCCCGCCGGCGATTCCTCCGGCGCGACCGGCTTGCGGCGCATGAAGCGGGCGAAGAACCCGCCGGGCTCGGGATCCTCGGGCTGCGGATCATAGCCGCGGGTGCGGCGCCAGAGATCCTGCAGCACCTCCGCCGCGCGCAGCTGCGCGGGATCGGCCTGGAGCAAGCCCCGGTCGGTAAGATGTCGGTACGCTGGCAGCGGGCCTTCATTTGGGACCGTCGCGGAGACCGGAAGATCCATGTTTGGCGGATACTCCCGGGCGCGGCGGGGGGCAACTTCTTGACCGGGGGTTGAGGCGCACGCAGCCTGCCCCGCCATGCCCGCGAACCGGGCGCCCCACGGCGCCGCCATCCTCTACGCCCCCGACGGCTACGACACGTCGCGGCCCCGGCTGATGGGGCGGCATGCCGCCGGCGAGGGCTTCCTGGCCGGCCTGGTGCGCCATTCCGGCTTCGACCGCCTGGTCGCGCTGACCCGCAGCCAGCGCGACGCGGACGCCTTCCGCCAGCATGTCGCGCGGCTCGCCGCCGCGCAGGGCGTCACCCTGCCGACGGAGGCCATCCCGGACAGCGACTACGCCAGGCTCCGCGAGATCGGCTGCTTCTTCCTGCCGGGGCCGGGTCTCGGCGACTTCGCCTGGCGGCGCCGGCGGGTGGGAGAGGCCGCCGCCTTCTCGCTGGTCGGCATCACGCACACCATCGCCTCGGCCGGCGCGATGGATTCGATCGTCGAGAGCCTGGTGGCGCCGGTGCAGGAATGGGACGCGATCGTCTGCACCTCGACCGCCGTGCAGAAGGCGGTGCGGCGGCTGCTGGAAGGGCAGGCGCGCTACCTCCAGCAGCGCCTCGGCGCGACGCGGATCGAGGGGCCGCAGCTGCCCGTGATCCCGCTCGGCGTGGATGCCGCGGCGCTGGCGCCGGATCCGCGCGCCCGCGCCGAATGGCGCGAGAGGCTCGCCATCGGCGATCGCGACATCGTCGTGCTGCATCACGGCCGGCTCTCCTTCCATGCTAAGGGCCATCCGCTGGCCATGTTCGCCGCGATCGGGCGGGCCGCGTCGCGCGCGCCGGCGGGGTCGAAGGTCGTGCTGGTGCTGTCGGGCTGGTACGCCGACGACGTCCAGCGCCGCGCCTTCGAGCAGCAGGCCGCCGCCGTCGCGCCGGACCTCGCGATCCGGCTGGTGGAGCGCCCGCCGGCCGACACCACGATCCGCAACGTCGCCGACCTCTTCACCCTGCTGTCCGACAACGTGCAGGAGAGCTTCGGCCTGGCGCCGGTCGAGGCGCTGGCGGCCGGCCTGCCGGTGGTCGGCACCGACTGGGACGGGCTCAAGGACACGGTGAAGCATGGCGAGACCGGCTTCCGCGTGCCGGTGACCATGGCCGGGCCGATGACGGATCTCGCGGACCGGCACGACACGGGCCTCGACACCTACGACCAGTTCATCGCGGGGATCGCGCAGTTCACGGCAGTGGACGTCCCGGCGGCGGAGCAGGCCTTCGCCGCGCTCTTCGCCGATGCCGGGCTGCGCGCGCGGATGGGACAGGCGGCGCGGCGCGATGCGGCGTCCCGTTTCGACTGGGCCGCGGTGATCCCGCGCTGGATCGGGCTGGTGGAGGAACTCGCGACCATCCGCGCCGCCGCGCGGGCGGAACGCGCGCAGCCGCTCCGCGGGCAGGAAAGGCTGCCGCACCGGCCCGATCCCTCGGTGCTTTTCGCGGACTACCCGACGCGACGGCTCTCGCCCGAGACGCGGCTCCGACTCGTCCAAGGCGAGGACGCCGCGGCGGCGATGCGGCGAATGCAGCATCTGGCCGGCCTGACCGGCACGGTGCCGCGGCGCGACCTGCTGCCCGGCGGCGACGCCCTGCAGGAGACGCTGGAGAGGCTGCAGGACGGCCCCGCCACGGTCGCGCAGCTCACGGCGGAGATGCCTGGCCCCCGCGCCTGGCGCGCCCAGCGGGCGCTGGCCTGGCTGCTGAAGATGGATCTGGTGCAGCTGGCCGGGGACTGACCGTCTCGGACCATTTCGGAACTCTTTCGCCACCGTGGCCCGCGCGCCTGGGTATCCTTGTCGCGTGGCAGGAGGCCGCCCCGGAGAATGTCCGCAACCGCTGCTATCCGCATCGAGCACGAGGTTCCCCGCCAGGGTTGGCGCGCACAGCCGCGTGACCGCTGCGGTTCCCGACTGCCTTTGCTGCGGCGCGGCAACGTGGCATTGTTACATGGGCAGTCGACACCACAGGGAGACATGCAGGGAACCAGCCCATTCATGGGGAAGGTCCGGTTCGGCTGCTGCGTGCTGGATGACGGCCGCGGCACGCTCAAGGCCCCCGACGGCACCGAGACGGTGCTGCGGCCGAAGACGCTCGACCTGTTGCGCCTGCTCCTGCGCAACCCCGGCCGAGTGGTGGCGCGGCAGGAGATCCTGGACGCCGTCTGGCCCAATCTCTTCGTCACCGACGACAGCATCACGCAATGCGTGGTGGAGATCCGCAAGGCGATCGGCGGCGCCGGGACGGACCTGCTGAAGACCGTGCCGCGCCGCGGTTACCTCATGCAGGCCGAGATCGAGATTGAGGCCGCGAACGCCAACCTGCCGCGCATCAACGGCACCGCGATGCCGTCCGACCGCCCCTCCATCGCCGTGCTGCCGTTTCGCAAGGACGCGGGCGATATGCAAGAGGGCTACTTCGCCGACGGCATCATCGAGGGGATCGTGCATGTGCTCTCGGGGCTCGAGCGCATCACGGTCGTCAGCCGCAGCTCGGCGCTGGCGCTGGCGGAAAGCACGGTGGATCCGAAGGAGGTCGGCAAGAGGCTCGGCGTGCGATATGCGCTCTACGGCGGCGTGCGACGCGCGGGCGACCGGCTGCGCATCACGACGGAACTGAGCGAGACGGAGACGGGTGCCATCATCCGCTCCGACCGCTACGACGGCGACGTGTCCGACATCTTCGCGTTGCAGGACCGCATCGCCGAGCAGGTCGTCGCAACCATCGCACCGCAGGTGCGAGAGCGCGAATTGGCGCGGGCGCTGCGGACCGCGCCAGCCAACCTGACCTCCTACGACCTGGTACTCCAGGCGCTGGACAGGATGCACCGCCTCGACCCCGGCAACTTCAACGAGGCGCGGCGTCTGCTGGCACTGGCCATCGAGGCCGATTCCAACGACGCGCTGCCCCGGTCCTACGCGGCCTTCTGGCACTGCATCCAGCTTTCGCACGGCGCCTCGGCCGACCCGCTGGCGGATGCGCGGGAGGCGCTGCGGCTGGCCGATGAGGCGATCGCGCTGGACGGTCGGGATGCTGTCGCCCTGACGCTCAGGGCCTCGGTGATCGCCTATGTCTACCATGAGTTTGCGGAGGCAGAGCGACTGCTCGAACAGGCCCTGGTGGCGTCGCCGAACTGCGCGCTCGCCCTGGCCTACGCGGCCGCCCTGCGCTGCTGGACCGGCCGTGCGCAGGAAGCGGTCACCTACGCCCGGCAGGCGGTCCGGCTTACGCCGCTGGACCCGTTCCGCTTTTTCTACGAGCATATCCTTTCGCAGGCGCTCTATACGACCGGCGAGTTCGAGGAGGCGTTGTCCTGGGGAGAGCGGGCGCTGGCCATCACCCGGCACCACCCGCCGGCCTACCGGACCGTGATCTGCTGCCTGGTCGCGCTGGACCGGCTGCCGGAGGCCCAGGCCAGGGCGGCCGAGTTGCTTCTGATCGATCCCGGCTTCCGCGTCTCGGCCTTTCGCAAGAGGACGCCGCTGCGCGGTCGCGACCGTGACACGTTTGCGGCGCGGCTCGTCATGGCGGGCCTGCCGGATTAGCGACCTGACGAGCTGACGAGAGGGGGGGACGATGACCGGAAACACGGGGAACACGGGCAACACCGGGAACACCGGCAATACGGGCAACACCGGAAATACCGGAAACACCGGCAACCTCGGCGGCGGCGCGGGTTTCTTCGTTGATCGCATAGACCTCCCCTTCGTCACGGAGTTGACGCCCGACGGGCAAGGCCCGCTCGCCGCGATCCGCAACGGCGCGCCCCGCTCCTTCGCGCGCCACTGGGACAGCATGTGGTGGGCCTGGGGCGCATTGGCCGAGTTCACGGCGACGCCCGAATGGCAGCAGCTCGTGGCGACGCAGCCGGCCGGGCCGCTGCTCATCGACTCCTGGGAGCAGAGGCTGCATCCGCGCGTCCAGGCGCTGCAGGCGGCCAACCCGGGCAAGAACATCGTCGTCGCCGACGCGGTGAACGAGGAGCTTGACCTGCTGGTGCGCTATGCCGAGGACGAGCGCGCTGACGCGACCGGGGAGATCCTGGCGCAGGCGGCGAACTTCTTCCCCGACATCCTCGGCGTGATGTCGGCCTCCCCTAACACCCACCCCAAGACCGTGCGACTGATGGAAATCGGCAATCTCGTCGCGACGCTGGCGGCGATGCGCCTCAAGCGGATCTTCGATCGCGTGCGCCCTTCGCAGATGGTGCCCGCGCTCCGTCCCGTGGTCGCGCTGCCCGGGCACAGCGCCTACCCGAGCGGCCATGCGACGCAGGCGCACCTCGTCGCGCGGATCGTGGGGCATGTGGTGCCCGCGGGCCGCAACTCGGTCGCGACAGCGGCGCTGGTCGTCGCGAAGCGGATCGCCCGCAACCGCGAGATCGCCGGCGTGCACTATCCCTCCGACAGTGCCGCTGGCGAGGATCTGGCCGGGCGGCTCTTCGCGGTGCTGACGCGGGCCGGCGCCTGCAAGAGCTTCGAAGACACCGTGCAGGCTGCCAAGGACGAATGGAACTGAGTCCATGCTCCTCGACGACGCAGCCGCAAAAGCGGTGGTGGCACGGCTCGACGATCTCGTCCGGGTCAACCGCATCCGTTCCGTGCTGGGCAACGACCCCGTCGCATTGCTTGGCGACGCGGCGCAGGACGCGGCCGTGGTCGCACGCTGGAACGCGCTCTTCGCCAATGTCGGCGCGCAGGTCCCCGATGTTGCGTTGCAATACATTCCGGCGGTGGAGCATCGGCAGCGTTCCGACGTTTCCGGGGCGAGCAACACGGGTGCGGATGCCTGGGGTGGAACGCGGTGGGGCAGCAGCCTGAACTGGTCGGGTGTCCTGATCGCAGCGCCGGGCGGTGGGCAGTTCTCCACGGTGTCCGCGCGCTGGCGGCTGCCGGCGCGGCAGGAGATCCGGCTGCCGCCGGGCGGCAATCCGAATTCGCCGCCTGCCGCCGGCATCAACTCCTACAAGGTATCGACATGGATCGGGCTCGACGGGCATCGCAGCAGCTCCGCGTCGCTGCCGCAGGTCGGGACGACGATCGTGCTCGACTTCAGGCCGGGCGATCCCAACTGCCTGCCCGGCACGTCCTTCGTTGTCGAAACCTATGCGTGGACGCAGTGGTGGGTGAAGGGCAAGGACTCGCAGCCCGGCTATATCGAAGTGCCGGTGCCCGGCTTCGTGGTCGCACCCGGCGAGACGGTGACTTGCTGGCTGACCATGCCGACGCCGCATGAAGCTTTCTTCCGTGTCGTGAACGACAGCACCGGCGCTTTCTGGCAGAAGCTGTGGACGAACCGGCCCGAGGACCTGCAAGGCATGTCGGTTCGCGTGGACCGGGTGAAGGCGCCGGCGGACGGCTCCGCCGCCTGCTTTGTCGTGGAGCGCCCGGCCGTGCACCGCGAGACGGCACCGCAGGCCGTAGCGCCCCTCGTCCCGCCACGGAACCTGCTCTACCCGGTGCCCGACTTCGGCGCGATCACCTTGACCGAATGCTGGGCGAGGGAGCGGCGGTTCGGAAGGCCGGAGCTGCTGGCCGGGCGCGTGCGCGACCTGGGCTCGCGGCGGGTGATCCGTATGTTCGACCGCCGGCCGGCGCCTTACCGAACCGCATACTGCTCCGTTCCGGCGCCGGCGGCGGAGAAGGACGAGGTGACAGTTCGCTACCAGGCGATTGCGTAGCGACCGCCCGTCACCCCCGCCGCCTGAACCTCTCCACCGCCGCCACCAGCGCGGTCCTGACGCCGGGCTCCAGCGCGGAATGGCCGGCATCGGGCACCACCGTCAGCCGCGCGCGCGGCCAAGCCGCGGCCAGGTCGAAGGCGGTGTCGGGCGGGCAGACCATGTCGTAGCGGCCCTGCACGATCTCGGCCGGGATGTGGGCGATGCGGTCCATGTGGCCCAGCAGCCCCTTCGGCGGCAGGAACAGGTCGTGCGCGAAGTAGTGCGCCTCGATCCGGGCGAGCCCGAGCGCGCTGCGGTCCTGCGCGAAGCTGGCGACCGTATCCGGGCTCGGCAGCAAGGTGGAGCAGGAGCCCTCGTACAGGCTCCAGGCCCGGGCGGCGGGGCCGTGCACCAGCGGGTCGGGGTCGCACAGGCGCTTTAGATAGGCGGTCAGCAGGTCGTCGCGCTCGGCTTCCGGGATGTGCTCGGCGAAGGCGCCCCAGGCATCGGGGAAGACGCGGCGCAGGCCGTAGAGGAACCACTCCACCTCGGTCCGGCGGCCGAGGAAGACGCCGCGCAGCACGCAGCCCGCGACCCGGTCGGGATGCGCCTGGGCATAGGCCAGCGCGAGCGTGGAGCCCCAGGACCCGCCGAACAGCAGCCAGCGCTCGACGCCGAGGAAGCGGCGCAGCACCTCGATGTCGGAGACGAGGTGCGGCGTGGTGTTGTCGCGCAGCTCACCCAGCGGTCGGGACCGGCCGGCGCCGCGCTGGTCGAAGATCACGACCCGCCAATGGCCGGGGTCGAAGAAGCGGCGATGGATCGCCCCGGCGCCGGCGCCGGGCCCGCCATGCAGGAACAGGACGGGCTGGCCGCGCGGGTTGCCGACCTGCTCCCAGTACATGACATGGCCACCCGAAAGGGGCAGCAGCCCCGTCTCAAAGGGCGCGATGTCGGGAAAGAGGTCGCCGCGCGGCATGCCCGACGTTTAGCGAGGCCCGAGGGCCGAGGGCAACGGTCGGGCGTCGTTCCACCTGCGCACGACGTCTTTCCCATCACTTCCCCCTTCGACATTGCGCCGATCCTGCCTAGGTTGGGGCGATGGCCGAGATCCCCTCTCCCGGGTCGCGGTCCGCGGCCGCCGGCGCGATGCGCTGCGGCGTCTGCGGGACCGAGAGCCGGCAGCCTCCCTTCAAGCCCACCCCGCCCGAGCAGCCGCCGGATCTCGACCTGCGGCCGGGCGAGCCCGTTCGCTCCACCATGGCGCGCTGGCTGCAGCAGTGCCCGGCCTGCGGCTATTGCGCGCCCGACATCAGCCGCGCGCATCCGGCGGCCGCGGAAGCCGTGCGGGCTGCGCCGTTCCGCGCGCTGCTGGCCGACGGCTCCGTCCCGCCGCTGGCGCGGCGCTTCCTGGCCTGGGCGCTGGTGCTGGAGGAGACCGGCGCGCTGCACGCCGCGGCCGAGGCCACGCTGCAGGCAGCCTGGGTGGCGGACGATCTCGATCGCC
Organism: Falsiroseomonas sp. HW251; assembly: GCF_050563545.1. NCBI lineage: Bacteria > Pseudomonadati > Pseudomonadota > Alphaproteobacteria > Acetobacterales > Roseomonadaceae > Falsiroseomonas > Falsiroseomonas sp. HW251. Next base: position 149,707 of record NZ_JBNXUM010000014.1, read on the forward strand.
TGGACCTCGCGCGGGTCTGGCGGCAGGAGGCGGTGGCGCTTTGGCGCAACGGCCCGCCGCTCGATGCCGAGCAGACCGTGCGCGTGGTGGATGCGCTGCGCCGATCGGAGTCCTGGAACGACGCCGCCGCGACCGCCCGCATCCTGGCCGACACCCGCCCGCCGGAAGCGGTGGCGCAGGTCATCGACCTGGAGCAGCGGCTGATCGAGGCCGGTGATGCCGGCAGGCACACCGTCGCGACCGCGCTGCCCCCGCCGTCACGGCGCCCGCATGTGAGTCATCAGAAGATCGCCGGACGCGGCGAGGGGCTCTGGGCGAAGCTGCGCAGGCTGTTCGGGAAGGGCTGAGGGCGAGAAAGGCCCCCTCCCGGCCTCCCCCGCAACCGCGGGGGAGGAGGGAGATGCGTAGCTTGAGGTCGGCTTCCCCCTCCCCCGCTGTTGTGGGGGGAGGGATAGGGAGGAGGCCGCTCTTCCTTCCCTACTCCGCCTTGATGTCGCCGGCCTGCACCACGCGCCGCCAGCGCGCGATCTCGGCTTCCTGGAAGGCCGCGAATTCCGCGGGCGTGTTGGCGACGACGTCGAAGCCGAGCTCGGTGAGGCGCGGCGCGACGGCCTGGCTCTTCAGCGCCGCCGTTGCTGCCTCCCAGACCTGCTGCACCAGCAGTGCAGCCATGTTCGGCGGGCCGCCGAAGCCCTGCCAGGAATAGACGACGAAGTCGCGCAGCCCCGCCTCGCCGGCGGTCGGCACGTTCGGCAGCACGGGGCTGCGCTGCTCCGACGTGATCAGGATGGGACGCAGCCGCCCGTCCTGGATCAGCGGGATCACCGCGCCGAGGTTCTGGAACGACACCTGCGTGTCGCCGGCGACGATGCTCGTCATCGCCGGCCCGCCGCCGGAGTAGGGCACATGCGCCATGTCGGTCTGCGTCGCGAGCTTGAACATCTCGCCCGTCAGGTGGTCGGAGGAGCCGACGCCGGAGGACGGGTAGGAAACCCGCCCCGCATTGCGCTTCATCCAGTCCACGAGCTCCGGCAGCGTCGTCGCCTGCACCGTGCGCGGGTTCACCACCAGCACATTCGGCGTGCGCACGGTCTGCGTGATGCGCGTCAGCTCCCGCACGGGGTCGTAGGCCAGGTTCGGCCGCAGCGCGACGTTGATCGCCCAGGTGCTGATCGGCGCGTGCATCAGCGTCGTGCCGTCGGGGGCGGAGCGGATCACCTGGCGCGCGCCGATCTCGCCGGTCGCGCCGGGGCGGTTCTCCACCGCGAAGGGCCGGCCGAGAGCCACCTGCATCTGCTGCGCCATGGCGCGGCCGACGATGTCGGATGAACTGCCCGGCGCGAAGGGCACGACCAGCGTCACCGGGCGCGTGGGCCAGGCGCCTTGCGCGCGCGCCACCGACGGCAGCGCAAGAGCCGCTGATGTGACGAGAATCGTGCGACGCTTCACCCTTGGACCTCCCCCTTGCCCCGCCCGGGGCCCGTAGCCGGAGAGTGGCAGCTTTGCGCCGCGGCGTGGAGCCCGGGTACGCGCTTCAGTGGTCCTGCGGCGGCAAGGAGCGGAGATACGCGACCACCGCGCGAAGGTCCTCGGGCTCCATGCGCGCCCATACCGGGGATCGCCCTCCCATCGGCGGCGCAAGGCGGCGGCCGTCGGCCGAGACGCCGCGCGTGATCGCGCCGAGGATCTGATCGTCGGTCCAGCGGCCGATGCCCTCGGTCGGGTGGCTGCTGATGTTGCGTGCCTGCACCGCGCCCCAGGGTCCTTCCAGGACCACGCCGCGCGCACCGCGGCCGTTCGGGTCGGCGCGGCCTTCGCTGAGCTGGGCGGAATGGCAGTCCATGCAATGCGCCAGGTTGACCGCGATGTAGCGGCCGCGCGCGACGGGATCTCCGGCGGGCGGGTCGGCGACGGATGCAACGTCCGGCCCATGCGGCGTCAGCGCGAAGGGATAGCGCGACTTCTCCTCGACGACGTGGCGCACCGGCGGGACGGTGCGCAGCCAGGCGACGAGTGCCGCGAGGTCGCGATCCGAGATGCCGCGATAGGATTCGACTGGCATCGGCGGTCCGATCAGCGAGCCGTCGGGCCGATGCCCGCTGCGGATCGCCGCCGCGATCTCAGCGTCGGTCCAGTTGCCGATGCCGGTCTCGCGGTCCTGGGTGATGTTCGGCGCCACGGCGCGCATGCCGCGCTCCTCGAAGACGCGGCCGCCGGCGAGCGTCATGCCAGGGATGGGCTGCATGCTGGGCCCGAAGCTGTTGTGGCAGGCGCCGCAGAAGGCCACGACCTCGCCGAGATAGCGCCCGCGCGCGAGGAGATCGGGATCCCCTGCCTGCTGCGCCGTCGCCTGTCCCGCGAGGCCGCAGATCAGCGCCGCGGCGCCGGCGAGCTTGTGGACGATGCGCATCATGGTCGGCGTCTCCCGTTCCTGCCGCGGGGAGCCTAGCGTGCGGTGTGGCTCGGGGCGCGGCGGTTCGGGCTTCCGTCACGCGGGCGTGAGGCAGCACGGAGCAGAAGCGCGGCAGATATCCGTCGGGATCCTGCCGCGCTCAGCCTTCCGCGGCCGCCGGCGGTTCCTTCAGATAGGGCTCGACCTTGCCCTGCAGCTTGATCGTGAGCGGGTTGCCCTTGCGGTCCAGCGTCTTGCCGACGGCGACGCGGATCCAGCCCTCGCTGACGCAGTATTCCTCGACATTGGTCTTCTCCGCCCCGTTGAAGCGGATGCCGATGCCGCGCTGGAGCAGCGCCGCATCGTGATGCGGGCTGCGGGGATCGACGGAGAGGCGGTCGGGAAGGTCGGTCATGGCGGCGGGGTGTTAGACCTCGCGCGGCCGCGGCTCAAGCCAGCGGCTTCCACACCGCGCCGCCGCGCATGACGAAGCCGACCCGGCGGACCAGCGCGATGTCGCGCGCGGGGTCGCCGGGAACGGCGATCACGTCGGCCTCCAGGCCAGGCGCGAGCCGGCCGATGCGGTCCGCCATCCCCATCGCCGCCGCGCCGCCGATGGTGCCGGCGTGCAGCGCCTGCTCCGGCGTCATCCCGGCCTCCACCAGCAGCTCGAGTTCCATCGCGCTGGGGCCCAACGGGGTGAAGGGCGGGCCGACGAAATCCGTGCCCGCGGCGATGCGGACGCCCTGCCGCAGCGCGATCTGCAGCGAGCGACGCTGCACCTCCCGGTGCCGCTTCCAGCCTTCGGCGATGGCGGGCGGCGCGCGCTCGATGCGCAGCGCGGGCAGCGAGAGCGTCGGCACCAGCCAGGCGCCGGAATCGGCCAGGCGCTTCGCCGTGTCCTCCGTCACGCCATGGCCGTGCTCGATCGTGTCCACGCCGGCTTCAAGGGCCTGGCGCACGGCGGCGTCCCCGATCGCGTGGGTGGCGACGCGCAGGCCGTTGCGGTGCGCTTCGGCAACGGCGGCGGCGACCTCGTCGTCGCCATAGGACAGGCGCAGCCGCGCGGGATCGTTGCCCCAGGGGCGCAGGACGTCCGTGTGCTCGCCGACGGAGCCGCCGATCTTGATGAAATCGGCGCCCTGCCGCAGGCGTTCGCGCACGCGGCGGCGGATCTCGTCCGGGCCGTCGGCGAACATGCCCGTCCGCTCCGCCCATTCCAGTGGCCACGCCGCGGGGTCCCAGGTGCCGGCGCGGGAACAGACGAATTCACCCGCCGCCACGATGTGCGGCCCCGGCACCACGCCCTCCCGCACCGCGCGTGCGAGCGAGGGGCCGAGCGGCCCGCCGCAGCAGCGCACCGCGGTGATCCCGGCGTCGAGCAGCGCGCCGAGGTCGGAGACGGCGCGCGCCGCCCGGTAGGCCGGCGTCCAGCTCCAGAGCGCCGAGGGCTCCGACAGGTCGAGACCCCAGAGATGCAGATGCGCGTCTACCAGGCCCGGCAGCAGCCAATGCGCGCCGAGCTCGATCACGGTCGCGCCGTCTGGCACGGGCCGCTCCCCTTGCCGGCCGATCCAGGCGATGCGAGCCCCGTCCACGTGGATCTCGGCCGGCGCGACGACGCCCTCCCCGGTCCAGGCGCCGGCGGCACGGAGCATGATCGCCATGGCACGCTTCCTCGCTTGCTTTGAACCAAGCGGTACATTAGAGCGACCGATCGAAGCAACCCGGCCGAAGGGCCGTTCCTCGGGAGGATCGCATGAGCTTCCATCGCCGCGCCCTGCTGGCCTCCGCCGGCGCCCTTGTCGCCGGGCGCGAGGCCTTCGCGCAGGCGCAGCCGGCCTGGCCGTCGCGCCCGGTGAGCGTGCTGGTGCCCTTCGCGCCGGGCGGCTCGACCGACTTCGTGGCGCGGCTGATCGCGCAGGAATTCTCGACGATCTTCGGGCAGCAATTCGTGGTGGACAACCGTCCCGGCGCGTCCGGGACCGTGGCCGCCGGCGCACTGGCCCGTGCGCGGCCGGATGGCTACACGCTGGCGGTGATGCCGAACGGCACCTTCGCCATGGCGCCGTCGCTCTTCCCGCTGAGCTACGACAACGCCACGGCCTTCACGCCGATCGGGCTGATCGCGACGAACGCGATGTTCATCTGCGTCGCGCCCGACGCGCCCTGGCAGAATCTCGGCCAGCTGATCGAGGCGTCACGTGCCGCGCCCGGCCGGATCTCCTTCGGCAGCGCCGGCGCGGGGGTGGCCAACCACCTCGGGCCCGAGCTGCTGGCCGACATGGCGAACATCCAGTGGCTGCACGTGCCGTACCGGTCCGGCGCGGCGGCGCTGCAGGACGTGATCGCGAAGCAGGTGCAGATCTCCTTCGTGGACAGCGTCACCGCGATCCCCTTCCTGCGCGACCGCACGCTGCGCGCGCTGGCCTACACGGGCGACACGCGCAGCCCGCAGGCGCCCGATGTGCCGACGGTCGCCGAGCTCGGCTTCCCCGGCTATCGCGCCTCGACCGATTTCGGCCTCTTCGCCCCGGCCGGCACGCCGGCACCGATCGTCACCCGTCTCAGCGAGGCAATGCGTCAGGTCATGGGCTCGGCGGCGACGAAGAGCCGGCTCGAACCGCTCGCGATCGATCCCGTCGGTGGCACGGCGGAGGCCTTCGGCCCCTACATGCAGGCCGAGAGCACGAAGTGGGGCGAGCTCATCCGCAAGCGGAACATCCGCCCCGAATCCTGAACGCCGCGCGCGGCGCGCTTCCCGGCGCGGCGCGCCTGCGCGATGCTGGCGCCGGAGGGCCCGGCGCATGAGCGAGATCCGCTTCGAGGACGGCGCGGCCTATGAGCGCTCGATGGGTGTCTGGAGCAGCCTGGCCGGAGAGGTCTTCCTGGACTGGCTCGCCCCGGCGCCCGGCGGGCGATGGCTCGACGTGGGCTGTGGCAACGGTGCCTTCACCGAGCAGATCCTGCGGCGCTCCGCGCCGGCCGAGGTGCAGGCGCTCGATCCCTCCGAAGGGCAGCTCGCCTTCGCCCGCGGCCGGCCCGGCGCGCGGGCCGCCAGCTTCCGGCAGGGCGATGCGCTGTCGCTGCCCTTCGAGGACCGGCGCTTCGACGTCGCCGCCATGGCCCTCGTCGTCTTCTTCGTCCCCGACCCCGCCAAGGCCGTCGCCGAGATGATGCGCGTGGTGCGGCCTGGCGGCGTCGTCGCGGCCTATGCCTGGGATTTCAGCCGCGGCGGCTTCCCCTTCGAGGTCGCGCATGCCGAGCTGCGCGCCATGGGCCACCCGCCGCCGCGCCCGCCGCACTGGGCCGTCGCCGCGCGCGATCCGCTCGCCGCGCTGTGGCGCTGGACGGGGCTGCGCGACGTCGAGCTGCGCGACATCACGGTGCGCCGCCATTATCCCGGCTTCGATGCCTTCTGGGACAGCATCGTCGGCACCGCGACACTCGCCAGGCTGGTCGCGACGCTGCCGCCCGCGGAACTCGCCGCGCTGCGCGAGAGGCTTGCGGCGCGGCTGACGCAGCCCGACGGTTCGGTCGCCTACGACGCGCTTGCCACCGCCGTGCGCGGTACCGTGCCGGCCTGAAGGATCAGCGCGCGGCCACGCCGCCGAGCCGCGCCATGACGTCCTGCGCGACGCCGAAGCGCGTCCAGCCCGGCACCTGCGCCGTCAGGTTCACCTCGAGCCACTTGGCGTGGCGCGGCGGGCGTTGGAACTCCTCGAAGCGCGTGAAGAAGGCGTCCACGAAGCGCGCGACCTTGCGATGGCGGTCGCTGCCGGACGGCCAGGCATAGACGGCCATGACCGCGCCGACCGCGATCGTGTCCACCGTCTGCCCGGCCGGGATCAGGTTGGGGTAGCGCGCCGCCTCGAGCCGGGAGGGCAGGTAGGTCTCCATCAGCGCCGGCGTCGCCTGCACCGGCAGGAAGCGCAGGCCGGACCCCGCGGGAATGGCGGAGAAGAGCCGCGCCGGCTGGCCGGCGACGAAGGCCATCGCCGCGATCTCGCCGCGCCGCAGCTTCTCGAGCGCGACGTCCTGCGGATCGTGCGTCAGCGTGGCGGCGACGCCCAGCCTTTCGAACACCAGGGACGCCGTCATCGCCGTGCCGCTCGGGCGAAGGTCCACATTCACCCGCTGCCCCGCGAGATCCTCGACGCGCGCGACGCGCGGGCCCGCCAGCAGGTGGAACTCCTCGTCGTAGAGCTTGGCGATGTAGTGGACGAGCTGCGTGACGCCCGGGAACAGGCGCTCGCGCTGCGCATAGGCCAGCACGTCGGACTGCACGATGCCGACGTCCACGCCGCGCAGGAACATGATGTCGGCGATGTTCTGCAGCGAGCCGCGCCCGATGATCGGCAGCACCCGCAGCTCGTCGCCGTTGTCGAGCACGGCGGCGAGGTCGGCCGCGATGCGGACATAGGTGCCGTCCACCCCGCCGGAGACGACCCCGACCGTCCCGGCATTGGCGCGCTGCGCCGCGGCCGAGAGCACCTGCGGCGAGGGCTGCTGCGCCCGCGCCGGCGCAAGCCCCGCCGCCAGGGCGGATGCCCCGCCCAGCAGCAATGCGCGCCGCGATGCCTGTCCCATGTCCGTCCTCCCCATCAGCGGCCGACGCCCCGCAGCAGGGGCGCCGCCGCGGGCTCGCCGAGTTCCGCGGCCTGGCGGTACCAGCGCGCCGCTTCCTCGGGATCCGGCCGCAGGCCGCGCACCCCGAGCCTGGCGAGCTCGGCCGGGTCGTGGGTGCGCCCGAGGGCGAGTGCCGCCGCGCCGCTGCCCTCAGCGGCGGCCCGCGCATACAGGAGACGCGCCGCGGAGACGTCTCCGAGCGCCAGCATCCGGTCGCCGCGCCGGAGCAGCGCCTCGACGGCGGCGGGGGCCATCCGCGGCCGCGCTTCGGCCGGCGCGGCGGGCTGCGGGACGGGCTCCGCCTGCACCGCCGGCGGCTGAGCCGGGGCGGGCGCCGCGGCCGACTGCGGCCCGGCGCGGGGATCGGCATCGGTGGGCGGTGCCGCTTCCCCCGGCGCCGGGAGGGCGGCCGGCTCGACCGGCGCAGGGGCGGGGTCGGCGACGGCGTCGAACCCGGTCTTCGCGCCGGGGGGCGATGGAGGCTCGGCCGCCTCGGCGGCCGAAGGCGGCGGATCGGCCTGCGCCGCTTCCAGGCCGGCGGATCGAGGCGCCGAGGGCGGCGGGGGTGGAGCCGGCGGCGGCAGGTCGGGCAGCGCAGCGATCAGGATCGCCGCGGGCGGCGCGTCGGGCAGGAGATTCGGCGACGGGGGAGACAACGGCCGCAGCGTCGGCAACGAGGGCAGGCCCGGCAGGAAGGCGAAGGCGCGGGGCAGGTCGGACAACCGGGCCGGCGGATCCGGCGGCATGGCGGCGCCGGCCATCGCGCCAGGGGGGAAGGGGTTCGCGATACGGGGCGGATCCGGCGGCGGCGGGAGCGGCGGGCCAGGCGGCGTCCCGGCCGCATCCGCGGCTGCGATCGGCTCGGGCTCCACCAGCACCGCCGCCGAGGTGCTTATCACGGGGCTCGCCGGCGCATCCTCCGTGAGCACCAGCGGATCGGCGGGCCCCGGCCCGCCCGCTGCTTCGATGGCTGGCGTCCGGTGAAGCTGGACCGCGACCAGGCCGAACCCTGCGAGAGCCGCGACGGCAGCACCCAGCACCGCCAGGCGTGGCCCGGTCAGCGCCCGCTCGTCGCGTCGGGCATCCGGCCCGCGCAGCGCGGCGATCGCCGGGCCCACCCAGGAATCATCCGCGCCGCCGCCCGCCGCGAGCCTCTGGGCCAGGGCGTGTTCGAGCGCCCGGCCCAGCCGCTCCGTGCGCGACGGCGCGATGCCGAGATGCAGCACTGGCACGGCCTTGCGGTGCGCGGAGTCCAGCTCGGCCGCGAGGCACAGCCGCAGCCGCTGCACCGCATCCGGCGTGACGGCGGGCTCGATCTCCACCAGCACGATGCCGAGCTCGGAGTGCAGCAGGACGTAGGGCACGCGGACCCAGTCCGAGCCGCCAACGGGGGGCGGCAGCAGGCAGGGGCCCAGCCGATGCCAGTCCGGCGACAGGCCAGCCAAGGCCTGATCGAGCAGGGATTCGGGCCCGTCCTCGAACTGCCCGGACGGAGGCGGGTGTGCCCCTAAGTCCATGCGAAGCGCCTCCCCTGCCCCGCCGAGTGCTGGCCCGACCGGGCACGACAGGTTAGGCGCCGACTATCCGCCGATTGTATGCCGTTGGCGGTTCACACCAGTGTCACCTGGATTGCGCTTCGGCAAGCCTGGCCCGTCACTCCGCCGCCGCGGCCCTGGGCGATCCATGCGAGGCCGGCCGCGGCCGGAAGGCGGGGATCGCGACCAGCAGCACGGCGATGAAGGTGCCCAGCGCCTCCCAGGTCGCGGGCAGGCCGACATCCTCGAGCCAGTCCGCGTCGATCGGCGTGAAGGGCAGGATGGTCTGCTCCTGCAGCTCCTGCACGCCGGCGGCAGCGAAGCGCGCGGCCATGACCAGCAGGAAGACGGACGTCACGAGGAACATCGGCCGCAGCGGCAGCCGGACCGCCCCGCGCGAGATCACCATCCACAGCACGACCAGCAGCACCGCCGCGACGCCGATGCCGAGCGCAAGCATCAGCGGCTGCCCCCCGCCGCCCAGCGCGGCGAGGAACAGCACGGTCTCCGCCCCTTCGCGGAACACCGCGAGGAAGCCGATCGCGCCGACCGCGAGCGCGACGTTGCGCCCGGCGAGCGCCTTGTCGGCCTTGGCCTGCAGCGCGCGGCTCCAGGCGCGGGGATCGGCGCTGCGGGCAAGCCAGCCGCCGGTCCAGAGCATCAGCCCCGCCGCGAGGAAGCAGGTGATGGCCTCGACGCGGTCGTCATGCGCGCCGCCGAGGAAGGCGGCGTAGAGCGCCGCCGCGACCAGGCTCGCCAGGATGCCGGCACCGGCACCCCAGTAGAGCGCACCGGCGCGATCCGGCGCGACGCGGATGAGAAGCGCGGCGAGGGCCGCGAGGACCAGGACCGCCTCCAGCCCCTCGCGGAGCAGGATCAGGGCGGCGTCGAGGGCAAGGGACATGCGAAGGCCTGCGATTAAGAACCGTTCGCAACTCTAGACTGCGGTCGGAACCACGGCACGTGAGAAGCCCGTCACCTTCCGGTCAGGCGTTGAACCGGGCGTCGCGGGTTTCGGCGAGCTGCTCATAGGCGCGCTTCACCAGCGCGGCGCCGTGCGTGCGCTCCAGCCGGCGGACGGTGAAATGCGCCTCCGCCACGCCGCGGAAATGCTCGAGGAAGGCGAGGTTCACCGCGGCACCGGCGGCCGCGCCGATCAGCGGCACCGCCTGCGCCGAGAGCTTCAGCGCGACGGGCCCGCCGAAGCGTGCTGCGATGGCGCCAAGGAAGCCCGGCAGCGCGACGCCGACCAGGCCACGCGTGGTCGCGCCCTTCAGCGCCTCGGCCAGCGCGATGCGGACGGCGAAGTAGCCGGTTTCCGCCGCGTCGTCCCGCGCGTCGCGGCCGCCGAGAGCGAACACCTTCAGGCATTCCGCGGCGGCTTCGGGTTTCGACAGGTCCTCGCCGTTCTCCGCCGCGACGGCGGCGACCTGGCGCAGCAGAAGCGCGGTGGAGACCGGCAGCTCCACCAGCGTCCCCGGCAGGCCGAAGGCGCCGCCCGCCGCGCCGGAGGCCGCCGCCATGCCGCGATGGAACCAGTTGGAAGCGACGGGGATCGGCGTGCGCGCGGGATCGGTCTTCAGCGCGGCTTCCATCGCTGCCGACAGCGCGCGCCGCACGGCGGTGTCGAGCGCGGCCTGGAACGCGGTGGGGAGGCGCGCCTTCAGCACCTCGACCGGCTGTCCCGCGAGCGAGGCGAGCTGCGCGGCGAGAGAGGCGTGCTCCAGCCGGTCGACGGCGCGCGCAAGCTCGCCCCGGGCGGCGGCGGGGAGGTCGGTGAGGGGTTCGGCTGATGTGACGGACATGCGGCGAAAGATATGGGGAGGCGCGCCGCGCAATTCAGCGCGGCGCGGTGTGGTCGCATCACCGCGGTGCGGTGTGGTCGCGAAGCCAGGTCGCGAACTCCTCCTCCGCCATCTCGCCGGCGGCGAGGTCGAGCATCGCCACGGTCGCCATGGCCGGCGGCGCCGTCAGATCCAGTCCGTTCAGCATGAGGAAGACACCGGCCGCCGCGAAGGCCGCGCGCTTGTTGCCGTCCACGAAGGGGTGGTTCTGCGCGATGCCCTTGGCATAGGCCGCCGCCAGGCAGCAGAGGTCCTGCTCCTGCTCGTAGGCATAGCGGTTCAGCGGGCGCGCGAGGGCGCTGTCCAGCAAGCCCTCGTCGCGCACGCCGTCGGCACCACCGAAGAGGCCGAGGCTTTCGCGATGGAGCAGCAGCAACGCGTCCTTCGCGAGCCAGAGCGGCTCGCGCATGGCGCTACTTCGCGAGCGCCGCGAAGGTCTCGCGGTACTTCTTCATCATCTCGCGGCCGAGACGGAGCTGCTCCTCGACATCGGTGGCCACGGGCGTGAGGAGGAAGCCGTCCGGCGTCTCCACTACCTGCACCGTGTCGCCCTCCGCGAGGTTCAGCTTGGCCAGCAGTTCCTTCGGCAGCACGACCCCCACCGAATTGCCGACGGCGCGCAGCTTGAGCGTGGCCATGACGGGACCTCCGTGTTCACGGAGGTTATAACAGCCCCGCCAACACGTGTCTACATCCGTGGATACGTGGGCCTACAGGATGAACCGGCTGAGATCCGCGCTGGCTGCGAGCGGCGCCACGCGGCCGCGGACCAGCTCGCCGTCCACTGTGACCGTCTCCCCGTTGCGGTCGGACGCGGTGAAGGAGATCTCGTCGAGCAGCCGCTCCATCACCGTTGCCAGTCGCCGCGCGCCGATGTTCTCGACCGTCGCATTGATCTCGGCCGCGAGCTCAGCCAGCGCATCCACGGCGCTGTCCTGCACGTCGAGCGTCACGCCCTCGGTCCCCAGCAGCGCCACGTATTGCCGCACCAGCGAATGCTCGGGCTCGGTCAGGATGCGACGGAAATCCTCGCGGGTCAGCGCCTTGAGCTCCACGCGGATCGGCAGGCGGCCCTGCAATTCCGGCAGCAGGTCCGAGGGCTTGGCCATGTGGAAGGCGCCGGAGGCGATGAAGAGGATGTGGTCCGTCTTCACCGGCCCGTGCTTCGTCGTGACCGTCGTGCCCTCGATCAGCGGCAGCAGGTCGCGCTGCACGCCTTCGCGGGAGACGTCGCCGCCGCGGAAGCCGCCTTCGCTGGTGCGCGCGCAAACCTTGTCGATCTCGTCGATGAAGACGATGCCGTTGTTCTCGGCGTTCGCGACCGCATCGCGGGTCAGCTGGTCGCTGTCGAGCAGCTTGTCCGCCTCGTCCTTCGTGAGCGCGATGCGCGCCTCGGCCACGCTCATCTTCCGCGGCTTGGTGCGGCCGCCGAACATCTTGCCGAGCATGTCCTGCATGTTCTGCATCTGGATGCCTTGCGCGCCCGGCAGGTCGATCATGCCGATCGGCGAGCTTCCGGTGTCGGCGAGCTGCACCTCCACCTCCCGGCTCTCGAGCTGGCCTTCGCGCAGCAGGCGGCGGAATTTCATCTTGGTCTCGCCGGAGGCGCCTTCGCCCACGAGGGCGGAGACCAGCCGTTCCTCCGCCGCCAGCTCCGCCTTGGCCTGCACCGCCTTGCGGGAGGTCTCGCGGGTCTGGTTGATGGACGCCTCGACAAGGTCGCGCACGATGCTGTCCACGTCGCGGCCGACATAGCCCACCTCGGTGAACTTCGTCGCCTCGACCTTTAGGAAGGGCGCGTTGGCGAGCTTCGCCAGGCGCCGCGCGATCTCCGTCTTGCCGCAGCCCGTGGGCCCGATCATCAGGATGTTCTTCGGCACGACTTCCTCGCGCAGGCCGCTCGGAAGCTGCTGGCGGCGCCAGCGGTTGCGCAGCGCGATCGCGACGGCGCGCTTGGCCTCGCCCTGGCCGACGATGTGCCGGTCGAGTTCGCTGACGATCTCGCGCGGGCTCAGATTGACAGCTTCGGTCACGCTTCCAGGCTTTCGAGAACGATGTTGCCGTTGGTGTAGACGCAGATGTCGCCGGCGATCTTCATCGCGCGGCGGCATATCTCTTCGGACGACAGCCCCTCAACCGGCAGCAGCGCGCGTGCCGCGGCCAGCGCGTAGTTGCCGCCCGACCCGATGCCGATCACGGCATCCTCGGGCTCCAGCACGTCGCCCTGGCCGGTCAGCAGCAGGCTGCGCTTGGAATCGGCCACCGCCAGCAGCGCCTCCAGCCGGCGGAGGTAGCGGTCGGTCCGCCAGTCCTTGGCGAGCTCGACGCAGGCGCGCTCGAGCTGGTCGGGGAAGCGCTCCAGCTTCGCCTCAAGCCGCTCGAGCAGCGTGAAGGCGTCGGCGGTGGCACCGGCGAAGCCGGCCAGCACGCGGCCGTTGGCAATGCGGCGCACCTTGCGCGCATTGGCCTTCACCACGGTCTGGCCCAGCGAGACCTGGCCGTCGCCCGCCATGGCGACGCGCCCGTCCTTCCGGACGCAGAGGATGGTGGTGCCGTGCCAGCCGGCGAGGTCGTCATTGGTCGTCATGAGGTATGATGTGGCCCGCCGCCCCGGCGCGGACAACGGCCCCCTCGCCAAGCCGCGCCCCGGGGCGTAAAGGGGTCGGAGGCAGTCTCTACAACCGGAACGCGAGCAGATGACCCCCCGTCGCGCCGAAATCGCGCGCGCCACCTCGGAGACGGATATCCGCGTCGCCCTCGATCTCGACGGGTCGGGCAAGGGCGAGATCGCGACGGGCGTCGGCTTCCTCGACCACATGCTCACCGCGCTCGCCCGGCACGGGATGATGGACCTGAAGGTCGCGGCGAAGGGCGACCTGCACATCGACGACCACCACACGACCGAGGATGTCGGCATCGTCATCGGCCAGGCGATCCGCGCCGCGCTGGGGTCCAAGCACGGCATCCGCCGCTTCGGCCAGGCGCTGGTCCCGATGGACGAGGCGCTGGCCGAGGCCGCGGTGGACATCTCCGGCCGGCCCTACCTCGCGTGGTCCGTGACCTTCCAGCGGCCCAAGATCGGGACCTTCGACACCGAGCTGGTCGAGGAGTTCTTCCGCGCGCTCGCCTTCAACGCCGGCGTGACGCTGCATGTGACCTTGAAGGCCGGCACCAACGCGCACCATGTCGCGGAGGCCTGCTTCAAGGCCGTCGCACGCGCGCTGCGCATGGCGACTGAGCAGGACCCCCGCTCCGCCGGGGCGATCCCGTCCACCAAGGGCAGCCTGGAGGGGTAGTTGAAGCTCTACACCGTCCATGGCGAGCCCCCCCGCGAGGCCTCCGGCCCCGAGGGATGGCCGGAACCCAGGCCGCGCCCGCCGGTCCTGGTGAGGGAGGGCTTCTCGTTCTGGGCCTTCGTCTTCGGCTTCCTCTGGTTCCTGTTCAACCGCCTGTGGTGGGAAGCGCTGGCGCTGCTGGCGCTCACCATCGGCGCGGGCTTCCTGCCGGACCCCGTCTCGGGCGTCGCCATCCTCGCGCTGCACCTGCTCGCCGGGATGGAGGCGCGGGACCGGCTGCGCGCGAAGCTCGCCCGCAAGGGATTGGCGGAGCTCGGTGTCGTGGCCGCGCCCGACCAGGATCTGGCGTGGTTCCGGCTCGGCCAGCAGCGGCCCGACCTGGTGAAGGCGATGCCATGAAGATCGCCGTCATCGACCCCGGCTCGGGGAACCTCGCCTCCGTCCGCCGCGCGCTGGAACGCGTGGCGCGGGAGGAAGGCGTGGCGGCCGACATCGTCGTCACCACGCGGGCCGACGACCTGCGCGACGCCGACCGCGTCATCCTGCCGGGCCAGGGCGCCTTCGCGTCATGTCGGCGCGGGCTCGACGCGCTGCCCGGCATGACCGACGAGCTCCAGGAGCAGGTGATCGACAAGGGGAAGCCCTTCCTCGGCATCTGCGTCGGCATGCAGCTCATGGCCGAGCGCGGGCTGGAGCATGGCGTGACGCCCGGCCTCGGCTGGATCGCCGGCGAGATCGCGCCGATGGACCCGCGCGAGGGCGACGCGGCGCTGCCGCTGCCGCAGATGGGCTGGAACGGCCTTCACCGCGCCGCGCCGCATCCGCTGCTGGACGGCGTCGCGGAAGGCGGCCACGCCTATTTCGTGCATTCCTACGCACTGCAGGGCGGCGACGACCGACAGCTGCTGGCCTCGGCCGAGTATGGCGGGCCGGTCGTCGCCATGGTCGGGCGCGACAACATCGCGGGGACGCAGTTCCACGCGGAGAAGTCGGGCCAGGTCGGGCTGCGCATCCTGGCCAACTTCATGGGCTGGACGCCATGAGCCAGGCGAAGCCCGCCGGCCACAAGCTCTCGGTCGAGATCGCGACGACGCTGACCGAGCACGACATCGAGGACCTCTGCGAGGCCACCAACGCCGCCATCATCGAAGGCGGCGGCTTCGGCTGGGTGCAGCAGCAGGATCGCGGCGTGCTGGCGCGCCACTTCCGCGGCGTGCTGCTGGTGCCGGACCGCATCCTGTTCATCGCGCGACTCGACAGCGTGGCGGTCGGCTCGGCCCAGCTCGTGCGCCCGTCCCGCAACAACGAGGCCCAGGCCTTCGCCGCGCAGCTGACGGCGGTCTACATCGCGCCCTATGCCCGGGGCTTCGGGCTGGCGCGGCGCCTGCTGGACCGCGTCGAGGAGCACGCCGCGGCCATCGGCTTCCGCGTGCTGAACCTCGACGTGCGGGAGACGCAGGAAAGCGCGATCGCGCTGTTCGAGAACACGGGATACACCCGCTGGGGCACGCACCCTGCCTATGCCCGCGTGGACGGAAGGACGGTGGCGGGCCACCACTACTACAAGCTGCTCGAGCCCGGCCGCGGCCGCAGCACGGGGAGCCTGATCGGCGGGGCATGACGGGCACCATCGTGTCGTGCACGACCCGGCCCGGAGCCGCGGCATGACCTTCACCCTCTACCCCGCCATCGACCTCAAGGGCGGCCAGGTCGTGCGCCTGAAGCGAGGCGAGATGGACCAGGCGACGGTCTATGCGGATGACCCCGCCGGGCAGGCCGCGTCCTTCGCCGCCGCGGGCTTCGCCTGGGTGCATGTGGTGGACCTCGACGGCGCCTTCGCGGGCAGGCCGGCCAATGCGGCCGCCGTGAAGGCGATACTCGGCGCCGTGCCCGGCCTGCCCGTCCAGCTCGGCGGCGGCATCCGCGACATGAAGACCGCGGGCGCCTGGCTCGAGGCCGGCGTGGCCCGCATCATCCTGGGCTCGGCCGCGGTGAAGGACCCGGACTTCGCCCGCGCCGCCTGCAAGGCGTTCCCCGGCCGGGTCGCGCTCGGCCTCGACGCGCGCGACGGCTTCGTCGCGACCGAGGGCTGGGCCGAGACCTCCGATGTCACCGCGCGCGACCTCGCGCTGCGCTTCGCGGATGCCGGCGCGGCCGCCATCGTCTTCACCGACATCGCGCGCGACGGCATGCTGTCCGGCGTGAACCTCGAACTGACTGCCGATCTCGCGCGCGCCGTGCCGATCCCGGTGATCGCCTCGGGCGGGCTTGCGGCGGTCGGCGACATCGTCGCCTTGAAGGCGACGGGGGCGGGCATCGCGGGGGCGATCCTCGGCCGTGCGCTGTATGACGGGCGCGTCGAGCCGGCCGCCGCGCTGGCCGCTGCACTGGCGTAGCGATGCGGGCCGCGGCCCTTCCCGCCCTGCTCCTGCTCGGCGCCTGCACCGGGACCGCCATCGGACCGAGCTATCCCGGCCTCGCGGGCGCCAACCGGGCCGGCCTCGGCGCGCAGGAAGTGCGCCAGCAGGTCGCGCTGGACGATCCGCCCTGGCGGTCGGTCGGCGTGGTGGCGACCGCGGTGGGCGGGCGCTGCACCGGCGCGGTGGTCGGGCCGCGCACCGTGCTGACCGCGGCGCATTGCCTGCTCGATCCCCGCACGGCGGAGCCGCTGGACCCCCGCGCCGTCGTCTTCGTGCTCGGCCTGTCGCCGGAAAACGAGGGGCTGCGCGCGCGGGTGGACAGCTTCATGCTCGGCCCCGGCTTCGCGGCGCGGCCGGGGCCTGTACCGGACCCTTCGGCGCCGCCGGATGCCGATTGGGCGCTGCTGCGGCTCGACCCCTCGGCGCCGCCGCAGCCGGCCGACCGGGTGCTGCCGCTGGCGCCGGGCTTCGTGCGGCCGGGCGTGCCCGTGGCGTTGGGCGGCTACCAGGCGGATCGACCGACGACACTGGTGGCCGACGTCGCCTGCACCACGCTGGGCTACGGGCGCGACCTGGCCGGGCGGATGATGCTGCGCCATTCCTGCTCGGCGACCGGCGGGTCGTCCGGCGGGCCGCTGCTGCTGAAGCAGCCCGACGGGTCCTGGATCGTGGCCGGGGTGGGGTCCATGGCGGTGCGCGGCCAGGCCGGCGGCTGGGCCGTGCCGGCCGCGACGATCCGGCGGTCGGGCGGCGAGCCGAAGGATGACGCGCCGGCCGCCGTCAGGGCGTCCGCGCTTCCTCGCTGACCACCCACCCCTGCAGGGGCGGCTCCCCGCAATCCCGGCACCAGAGCTCCCGGCGCAGCCCGATCAGGTGCAGCCGCGCGTCGCGCCCGACCAGCGCGGCGAGCCGGTCACGCCGGAAGGTCCGCACGCCGCAGGTGCAGGGCAGGCGCAACGCCTGGTCCGGCGCGAGATCGGCGACGGTGTAGGTGAAGGACGGGTCCATGCACCCGAACAATACCAGAACATCGCTGATAATGCATCACCGGAGGTGACGATCGCCTTCGCCCCGCGGAAGGTCGCTTGTCATGGTGCCGCGCGACCTGGAGACGCGATCACCGCCAGCCCGTCGTCGGCGGCCCGGCGTCGCGTCGCAAGGCTGCCTCGGTCCGGTTCCTGGCGCCAAGACGCCGCATGATCGCGGAGACATGCAGCTTCACCGTCCCCTCCCCGATACGAAGCTGCGTCGCGATTTCGCGGTTCGGAAGCCCCTGTCTCAGCAGGCCGAGGATTTCCCGCTGTCGCTGCGTGAGGCCGGATGTCGCCTCGAGGCCGGGTGCGGGCTGCTCGGGAAGCGCGGGCGGTGCCTCGGCCGAGCTGCCGGCAGCCTGCATGAGCGCCACCGCACTGGCCAGGGCGGCTTCGAGCTCCTCGAGCCTCTGGAGCGGAACGCCGGATGAGCGCGGAGGCAGCGCCTTCAGCGCCTCCCGCAGCCGCGCCATCGGACGGGCCAGGTCGCGCAGCGCGACCGCACTGAGGCCGCTGCCCGACGCCTCTCGCCGTCGGGCGGCGTCGAGGGCGGCATCGAGCGCGGCACGCGCCTCGTGCCGGTCCGTCACGTCGAGGGCGACACCGTCCCAGACCACGCTTCCATCGGCCAGGCGCCGGGGATGACCGATGGACCGCACCCAGCGAAGCGTCCCGTCGGGACGGCGTACGCGGACCTCCATGTCGAGCGTCTCCAGCGTCGCGGCGGAGCGCTCCAGCGCCTCGACGAAGCGCGTGCGGTCGGGCTCGGGAAGCCATTCATGGCCGACGCTGGTCGCGCCGAGCAGGGCTTCGGGGTCCAGGCCGAAGGTCTCGCGCACGCCGGGGCTGACATAGGTGTAGCGATAGCGCCCGTCCGGCAGCCGCATGCGCTGCATGGTGTGGCCGGGAAAGTGCCCCTGCAGCAGATCGAGCAGGCCCTGCGCCAGCGGCACGCCATCAGGACGCTGATCGCTGCGGCTCATATGGCTTAGGTTATAGAAATCCGCAGCCGGATCAAGCATTCCACGCGCAACAGCGTGATTCCAGCAATTCCTATTGACCGTAAGGCATATGCCGCTGGTATGTGGGTCCTGGGAAACGAACCAAGGGCCGACCGTGCGCAAGCTCATCATCGAGGCGCGCGTCAACGAATACATGATGCGCGAGCAGGGCAATCCGAACGTGCCCTACACGCCGGAAGAGATCGCGCGGGACGCGGTCGCCTGCCGCGAGGCCGGCGCCGCCATCCTTCATTTCCACGCCCGCCGGCCCGACGGATCGCCCGACCACGCCGCCGAAAGCTACGCCGAAGCCGTGCGGCTGATCCGCGAGCATTCCGACATCCTGGTGCACCCGACGCTCGGCTACGTCACGCTCGATGCCGGGCCCGAGGCGCGCGTCGCGCATATACTGGAGATGGCGCAGCATCCCGAACGCGCGCCGCATTTCGCGCCGATGGACATGGGTTCGGTGAATGTGGACCGCTACAACGCGCAGGCGCGGCGGTTCGAGACGCAGGAGCTGGTCTACCGCAACTCCACAGGCACGCTGATGCATTTCGCCGACGCGATCCGCGGTGCCGGCCTGAAGCCCTATCTCGTGTCCTGGACGATCGGTTTCACGCGCTACGTCGGCGCCTTCATGGACATGGGTCTGCTCGAGGAGCCGGGCTATCTCTGCTTCTGCCTGACCGACAACACCTTCCTCGGCGGGCATCCCGGTACGCTGCGCGGGCTGCAGGCGCATCTCGACTTCCTGCCGGAAGGCCGGCGGATCGAATGGACCGTCGTGAATTTCGGCGGGAACCTGTTTTCCCTCGCCGCGCCCATCATCGCGCAGGGCGGGCACATCTCGATCGGGCTCGGCGACTACACCTATCACGAGCTCGGCGGCGGCGGCGCGATGCCCACGAATGCCGAGATCATCCGCCGCGTCGCCGGGATCGCGCGCGAGCTCGGCCGCGAGGTCGCGACGCCCGACGAAGCGAAGGCGATCCTCGGCATGAAGAACCCCGGTCCGGTCGCCGGAGCGCCGACAGGCGCAAAGGCGTGAATCGGCCTGGCAATGCACAAGGGAGACCACGTCCGATGATCCGCCGCCGCCTGCTGCTGGCAGCCCCCGCCGCGCTCGCCCTGCCCTATGCCGCGCCGCCGGCGCTGGCGCAGGGCGTGACGCTCCGCATGCAGCACTTCCTCGGTACCAACGCCGCGCTGCACACCGTCGCGATGGCCTTCGCCGAGGATGTGAAGAACGCGACCGGCGGGCGCGTGACGATCAGCGTGCTGCCCGGCGGCGCCGTGGTCGCGCCGACCGAGCTGCTGGAGACCGTGCGCAACGGCGTGCTCGACGGGCAGTTCGCGGCACCTTCGTGGTTCGCCGCGCGCGACGCGGGCTTCGTCATCCTCGGCGACACCGGCGCGACCTTCCCGTCCGTGGATGCGCGCGACCGCTGGTTCAGCGAGGGCAACGGCGTCGATCTCGGCCGCCAGCTCTATGACCGCTTCGGCCTGTATTACGTGGACCAGTTCTACTGGCCGGGCGAGCACATCCCCTCGCGCCGCGCGCTGAACGGGGTGGAGGATTTGCGTGGGCTCAAGGTGCGCTGCCCGCCCGGCATGATCGCGGAGGTGTTCGGCCGCGCCGGCGCCTCCGTCGTCAACCTCCCGCTCCCTGAGCTCTTCAACGCGCTGCAATCCGGCGTGGTGGACGCGGCCGACCAGGCCAATCCGGGCCTGAACTACGCCGTCGGCCTCTACCGGAGCGCCCGCTTCTCGATCGCGGCGAACCACTCCATGCCGACTTGCGAGGTCAGCTTCAACAAGCGCCGCTGGGACGGGCTGCCGGCCGAGGCGCGCCAGGCCATCGCCGCCGCCGTCAAGCGCATGTCCGCCGCCCACAAGGCCGCAATCGAGCGCGAGGATGCCGAGGCGCTGGCCAAGATGCGCGAGGAAGGCATCACCATCATCGAGTGGCAGCCCGCCGAGGTGCAGAAGCTCGGCCGTGTCACGGCGGAGGTGCAGGACACCTACGGGCCGCGCTCGCCGCTCGCCGGGCAGATCCTGGGCAGCCTGCGCGCTTTCCAGACGCGCATCGGCTGAGAGTCGTTGGACCGTCTCGCGCTCGGGCTCGGGCGCGTCGCCGCCTGGGTCTTCGTCGCCGCCGTCGCCGTGACCGTCTACGAGGTCACGGCGCGTTATCTGTTCGGCGCGCCGACGAACTGGGCGCATGAGACGACGACGACGCTCTGCGCTGTCGGCTTCGCGCTCGGCGGCGCCTATGCCTTCGCGCGCAACGAGCATATCCGCATCACCGCTCTGGTGGATCGCCTGCCGCCGGGGCCGCGCCGCGCGCTGGAGCTGATCGGCCTCCTGCTCGGCCTCGTCTATCTCGCCGGGCTCGGCTACGCCGCCTGGAACCAGGCGGTGGACAGCATCTGGCGCTTCGACGCGACGGGCTGGACGCCGGAGCTGACGCCGGGACCGCCGAACTGGCCCTTGCCGGCGATCGTGCGCGGCGTGCTGGTGGCCGGGACCGTCCTGTTCCTGCTCTGCGTCGTCCAGCGGACCGTCGCGATGCTGCGAGGCCGCGCCTGAATGTTCCCGGTCGAGACGATCACGCTGATCATCGTGCTCGGCATCCTGGCGAGCGTGGCGCTCGGCGTGCCGCTCGCCTTCTCGTCGGGCGCCATCGCGGTCGGGCTGACGCTGTGGTTCTTCGGCCCGGATGCGCTGATGCTGCTGTCGTCGCGCACCTATTCCTTCCTCGACAGCTACGTGCTGGTCAGCGTGCCGCTCTTCGTGCTGATGGCCTCCATCCTGGAGCGCAGCGGGCTGGCGCGGGATCTCTACAACGCCTTCTCGGTCTGGGCGGGGCGGCTGCGCGGCGGCATCGCGGCGATGACGACGCTGGTCGGCGTGGTGATGGCCGCGACGGTCGGCGTGATCGGCGGCGAGATCGTGGTGCTCGGCCTGGTCGCGCTGCCGCAGCTCCTGCGCTTCGGCTACCAGAGGAAGCTCGCGATCGGGACGATCTGCTCCGCGGGATCGCTAGGGACGATGATCCCGCCCTCCATCATCCTCGTGTTCTACGGGCTGACGGCGAATGTGCCGATCGGGGACCTGTTCGTCGCGACGCTGCTGCCGGGGCTGCTGCTGGCCGCCATCTACATCGCCTACATCCTGATCCGCTGCGGCATGGACCCCACACTCGGCCCCGTGCCGCCGCCGGAGGTCACCGACGTTCCGTTCCGCGAGAAGGTTGCGATGCTGAAGGGCGTCGCACTGCCGGTCTTTGTCGCCTTCAGCGTCATGGGCTCGATCTATCTCGGCATCGCCAGCGTGACGGAAAGCGCGGGGATGGGTGTCGCCGGCACGCTGCTGGCCTGCGCGCTGCGCGGCGAGCTTTCGGTCAGGCTGCTGCGCGAGGCCGCGCTGCAGACCATGTCCACCTGCGGCGTGGTGCTGTGGCTGGTGCTCGGCACCAATGCGCTGATCGGCGTCTACAACCTGGTCGGCGGCATCGCCTATGCGACGGAGCTGTTCCGCTCTATCCCGCTTCCGCCGCTCGGCGTCGTGATGGTGATGATCGGGGTGTGGATCCTGCTCGGCATGTTCCTGGACTGGATCGGGATCATGCTGCTGACCATGCCGATCTTCGTGCCCACCATCACCGCGCTCGGCTTCGACCCGCTGTGGTTCGGCATCCTCTTCAACATCTCGATGCAGATCGCCTATCTCTCGCCGCCCTTCGCGCCGGCGGCCTTCTACCTCAAGGGCGTGGCACCGGCCGACATGACGTTGGAGGAGATCTTCTCCGCCATGTGGCCCTTCATCGCATTGCAGGTCGTGGGACTCGCTGTTGTCGTCGCCGTCCCGCCGCTCGCGACCTGGCTGCCGAAATTCCTGGGGTGAGGGCATGACCGGACGTCGCATGATCATCCCGCCGGGGATGGAGAACATCGTCGAGCGCTTCCGGTACGCCCCCGGCGTGCTGGTCGGCGACACGCTGCATATCTCGGGCCAGGTCGGCCGCGACGAGAAGCTCCAGATCATCGAGGACAAGGAAGCCCAGTTCGACCAGTGCTTCCGCAACGTGAAGAAGGTGCTGGACGCCGCGGGCTTCTCCTTCGCCGACGTCGTCGAGCTCGAGACCTGGTTCCTGCGCTTCCCCGCCGACCTCGCGCTCTTCATGCAGGTGAAGGACCGCTGGATCACGGGGCCGGTCTATCCGACCTGGACGGGCTTCGGCGTCGCCTCATTCTCCATGCCGGGCATCATCTGCGAGGTGAAGGTCAAGGCCGTACGGTCATGAACGTCGCGCTCGACACCGCGACGCTGGAGCGCTTCTACCGCGACCTCTGCCGCGTCCGTCGCTTCGACGAGCGGGTGATCGAGCTGTTCCTCAAGGGCGTCGTGAAGGGCACCGCGCATAGCTGCGTCGGGCAGGAGGCGATCGCGGTAGGCGCCTGCGCCGCGCTGCGGCCTGATGACATGATCGTCTCCCACCATCGCGGCCACGGCCATTGCATCGCCAAGGGTGCCGAGATGCCGCGCATGATGGCGGAACTGCTCGGCCGTGCGACCGGCTATTGCGGCGGGCTCGGCGGCTCCATGCACATCGCGGCGCTCGACCGCGGCATCCTCGGCGCGAATGGCGTGGTCGGCGCCGGCATCGGGCTCGGCGCCGGGGCGGCGCTGTCGGCGGCGATCCGGCGGTCGGGCCAGGTCGCACTGGCTTTCTTCGGCGATGGCGCGGCGAACGAGGGCATCTTCCACGAGGCCTGCAACATAGCGGCGCTCTGGAAGCTGCCGCTGGTCCTGCTCTGCGAGAACAACCGCTACGGCCTCTCCACGCCGATGGCGCTGTCCACCTCCGTGCCGCGCATCGCCGACCGTGCCGCGTCCTACGCGATGCCCGGCGAGACCATCGACGGCAACGATGTGGAGGCCGTGCACGAGGCCGTCGCGCGTGCCGCTTCCCGGGCCCGCGCCGGCGACGGTCCCACGCTGATCGAGGCGCTGACCTATCGCTGGGGCGACCACTCCATGCGCGCCAACCTGCCGCGCTACCGCGCCGAGGCGGAGGAACAGGAGGCGCGCCAGGGTGATCCCGTCGCGCGGCTGGCGGAGGCGCTGCGCTCCCGCCAGGTGCCGGGCCATCGGCTCGACGCAATGCACCACGACGCCGCCGCCGAGGTCGAGGCCGCGATCGTCGAGGCCGAGCGCGCGCCGGAGCCGACGGCCGAGGTGCTGGCGCCCGCCGTGATCGCGCCGCACGCCACCGTCGCCGGGCCAGGCCCGGCCCACGCCTCCGCGCGCGAGATCTCGATGACCGAAGCGATCAACGAGGCGCTGGTGCAGGAGATGGCGCGCGACGCCTCGGTCTTCGTCATCGGCGAGGATGTCGGGCGCATCGGCGGCATCTTCGGCTGCACGCGCGGCCTGATGGACCGCTTCGGCGCCGAGCGCGTGCGCGACACCCCGATCAGCGAGAACGCGATCGCCACCATGGCCGTCGGCGCCGCCATCACCGGGCTGCGGCCCGTGGTCGAGATCCAGATCTTCGACTTCGTCACGCTGATGATGGACGCGATCGTCAACCAGGCCGCTAAGTTCCGCTTCATGCTCGGCGGCAGGCCCCGCGTGCCCGTCGTCTTCCGCGGCCCGCAGGGCGGCGGCATCCGGCTCGGCGCGCAGCATTCGCAGTCGCTGGAGGCCTGGTTCGCCCATATCCCGGGCCTCGTCGTGATCGCGCCCTCCAGCCCCTATGACGCGAAGGGTCTGCTGGCGAGCGCGATCCGCGACGACAACCCCGTTGTCTTCCTCGAGCACAAGCTGCTCTACGTGCAGGCGCGCGGGCCGGTGCCGGCGGTGGACTACGCCATTCCCATCGGCCGCGCCGCCACGCTGCGACCGGGGCGCGACGTCACGATCCTGGCGACCATGGCAATGGTCCCGCAGGCGCTGAAGGCCGCCGCCGATCTCGCGCGCGAGGGCATCGAGGCCGAGGTGATCGACCCCCGCACGCTTCGGCCGCTCGACCTCGACAGTATCGTCGCGAGCGTGAAGCGCACCAACCGCCTCGTCGTCGCGCATGAGGCCTGGACGCGCCACGGCTTCGGCGCCGAGGTTGTCGCCGCGGTGGTGGAGACCGCCTTCGACTGGCTCGACGCGCCGCCCGAGCGCGTCGGCATGGCCGATATCCCGATGCCCTACAACGACACGCTGGAGCGGCTGGTGATCCCGGGCGCCGCCGACATCGCGGCCGCGGCGCGCCGCAGCATGGGACGCTAGCCATGCCCCGCCGGACCTTCGCCGACCTCCTGCTTCTCGGCCGCCCGGCGATCGGCACCTGGTCGCAGGTCGCCGCGCCCGAGCTGATCGATATGATCGGCGCTGGCGGGTTCGACTTCACCATCGTGGACTGCGAGCATGGTGCGTTCGGCCTGGCGCAGGCGGAGAACCTGTTCCGTGCCTGCGACGCCGCCGGCCTCTCGCCGCTGGTGCGCGCGCCGGCCCTCGACCCCGGCTGGATCGGCCGCGCGTTGGACTCGGGCGCCGAGGCCGTGATCGTGCCGGGCATCGCTTCCGCCGCGCAGGCCGCGCTGGCCGTCGCCGCCACGCGCTTCGCGCCCGAGGGATCGCGCGGCGCCTGCCCCTGCGTCCGCGCGGGCGGCCATTTCATCCGCGACTGGCGCGGCCATGTCGCCGCCGAGCAGGCGAAGGGCGTGATCGCGCTCGTGGAGACCGCCGCGGGGCTGCGGGAGATCGAGGCGATCTGCGCGACGCCTGGGCTGCTCGGCCTGCTGGTCGGTCCCTTCGACCTTAGCGTCTCGATGGGGCTCGCCGGCGACTACCGCGATCCGCAGGTCGAGGCGGCGATGGAGCGCATGGCCGGGGCGGCCCGCACGGCGGCCCTGCCGCTGATCGCCCCCGTCTTCGATCCGGACGCCGACGAGACGGCGCGGCAATCGGCGCGCTGGATCGCACGCGGCGCCCGGCTTCTGGCCGTCGCGACCGACAAGATCCTGTTCAGCGACGCGGTCCGCCGCCAACGCGGGGCCGTCGCCAACCAGATCTAGACCCCTATTGCTCTCATTAAGCATAGGCGCGGTGGCGGAAGTAGGCGGTGCAGTCGCTGGGGTCGAGGAGGCTGCCGATAGTGTCCCAGAGGGCTCCGACGGTTCTGGCAGCGGCGGAGAGGAGCAGGCGCTTGAGCTTGCTGAAGCGAGTTCGATCGGGTTCAGGTCGGGGCTGTAGGGCGCAGATAGAGCAGCCGCGCGCCACGTGCGTCGATGGCTCCGCGGACGCCTTCGACCTTGTGGCTGCCGAGGTTGTCCATGACGACGATGTCGCCGGGCGCGAGCATCTGCTCGACCTAGGCGCGGAAGGCGCGGCCGTTGATCGCGCCGTCCAGCATGGGCGGCGCGACGGGGCCGGCCTCGCGCTCGCCCATCTCGCGCAGCCGCGCCCGCACCTTCACGACACAGGACGGGCTGACCGAGAGCCGCTGCGCTACCTCGCGGACCGCCTCACCACCAGCCGCCAACACACGGTCCCGCAGATCCTGCCCGTAGGCCTGCCCTCGACGCCACGCCATCGCCGCCTCCAGCCCAAGCTGGACGTCTACGAATCACACCCCGTCGCGCCGCCGCCAATCACAAGCCGATTCCAGCCACGGCTACTCGGGTCTAGCGCTGCGTCGACCAAACCAGGATCAGCAGCCCCAGCGCGATCCGATACCAGCCAAACGGGGCAAAGCCGATCCGGCTGATTGTCGCCAATATCCACCGCACTACGGCCAATGACACCGCAAAGGATACTCCAAAACCGATCATGAGCTGGCCCAGCCCGGCTTCGTCCAGCGATGCTCGTCCATGCCATACGCTGTAGACGGCGGCGGCCAGCATGGTCGGTATAGCGAGCATGAAGCTGAATTCCACGGCCGTGCGGCGATCCACCCCGGCCAGCAGCGCCACGATGATGGTCGCTGCCGATCGCGAAGTGCCAGGGACCATAGCCAGCGCCTGCCCGAGGCCAATCAGCAGCGCCGTCGAGGCTCCGATCTCCAGCACGGAGGTGATCCGGGGTGCAGGACGCGAGCGCTCGATCGCGATGATGACGACACCGCCCAGAATCAGCGCCACTGCGACCACCTGCGCACTAAAGAGCCGTACCGTGATCGGCTCGTGCAGCGTCGCTCCGAGAACCAGCGCTGGCAGCACGGCGAGCAGCACGTTTCTGGCGTAGAGGTTGGCCGGCGTGCCCGGCACCCAGCCGCGCGTCGCGATGCGCCACAGCACATCGCGCGACAGCCAAGCCACCGCCAGGATGGCGCCGAGCTGGATCGAGATCTCGAAGACCTTACCCGGTGGTCCCTTAAATCCGATTACCTCGCCGAGCAGGATCAGATGACCCGTGGATGAGATCGGAAGGAACTCCGTCAGCCCCTCAACGACGCCCATCAGCACGACAGGAAGCAGTGTCGCAGCGAGCTCTTCGACATGCATGGTTCCGAACTCAGTCCGGCTCCGCCAAGCCGGACGGCTTGAGCGTCACGATGCGGCTCCTCGCGAGCAGGCTGCTTCCTCGGCCTGCGCTGCCGGACAGATGCATTGGCATATCTCCTTGCGAAGTCCGGCGGAGGGCTTGGAGGGGAGCTATCGTCCGGCTGTCCTGCTGCAACGCGACACGGCGTCGCGGTTTGCTCGACTACCGCGGGAGCAGCGAGGCAACTTCGGGACCGTTCGGCGGCCGTGTCCCCTCCGGGGTTCTGTCGTTTCATCACGACTGCGCCGTTTGCGCTGGCAAGG
Source organism: Falsiroseomonas sp. HW251 (assembly GCF_050563545.1). Classification (NCBI taxonomy): domain Bacteria; kingdom Pseudomonadati; phylum Pseudomonadota; class Alphaproteobacteria; order Acetobacterales; family Roseomonadaceae; genus Falsiroseomonas; species Falsiroseomonas sp. HW251. The sequence goes on from NZ_JBNXUM010000014.1 coordinate 176,665, forward strand.
GGCGCTGCCATGCGCCATCTATTGTCACTGTTCAGCTTGGGCCGAGCACACTTCCGTCGATCACCAGCTGCGGCAGCTGCGGCTCCTCCGGCATGACGTCCGCGGTGCGGCGCTCGCAAAAGGACGAAGACATCATTCCTGCAGCGCCTTCGTGGTCGGCGACGATCTCGGCAAAGGTCGGCGGCCAGGTGACGCAAAATGCCGTCGGCGCCCCCATTGGCCGCGAACACCCCAGGCAAAGCCCGATTAAAGCGACCACAATGCCGAGCACAACATAGACCGGCGCGTGGTGCGACCGCCGGAGTTCCGCTGCTGCTAGCGGCCAGCAGGCCAGCGTGACACCTGCCAGGACCAGCGGCACGCCTCCGACGAGCCAGAAGTAGATCGCGAGATGGGACTGGATCCGCGTTGCGTAAGCTGGCTCCCACGGTGGCGCGCGGCCAGTTGCAATCGGCGAGAGATAAAGCATCACTTGCAGGGCTCGACGCCGGCCTGCTGCGGATCGAGCACAACGTGGTTCGGGTGGCGGTGGGCAGCTACGCGGGCTTCGACGGGGTCAGGCTTCGCGAGCCAGGAGGGGACGCGCGAGCTGTTCGCTCGTCATCAAGGTTCCTGCCCGGCGGAAGCTGAACACCTCGCCATTCCCGACGATGAGCCGGTCGTGCAGCATGATGTCGATGCCCGCGCCGGCGTCTCTCAAGGTTGGGGACACCACGGTGTCAATCATGCCATGGAGTGCCCATCCCTCACATAACTGCGAGAGCCCGCCTCGACCGGATTATTCATGATACCGGATCGGCTCCGGCGACATAACGTACCGCATCCGATTTCGCCCACGTCTGGCTCGACAGCGAGGGGGGACCACACGGATGGCGAAGATCCTGGGCACGACTGGTAACGATAAGATCCCTGGCAGGCCCGGCGCTGACCTGGTCTTTGGGGATCCCTATTCAGGCGACCCTACAGCGCCCGGCGACCTGGGCGACCTGTTCGGCTTCGGAGGCAACGACACCGTCGAAGGCGGCCGCGGTGCCGACACCCTCGTCGGTGACGCGTCGCTTGCTTCCGGCGTTTCCCCGGTGAGTAGCGCCCTAGGTGGCGATGACGTGCTGCGCGGCGGCGAGGGGGATGATTGGATCGTCGGTGATGCCCTCCAGATGATCCGTTTTGCCGTTGGCGGCAATGACCTGCTCGACGGTGGTGACGGCAACGACACGCTGCTCGGCGACGCCGACAACTTCGGAAATAGTTCGAGAACCGACGGTGCGGCCGGCGGTGACGATACCCTCAACGGTGGCGCCGGCAACGACCTCCTGTATGGCGACAACAGGTTCCGAAGCGGCGCTTTGGGGGGCGGCGGCAACGACCTGCTCTACGGCGGCGCCGGCGACGACACTCTGGTCGGCGACGGCGGCGGCTTCGGCGTCACCTCAAGGGATGCCGATACGTTAGACGGCGGCAGCGGTAACGACTTGCTCTACGGCGGCCTGTCCGCGGCCATTGATGTGCTGCACGGCGGCTCAGGCAGCGACACGCTGATCGGCGACCAGACCGGCATTTCGTTCAGCCCCAGCACGGGCAGCCCTGACTCACTAGACGGCGGCAGCGGCGATGATCTCGTTTACGGCGACGCACTCAGTTTCGCGTTCGGGGGCCGAGGTGGCGCCGACACGATCGAGGGGGGCAGCGGCGCCGACACTCTCGTCGGCGACGCGTCGATGGCTGGCTTCGCCGCGGCGGCTGGCGCCGACGACAGCCTGGACGGGGGCGCCGGCAACGACCTAGTCTATGGTGACTTCCAGGCCGCGTCCAACAGCTTCCGCACCACCGCACTCGGAAACGATGTGGTGGCCGGGGGGGACGGCGCCGACACGCTCTATGGCGACTCGTTCTTGCTGGACAGCATCTTGATCTCCGGCGCCGACACGATCGAGGGTGGCGCGGGGAGCGATCTTTTCTACGGCGACGCCTCTGCGCTGACCGTCACCGGGGGCGCAGACGTCTTCGCCTTCCTCGGCGATTTCGGGCAGGATACGATCGGCGACTTCCACCAGGGCGAGGACCGCCTCGCCTTCCAGCTGCCGGGAGTCGGTGGTCTCGATGACGTCGACATCACGGTCGGCGCCACTAATACCGTCATCACCGTCGGGACTTTCGGCACGATCACGCTCGCCGGCTTCACCGCCCCGCTGACGGAGGCCGACATCCTAATCGTCTAATCCGACAAGGTGCCCCCGGATGCTCCACGTCCTGGGCGGCGAGCCACGCAAGGAGTGATACGGCGCCGGTCGCGATATCGCCGTGGTCCTGATCCAGGAATGGCTGGCGCGGCCGTATGACGGACGAGGTTGGCGCGCGGGGTGGTTCTGACCGCGATCAGCCTCGGACTGCCAGACGGCGCAGGATCGCGAAGCCGATCAGTACTACGGGCGCCAGATGCCCAAAAGCGAGCGTCCAGCCCATGACGCTGTCACGCCCGGCAAGGTCGAGTGCGAGCCCGACACCGAGGGGCCCGATGAAGCCGCCGGCGTAGCCGCACATGCTGTGGAGCCCCATAGTCGCCCCGCGCCGCGCCTTGTCGGCGGCCGCCACAGTCCCCGCCGTCAGCGCGGCGCTGTCGAGGTAAATCGCGGCGTTCCAGGCCAGCACGCAGAAGGCGGCGAGGGGCGCCCGGAGGCCGAATGAGAGGCCCGTGGCGACGCTCGATGCCGCGCCCGCAAGCATGGCAAGGGCCACGATGCGGCTGCGCCCAAGGCGCTGCGCCATCTCGTTGCCCGTGACAGAGACCGTGATGCCAATCAGGCCCGCGGCGGTGAACAGGGCATTGGGACCAGGCATCCAGTCCGGCGCATGGTCGTTCGCGATGACGAGCGCGAGGAAGGTCACGCCCCAGGCCCGTAGCGCAGCCATCTCCCAGGTGTGGACGGTGTAGCCGGCGATCCAGGCCATGGCCGGTCGGTTCCGGAACACCGGGCGGAAATCGAGCAACTCCGCGACGGGCACCTTAGGGCCGCTTCGCGCCGGCATGGGGGTGGCGAGGATCGCGGCGATGCCGACCGCCGCCGCGGCCGTGGCGGCACCGAAGAAGAACACCCCGGTGGGGCCCACGACGGCGTCCAGAAGCCCTGCTACCGCGAAGGAAGCGGCGCCGGCGATGCCGACGCCGAGGGCGTGCCAGCCTACCGCGCGCGACTGCTCGGCGCCGTCCAGGCGGTCGGCGATCATCTTCAGGCCGGGCATGTAGCAGCCCGCCCATCCAATTCCGGCGACGGCGCGCAGCAGTAGCGCGCTCCAGAAGCCGTCGGCAGCGACCGCCATGCCGAGATGCGAAAGCGCTGTCAGCCCTGCGCCGACGAGATAGACCCGCCGTGCGGGCACGCGGTCGGTGAGCGCGACGAGGATCGGGACCGCCGGGACGTAGGCCGCGAAGAAGGCGCCGACGAGCCAGCCTGCCTCGGTGGCCGAGAGCGACCACCGCGCGATGAAGGCCGGCAGCAGGGCCGGCAGGAAGAAGGCGCCGATCTGCACCAGCACCTGCGCGGCGATCACCGCCAGGACGGCGCGCGGGGCGCTCACGCCGGGATTGGCGGTAAGGACGTCGCGGGGCTCACGCCCGCTGCGCTGGCACGCGCTCGCCATCCTCCTTTACGAAGTCCTGGGGTAGCGGCGCCTCAAGCAGATCAAGCACGACTTCTGACGGCCTGCACAGTCGAACGCCCTTCGGCGTCACGACGATCGGGCGGTTGATGAGGATGGGATGCGCCTCGATGGCGTCGAGCAGCGCATCGTCCGTTAGATCCGGATCATCGAGGCCGAGGGCATCGTAGGGCGTTCCCTTCCGGCGCAGGACGTCGCGCAGCGTCAGGCCCATCCGGTGCACCAGATCCAACAGCTCCTCCCGGCTGGGCGGCGTCTTGAGATACTCGATCACCACCGGTTCCGTGCCCGTCGCGCGGATCATCGCCAGCGTGTTGCGCGACGTCCCGCAGGCCGGGTTGTGGTAGATCGTGACTGTCACGGCCGGGCCTCCGCCTTCCGAGCGATGGGGTGGGAAGCTGGCTCGCGCAGCAGCCAGCCGGCGAGCGCGGCGGCGATCAAGGCGCCCGCGAGCTGCGCGGCGACGAAGCCCGGCAGGTCGGCCGGCCGGATGCCCGAGAAGCTATTTGTGAGAGACCGCGCTACCGCGACCGCCGGATTGGCGAAGGAGGTCGAAGCGGTGAACCAGTACGCGCTGGTGATGTAGAGGCCGACCAGCCACGGGACGGCTCGCCGGTCGAAGCGAACGCCGGCGAGGATCACCAGCACCAGGCCGAAGGTGGCGACACCTTCCGAGAACCATTGCGCCGCCCCCCAGCGCACCTTGCCGGACAGCTCGGCTAGCGCGCGATCGAACATGAGGTGCGCGACGGCGGTGCCAGCGACGGCGCCGGCGAGCTGCGCCAGGACGTAGAGGCCGGCGTCACGACGCGGCAGTTCGCCCCGCACTGCGACGACCAGCGTCACGGCGGGGTTGAGATGCGCGCCGGAAACCGGGGCGAGGACAGTCACCAACACGACCAGCATGGCGCCGGTCGCCAGCGTGTTGGCGAGCAGCGCCAAGCCGACATCCGCCGTCAGCCGCTCGGCCATGATGCCGGAGCCGACGACGGCCGCGACCAGCAGCGCGGTCCCAAGCGCCTCGGCGACGAGGCGGCGGGGCAGGTCGAAGGCGGCCGTCACGGGCAGCAGGACGCCTCGGCGGGTGCATCCGCCTTCGACGTGCAGCACGTGCCTTGTGCTGTCGCCGGCACGGCGACGGTTGCGACCGAGGCCGGCGTGCAGCAGCCCGAGGCCATCTCGACCGCTTCGACCGGCGCCGCCTCCGCGCCACAGCAGCCGCCCGCGGCGACGGCCTTCACCGAGACGCGCGGCTTCGCCGGCCCGGCACAGACGCCCGTTTCCGGCAGCACCAGCTCGACGCGGCGCGCGGCCTGCTCGTCGCCTGCGAGGTGGGCGGCGATGCTGCGGACCTGCTCGTGGCCGGTCGCCAGCAGGAAGGTGGGCGCACGGCCATACGCCTTCATGCCCGCGATGTAGAAGCCGGGCTCCATGGGATGGCGCAACTCGGCCTCGCCATGCGGGCGGACGGTGCCGCAAGAGTGCAGGTTCGGGTCGATGAGCGGCGCCAGCGCCGGCGTCGCCTGCACGGCGGGATCGAGCGAGAGGCGCAGTTCCGAGAGTGGCGACAGGTCGGGGCGGAAGCCGGTAGCGCCGACGACGCGGTCCACCTCGACTACATGCGGGCGGCCGTCCAGCAGCCCCTCGACGCGGATCGCGCCGCTGGGCACATCCACAATCCGATGAACCAGGAAGGGCGCGAGCGCCGCGACGCGGCCTTCCTCGACGAGCGCGCGGGCCCGCGCACCGAGCGCCGCGCGTGCAGCGAGGCCGTCATTCTGTCCGCCGCCGAAGTTCGCCGCCGACAGTGGGCGGCGGAAGGCCCAGGTGATGGTCGTTCCCGGCACCTCCTCCACGAGCGCGGCCAGCGCCTCGACAAGGTTCATGGCGGAGTGCCCGGCACCGACGACGAGGATGCGCTGCCCGGCGTAGGTGGCTCGGTCGCGGCCAAGCGCGTCGGGGATTCCGTGCGCGACGTGGCCGCGCTCGCCCGGCGCGGGAAGGCCATGCGCGCCGACCGGATTGGGGCTGCCCCAGGTGCCGGAGCAGTCGATCACGGCGCGCGCCTCGATCTCCTCAACGTCGCCGTTAGCCTTCGCGACCTGGAGAATGAAGGGTGCCTCCTCGCGCGAGCCGTTGCGCTGCAGGTCGTGGTGGCGGCGCGACACCCCGATGACCCGCGCGCCGAGGCGGAGCCGCGCGGCGACGGCGGGATGCGCGGCCAGCGGCACGAGGTAGTCGCGAAGGAGTTCGTCGCCGGTGGGATGCTGGTCCGGGTCGGGCGCCGACCAGCCGGTCTGGCGGAGCAGCCGCACCGCGGCCGCGTCGGTGTTGAACCGCCAGGGCGAGAACATGCGCACATGGCTCCATTCCCGCACCGAGGCTGCGGGGGTTGCGCCAGCGTCCAGCAGCAGGGGATCGAGGCCCCGCTCGATCAGGTGGGCTGCGGCGGCGAGACCTACGGGGCCGGCGCCGATGATGGCGACAGGCAGGGGATCGCGGTTCATCGGGCTTTCCTTTTCAGGGTGGCGATCGGGGGCTCGGTGCTGGTGGCGGGTGCCTTCGGCACGCAGGCGGAGACGCCGCGGCCGCAGCAGTTCTCGGTCAGGAAGCCGACCAGGTCGTTCATGGCGGTGAAGTCGGCGGCGTAGATGATCTGGCGCCCGACACGGCGCTGCGTCGCGAGCCCGGCGCGCAGCAGGTGTTGGAGGTGGAAGGTCAGTGACGAGGCGGGGATGCCGACCTGCTCTGCGATGAGTCCGGCCGCCAACCCATCAGGGCCGCGCTCCACGAGGAGGCGATAGACGGCAAGGCGATGCTCGTGGGCGAGCGCACCGAGAGCGGTGATTGCGCGGCTGGCGTCCATTCGGCCACTCCAACCCTTCGATGAAAGTCGAAAGTAAGGCAAGCTGCGGAGGAGTCAACCACATTCTGCGAAATATCGAAGGGACGGCCCCGCCCTGCTGCAGCACTCCTGCACGGCATCGGGTGGGATCGTTGTTGGCGCGCAGTGGTGCGGGAGTATGGAACTGCACCGGTCATTTTCCGGGGGACCTCCGCGCCGACCTAGACGGCCTCGGTTTCACGGGGAACGGGACCTACAGCGCCGCCGTGAGGTGGCTGCGGCGGCGCTACTGCTTGTAGGGCGCTTCCGTCATCCAAATGGGACCCTCATAGAAACTGGGGCGGCCTATATAGCGGCCGCCCCTTCACCGTGCCTTCTTTGATGCAGGGAGGCGTCACGCGGCGGTCGCCGCGCGCGCAGACCCAGAACGCGGCATTCTCCTCCGTGCCGATCTTCACCCGCCGTTCGACGCCGGCCTGCTGCGGATCGAGGACGTCGTCGTCCGGGTCGGGGCGTCGAACTGCGCGGTTCTCGACGGGGTCAGGCTTCGCGAACCTGCAAGGCTGGCGCGAGGTGGTCCATCTACAGCGCCCCGGCCCGCCAGAAGCTGAACACCTCGCCGTTCATGACGATGGAGTGGTCGCGTGCGGCGCGATGCCCAAGAGGGCACCGCATCATTCACCTCCAAGCTCATTCGCCCTTTCCCCTGTAGCGTGTGGGGTCGGCTTGCTCCTGCGGTCGCCGTTGAGCTTACTTCGCCCGCCCTGTCACTCTGGCGCACACCTCGGCCAGGTCAGGCCACCCAGGTAGGAGGTCCCGGCACCATGACGGACCGCATTGCCAACCTGCGGGCCTTCTTCGCCCGCTACGTCGCTGCCAAGGGCGGGGCGCGCGATCCGAGGATCGAGGCGGCGTTCGCCGCCGTGCCGCGTGAGCCATTCGCCGGACCGGGGCCCTGGTCCATCCTCGTGGTCGGGCCTTGGACGCCGAGGCCGGGGCCGCCAACGCCTACGTGCGCACGCCGGATGATGACCCCGCCTTCCTCTACCAGGATACCCTCGTGGCCCTCGACCCGGCGCGCGGCATCAACATCGGCGAGCCTGGACTGCACGCCCGCTGCCTTGATCAACTCGCGCCACGCGAGGGCGACGTGGTTCTGCATGTCGGCGCCGGCGCTGGCTACTACACGGCGCTGCTCGCCCACCTCGTCGGGCTCTCTGGCCGCGTCCACGCTTACGAGATTGACCCGGCGCTGGCGGCGCGCGCTGCCCGGAACCTCGCGCGCCTGCCGCAGGTGACGGTCCACGCGCGGTCCGGCATCGCCGATGACCTGCCCGCCGCGAACCGCGTCTACGTCAACGCCGGCACCACCCAGCCGAGCCGGGCTTGGTTGCGCGCGCTGAAGCCTGGCACTGGGCGGTTGCTTTTCCCGCTGCAGCCCGTCGGTGGCTTCGGCGGCATGTTGTTGGTGGAGCGACCCATGACCGGCGAGGCTTGGCCCGCGCGCTTCGTCACGCGCGCCGCCTTCATCCCATGCGAGGGCACCCAGCAGGACGCCGCCCAAGGCCAGCGGCTGGCGACGGCCTTCGGGCGGGGGGACGCGGACGCCGTCCGCTCGCTCCGCCTTGTGGGCGATCCCGATGCATCCTGCTGGTGCGCTGGCGACGGCTGGTGGCTCTCGACCGCCGACCCACCGCAGGCCGGGTAGGCATCTCGGCCAGCTCGCCGTGGTGCGGGATGGCGTCGGCCGCGACGGCGCGCCGGTCCTGATCCATGAGGGACTGGGGCGGCCGAATGACGGGCGCCGCGCGGACGGCACAGGCGACGGTGCTGAGCGCCAGGCGCAGCCGCCACAACTGAGCACCTGGTCGTTCCCGACGACGAGGTGGTGCTGCAGCGTCATGCGGTGGGCACGCCGAACGCGAACTTGACTTGCGCTACAGGGGCACGCGGATCGACCGGGAGGGCTGGTGCAAATATCGTGCGCCACCCAATCTGCCCACGAGAAAATGTCCCGACCTCAGACAGGCACAAAGGGCGTTACGATGGGCGGCGGGGGCGGGCGGCGTGGGCGCGGCGTGACGATCATTCTTTGCGGTTACGCTACCGTGACTGCCGCCTTACTGCCGTTCGCCGCCGATCCGGGTCCGGCACTTCCCTCAATCACCCCCGCCTTCGTCGGCGTCACGCTGGCGACGGAACTGCCGACGAGCTTCCTCCTGTTCGCCAGGTTCCGCGCGACAGGTGCGTGGTCCACCTTGCCACTCGGCTGCGCGTATCTCTACGGCGGCGCCATGGCGGTGCTGCACGCGCTTACCTTCCCAGGCGCCGTCCTGCCCGACCGGGCGGTCCTTGGCGCTCCCCAGTCGGCTGCCTGGGGCTACCTGCTCTGGATAAACGGCTTCGCCGCCCTCACCCTCGCCGCCACCGCCGTTGAGTGCTTCGCCCCCGGTGGGCGCATCGGCCCAGGCCGGGCGGGGCGCGTTGCCTCGATCGCCGCCGCAGGCACCTTGGCCGCGTCGCTCGCGATCGCCCTGATGGCGACCGGCCTCGCCGACGCCATGCCGCCGCTGATGCGCGGAGGGGAGTGGACCGTCCTGAACAAGGCAATGGGCCTTCTCGCCTTCACCATGCTCGGGGCAGGCATCGCACTCGCGCTGTCGCGGGCGGGGCGGCGGAACGACCTTTTCCTCTGGCTCGCGGCAGCACTGACGGCGTTGCTCGCGGCCAACCTGCTCTCCCAGGCGGGTGGGGGGCGCTATTCCGTGGGCTGGTCGGCCGGGCGATTGAGCTGGATCGCATCGACCTCGATCCTCTTCCTCTTCTTCCTGACCGAGGCCGCCCGGCACGCACGCCTCCTTGCCGCAGCGCGGGACACACTCGAGCAGCGCGTCGCGGACCGCACGGCCGAACTCGCGCGGGCCCTGGCGCAGCGCGACCGGCTGCTGCGCGAGGTGGACCACCGCGCAAAAAACGCGCTCGCGGTGGTGCAGTCCATCGTCTCGTTGAGCCGCGCCGACGCGCCGCAGGAGTTCGTCTCTGCCTTGAACGGGCGGATCGCGGCGCTGGCGCGAGCGCATGGGCTGCTCGCGCGCGAGGGCTGGACCGGCGCCGACCTCGGCGACCTGGTCGCGGCCGAGGTCACCCCCCATGCGTCCCTGGGCCGGGCCGAAGCCTCAGGGCCTCCGGTGCGTCTCGCACCCGAGGCTGTGCAGCCTCTTGCCCTGGTGCTGCACGAGCTGGCCACCAACGCCGTCCGGCACGGAGCATTTTCGGTTCCGGCCGGGGCAGTGCGGACCGCCTGGGAGGCGGACGGGGGCGCCGGCGTGCTGCAGCTCCGCTGGGAGGAGCGGGGAGGGCCACCGGTTGCAGGCCCGCCGCCGCGGCGCGGTTTCGGTCTGCGGCTGTTGGAGACGACGGTGCGCAGGCAGCTTGGTGGGGATCTTACCTACTACTGGGTCGAGCCGGGCCTCATCTGCGACCTACGCATGCCATTGAAGAAGGCCAGCCAGTCGGGCGCAACTACGGAACGGCCAGCAAATCAACGAGCTTGACCTCGATAGAACCCGGAATGAACTCTCGCGAGGCTCTATCAGCACTCCCCACCCGCGTGTTTCGACGGTGTGGGGCGGGGCGGTCAAACGATCCGCACGATTGGCCACGACGCGCCCGAGGTGCTCGCCGAAAGTGGATACAGGTCGATGGCCCTCGGCAGCGACGTGGGTTTGCCCCGCGCGGCTGCTTGTGCTGCAGGTTCCCCCGCGATATGCCAACTTGCTGCAACAACGATGGTGTCTTCTCCGGGGGGACGGGACATTTTCGGGAAGGACGAGCCGGCGCGCCTGCGTGCCCTCGCGCAGGACTGCCGCGACCTTGCGAGGCGTATCAGCTTTCGGCCGGACCGCGAGCGGCTGCTGGAGCAGGCGCGCGCCTTGGAAGCGTCGGCCGACAACCTGGAAGCCTGTCAGGCGGCCAAGCTGAGCCGCGCGCCGGACGTGCCAGCCCGGCCGCGAAGCACCAAAGGGCCGAGGTAACGGTCAGAACCGCCGGGTGATGTAGCCGTTCCGGCGAGATGCTGGCCCGACGCCTGTTCCGCCCCGCAGTCCTGCGCGCCTTCTCCACGCCCGGCCGCTGGGGGGTCTCG
>NZ_JBNXUM010000015.1:0-179810 GCF_050563545.1 Falsiroseomonas sp. HW251
CAGGGTGATGGCGCCCAGCTTGTCGTCATTGAGGCTGACGTTGAGTAGCGCGATGTTGCCGGTGTTCTTGACGGAGTAGCTGTAGACGATGGTGTCGCCGGCATCGGGCCCATTGCCGTCGCCGTCGACCACGCCGGCATTGGTCTTCACCACGTCGATATGCGGCGTGCGGGCGATCGTCACTGTGTTGGTATCGGTGTCGGTCACCGTCGTGCCGTTGGTGCCGGTGCCGGTGCCCGTGGCGATGTTGGTCAGCGACCCCGCATCGACCTGCGCCTGGGTGAGCGTCGCCGTCTTGGTGCCGGTCGCGGTGGCGCCGACGGCGAGGTCGTCGGCCGTGCCGTCGGCATCGAGATCGGTCAGCCCGGTCAGGGCGATGGCGCCCAGCTTGTCGTCGTTGAGGCTGACGTTGAGCAGCGACACATTGCCGGTGTTCTTGACGGAGTAGCTGTAGACGATGGTGTCGCCGGCATCGGGCCCATTGTTGTCGCCGTCGACCACGCCGGCATTCGTCTTGGTCACGTCGATCGCCGGGCTACGGGCGATCGGCACTGTGTTGGTATCGGTGTCGGTCACCGTCGTGCCGTTGGTGCCGGTGCCGGTACCGGTGGCGATGTTGGTCAGCGACCCCGCGTCGACCTGCGCCTGGGTCAGGGTGGCCGTCTTGGTGCCGGTCGCGGTGGCGCCGGCGGCAAGGTCGTCGGCCTGGCCGTCGCCGTCGACGTCGGTCAGCCCGGTTGTCAGGGTGATGCTGCCCAGCTTGTCGTCGCTGACGCTGACGTTGAGCAGCGAGATGTTGCCGGTGTTCTTGACGGAGTAGCTGTAGACGATGGTGTCGCCGGCATCCGGCCCGTTGTTGTCGCCGTCCACCACGCCGGCATTGGTCTTGGTCACGTCGATCGCCGGCGCGCCCAGGAACTTGTCATTGAAGGTCAGCGTCCACTTGTCCGCTTCAGCCAGCGTGACGGTCGTCTGATCCCCCGCGGGATTGCTGATGGTGCCGTTCGTCGTCGCGTTGTTGATGTCGACCCGCTGCGTCCCGATGCTGGTCAGGTCCCAGACGCTCGGAACGATCTCCTTCACGGTGTAGCCGGCGAAATCGGTGAGGCCGCCGAAAGTCTTGGATTGATTGTCAGTGAGAGAGAAGGCTACGACCCCGGTGCCGGTGAGATCGGTGAACTTGTCGAGGCTGGTGACGGCATTGTCGCCGTTGATGTCGAGCTTGCCGCCAACGATGTTGAAGCCGTTGATCTTGCCGTCGCCGGTGCCGGATAGCTTGACGATACTCCCGCCTCCCGTGATCGAGTAGACCTCGCCGTCGCTGGTGTCTGTGAACCGCCCGGTGTCGCTGACGTCGATGACGTTGTCGCCGCTGAGGTCCACCGAACCGGCCACCACGTCCACGGTGTTGGCCGGGCGCGTGAGCTCGAAATTGAAGCTCTGGCTGCTGCCATCGGGGTCGGTCTGCTTGACCAAGGTGATCGAGCCCGGGAAGACCACCGCCGCGCTCGAGAGCGACCGGTCCTGGTTGCCGACGCTCTCCGAGGTGCTCGGGTCGTTGTCGGTGAAGCCGATCAACCGCATGTGGTAGGGCGAGCCGGAGATGGCGGCGGCTGAGAGGCCGTTCCCCCATTCGTCCCGCGCCGCGATGTGGCCGCCCCAGGCGAGAACGGCGGTGCCCGCCTCGTTGTTGTCGGTGCCGTCGCCGTTATACGTGAAGGTCACGGTGATGGCGGTGGAACTGTCCCCGCTGTACGCGCCGGTCAGCGCGTAGCTGCTGACATTCAAGATCGTCGCACCGCCGAGCAGGGTGAACTGGCCCGCAATCTGCGCGATGTCGTCCGCGGTCCCCGCCAAGCCGTCGGGTCCTCTCGCGACCGCGGCGTCGACAGGAATCGCGAAGTTCGTCACGCCCAGCGCATCGCTCTGTATGCCCGTCACGCCGAGCAGCGGGTTGGGAAGGGTCTCGTTGCGGCTACCCGGGAAGCTCGTGTCGTAGCTGCCGATGTAGTCGAGCGCGTGCTTGCCGCCCTTGGTGGTGTCCCACTGGATCGTCAGCGTGTAGACATTGCCTTCGGTCAGCTGGGACAGGACCGCGCGGTAGGGGACGAACTGGTCCTCGGCGTAATGCGCCTGCGATGATCCGAGATTGCCGTTCTGCCACTGGTCCGCCTGCGAGCCGGAGGACACCGGGAGGTCCGGCGCCGCGCCATCGGCCCATTGGTCGAGGTTGACGGCCGGCTTCGGCGCGGAGCCGCCGGTCGGCGCGGCCTGCACGACCGCGCCGGTGCTGAGCGCCGTTGCATCCGCGGTCCCGGTGCTAGCGGTCGCCGTTATCTTTGTCGTGGTGGACGGCGCTGTCGCGGTCGCCGGATCGGCGAAGGTAGCGCCGGACGAGGTGAGCTGGAGGAACGCGCTGTTGAGAGCGGTGTCGTTGCTCGCGTCGAGCAGCGAGAGGTCCGTCGCGCCAGCCGGCGCGCCGGGAACCCGTGACGTGGTGATGGACATTCCATTCTCCCCATGGTTCGTTTGTTTGTTCCGGCATGTGCACGCTCAGTTCGGACGCGATGCGGCACGCATCCGTCGTTCAGGACCGGTGAACCGGTTCTGCTTGGCCAGCGCACGGAACAGCGTTTCCCTTCGGCATGGCCGGCGGGCCGTCCGTCGTAGCTGGGCAGGATGTCGAGGAGCGCTGGCGATAGGTGCCGCGCTTCGGGCGGCATCAAGGCGCAGCGGACAGGATTTCCGGGGTCTAGGCCCCTGCTACCATCAGAGCCTCCTGATCCGACGGGGGTCGGCAGTCACCTCAGAGCGAGGCGCAGCCGCAAGCAACAGCGCCTGCGAAGCTGCAAGTGCACTCAGACTGGAACGGAAACAGGGCCTGCGAGGGCGCGTGCCCGATGGCGTGCCGAAGTCTGGCAAAGGCCGGCGTCATTCGCCAAGCGAATCTGTCACAAACGGGAAGATTTCGGGCGCAACTATTTGCGATAATGGCGGTTACAACTAATCATACCTGCCAAATCTTGCGCTGCAACCATCGCCCAGTAATCGGAGGTGGGCAGACCAGGCAGCGATCGCATTGGTGTCCCTCGCAGGCCGGGCACGCTCGGAAAAGTTTCAAAACCGATGCAAATACAACTGTGTCCTAGCGCGTCTGCTCCGTGTGCCAGAGCAAAGGCTCGAATGCGGTGCTGGCCGTGCCTCAGCCCAGGATCCGCCTCAGCCACGCCCCGCCTTCCGCCGCTGCCTCGCGCGCGGCAGTCACGTGGTTCGCCCCGCGCAGGAAGCCATGCGCGGTGCCGGGGAAGACGCGGCTTTCGACCGCGACCCCGGCTTCGCGCAGCTTCGCGGCCATCGCGTGGTTCTCGGCCGCGAGCACGTCGAGCTCGGCGATGTGCAGTAGCACCGGCGGCAGGCCGCGCAGATCGCCGCGCAGCGGGCTCGCCAGCGGGTTCAGGCGGTCGGCGCCGCGCGGGCAGTAGCAGTCCCAGTAGAAGCGCATCTTCTCCCGCGTCAGGAAGTAGCCGTCGGCGAATTCGCGGTAGCTCGCGGTGTCGAAATCCGCGTCGAAGACGCCGTAGTTCAGCAGCAGGCCGCGCAGCGTCAGGCCCGGATCGGTCTCGCGCAGCAGCAGCGCGACACCCATCGCGAGGTTTGCGCCGGCGCTGTCGCCGCCGATGACGATGCGCCGGGGATCGAGGCCCCATGCCGCGCCGCGCTGCGCGATCCAGCGCACCACGCCGGCGCATTCCTCGAGCGCCTGCGGGAACGGGGCCTCGGGGCTCAGCGCGTAGTCCGGCCCGATGACGGCGCAGCCGCCGCCCGCGGCATAGTCGCGCATCAACCGGTCATGCGTGTCGATGCTGTTCCAGACGAAGCCACCGCCATGGATGTAGACCAGGACGGCGCGCGCGTCGGGCGTCGGGCGATGGAAGCGGCACTGGATGCGGCGGCCGCGGACCGGCAGCCAGCGGTCGCCGGTCTCCGCCATCGCGGGGCCGCCGGCACAGAGGGGGATGTTCATGGCCTCCGTCGTCGCGCGGGACGCGTCCAGGGGCAGCGCCAGCGTCACCGGCGGATGCCGCGTCGCGATCTCCTCCATCATGGCGCTGAAGGCGAGCATCTCGGGGTCCCAGCGCGGGTCTTGGGCGGGCATGGCGGCGTCTCCTCGCTGCGGGCATGGGACGATGGCGCGGGGTGGGGTGCAAGGGGTGGGGGTTCGAGGATCAGGGCTGCGCCGGACGAAGCGCCCCCACCCTGACCCTCCCCCGCGAGCGGGGGAGGGAAAGCAAAGGCGGCGGAGGGAGGTGCTGAAGGGGGGAAAGGGCGGGAGCGAGGGCCGCAATTCACCCCACGCGCGCGATTGCCGCGTTGGTGCCGGCAGGCGCATGCTGCACCGCGTCATGGCGAAGCCGCTGCTCACCCTCGGCTCGCGCGGGAAGATGCGCGAGGACGCGCTGTATCGCCCGCGCCACGTCGTGCTCGTCGCCGATCCCGCCGAGCCCATCGCGGCGCTGCTGGCGCGCAACCTGGCCGCGGGCGGCTTCCACGGCAGGCTGTCCGTCGTCGGCATGGCGCATGAGGGCTTCGTCGAGGCGGCGGGGATCGCCGCGCTGGAGGAGGTGCCCGACCTCGGCGTGCTGGCGCTGCCGGCCGAGCGCGTGGAGGCCGCGATGGCCGAACTTGGCGCGCGGGGCTGCAACGCCGTCGTCGTGCCCGGCGCGGCGCCCGACCTCGCGGCGATCGCGAAGCGCACGGGCGTCAACGCGCTGGGCCAGGGCAGCTTCGGGATCTGCGTGCCGGCGATCGGCCTGAACGCCTCGCTCGCGCACGTCGCGCCTCGCAAGGGCAGGCTCGCGCTGGTCTGCCAGTCCTCGGCGCTGGCGCGCGCGGTGCTGGACTGGGCGGAAAGCCAGGCCGTCGGCTTCAGCCATGTCATCGGGATCGGCGGCAATGCGGATCTCGGATTTGCGCATGCCCTCGACTGGCTGTCGCGCGATCCCGCGACGGGGGCGATCCTGCTGGACCTCAGGCGGATCAAGGACCGCCGCGCCTTCGTCTCGGCGGCGCGGGCGGCGGCGCGCACGCGGCCCGTGGTCGCGGTGCGGGCGGGCGGGCGGCTTGCGGACCCCTCGGGCACCACGGATGCCGTGATGGAGGCCGTGCTGCGCCGCGCCGGCGTGCTGCGGGTGGAGGGGCTGGACGACCTGCTCTCCGCCGCGGAGACGCTGGCGCGGGTGAAGCTCTCGCCTCGCGGCGGCCCGGGCGACCGCATCGCGATCGTGGCGAATGCGACGGGGCTCGGCCAGATGGCCGCCGATGCGGTGCTGGCGGGCGGCGCGCGGCTCGCGCACTTCGGGCCGGAGGTGCTGGCGAGCCTGGCGGTCTGCCTCGGTTCGGTCTGGCATGGCGGCAATCCCATCATCCTCGGGCCGGTGGCGGGGACGGGGCTCGGCGAGGCCGCGGCGATGCTGGCGGGGCTGGGGGAGGTGGACGCGGTCGTCGCGCTGCACGCGCCGGTCGCCGGCGAGAACGCGGAGACCGTGGCGCAGGGCCTGGTCGCGGCGGCGAAGGCCACGCGCGCGGCGCCGGTGCTGGTCTGCTGGGCTGGCCAGGCGACGGCCGGCCCGCAACGCGCCGCGCTCGCGCAGGCCGGGCTCGCGGTCTTCCCGACGCCGGAGGCCGCGGTGCGCGGCGCGCTCCATCTCTGGCAGGACCGGCGCAACCGGCTGGCGGCGGCGGAACTGCCGGGGCGCGAGGTGCTGGCGCTGACGCCGGACCGCGACGCCGTGCGCGCGATCGTGGCGACGCTGCGCGCCGAAGGCCGGCTCGAGCTGACGGAGGACGAGGCGCTGGCGGTGCTGGCGGCCTATGGCATGCCGGTGGTGCAGGGGCGCGTCGCGCCGACGGCAGAGCATGCCGTCGCCGCCGCCGGCGCGCTGGGCTGGCCCGTGGTGCTCAAGCTCCGCAGCCGCGACATCCCGCGCAAGACCGAGGTCGGCGGCGTCGCGTTGGGGCTCCGCAGCGCCGATGCGCTGCGCCAGGCCGCGGCGGCGATGATCGCGACGGCGAAGCGGGTGCGGCCCGATGCAAGGCTCGAGGGCTTCGTCGTGCAGCGCGAGGCCGCGCGGGGCGAGGAGGTGCGGCTGCGCCTGGCGGAGGACCGCATGTTCGGGCCCTTCATCGGCTTCGGCCTCGGCGGCACCGCGGCCGACGTGCTGGGCGACGAGGCCTTCGACCTGCCGCCGCTGAACGACGCGCTGGCGAAGGCGCTGATCGCACGGAGCCGCGCGGCGAAGCTGCTGGGCGGCTACCGCGACCATCCCGCGGCGAACCTGGATGCCGTGGAGGACGCGCTGGTGCGGCTGTCCCAGGTCGCGGTGGATTTCCCGGAATTCGAGGCGTTCCGCGTCAACCCGCTGGTCGCGCGCGCGGACGGCGTGCTGGCGCTCGACGCGCATGCCAGGCTGCGGCCGGTCGGCCAGCGCGCGCTGCTGGCGATCCCGCCCTACCCCGAGGAATGGGTGACGCGCTGGACCGCGCGGTCGGGCGAGGTGCTGACGATCCGCCCGATCCGCCCCGAGGACGCCGAGGCGCATGCCGCCTTCTTCCGGCGCCTGACGCCGGAGGACATACGCTGGCGCTTCTTCAGCCACCTCCGCGAGCTGCCGCCGCAGCAGATCGCGCGGATGACGCAGCTCGACTACGACCGGGAGATGGCCTTCGTCGCGGTGCGCCGATCCGGCACGGCGGAGGAGGAGCTGCTCGGCGTCTCGCGCCTGATCCGCGAGCATGACGGCGTCACCGGCGAGTTCGCGGTGATCGTGGACCGGCAGATGAAGGGGCAGGGGCTCGGGCGGCACCTGATGGAGCGGCTCTTCGACTGGGCGAAGGCGACCGGCATCAAGGTGATCGCGGGGCAGGTGCTGGCGGACAACGCGCCGATGCTCGGCTTCATCAAGGGGCTGGGCTTCACCGCGAGTCGCAGCCCGGAGGACGAGGAGGTCTTCGACGTCCGCCGGCCCGTGTGAGCGCATGGTCGAGCCGGATTGAAGGCGGAACCCGCCGCGCCCGCGCTACCATGGCACCCAACGAGGCGAGGGAGGCCGGGCGCCGGCTCATCCCGGGGCCGGGACCGTTGCGCGCGCAGCGCCGCGCGAACCGGTCCGCACGGGCGTCGTTGGCGGGGGATGGCAGAGCCTCCCCCGCCGCGCCCGCGTGCCCTGTCCAGGACCCGCTCCCTCGGCGCCCCGGCACGACACGGATGCGCGGCGCTGATGGTGGGCGGCATGGCCGCGCTGCCGCTTCTAGGCCTGCCGGTCGCGGCGGACGGGCGGCCCTTCCTGCTGGTGATGCCGATCCTGGCGGCGGCGGTGCTGTTCGGGCGGGCCGCGGCGCTCGTCGCGGCGGTGACGGCGACGGCGGCGATGGCGCCCTTCATGCAGGCGCCCGACGCGGCGATGCGCGCGGGGCTGTCGCTGCTCTCCTTCCTGGTCGTCGGCTTCGGATTCGCCGCGGCGGCGGAGGCGATGCGGTCGGTCTTCGCGCTGATGGACGTCGCGGACGGGCGCCGCGCGGCGGGCGTCGTGGCGCCGGAGCGGGAGAGGGTGCGGCCCGCCGGGCTCAGTCCGCGGCCTTGATGAGTTCGCGCACGCGGGCGGCGGCGGCGGCGCCCTTCAGCGCGTCGCGCCAGGCGGCCTCGGCGACGCGCTGGTGGGCGTTCACCGCTTCCTCCGCCGCGGTGATCGAGGCGACGCCGATGCCGGATTGCGCCGGCGTGTCGGGCGAGAAGGGCGAGGCCACGACATGCGCGCGGTCGCGGCCGCGCAGCACCATGAAGGGCCCGGCGGGCTCGATGCCGGACGCCAGGCCGATCTGCAGCCCGATGGGGACGGATTCCATCATCGCCGCGATCGCCTCGGCTTCCGACCGCGCGGCGGCCAGGCAGCGCTGGCGCGTGCGCTCCGGCACGCCGAGGCCGGGGGCGACGCCCTCGGCCAGCATGCGCGCGATCGCGGCTTCGCCGAGGACGGCGATGATGGTGGGGCGGCGGCCGGCGTGCAGCTTCTTGCGGGCGGTCAGCAGGCCCAGCATCTGGTCGGTGGTGGCGCGCGCGATGCCGCGCTCCGACGCGGCATCGGCGGCCTCGGTCCAGGCCTCGGCCACCGCGCCGTCGAAGGCGTCGGTCGTGGTCTGGTAGACCAGGGCGCCGCCGATGATCAGGATCTGGTCGGCCAGTTCCTCGACCTGGCGCAGGCGTTCCTGGAAGGCGATGGGGCGGGAGAAATACTCGACCCCGATTCCTAGCAGCGACAGCGGCGATATCTTCAGCAGCTCCGCCAGGCGGCGGATGGTGTCGAGCTTGATGACCTCGCCCTTCTCGTAGCGGTAGAGCGCGGCGCGGGAGACGCCGAGGCGGGCGGCGATCTCCTCGGCGCGCAGCCCGCTTTCGAGGCGGTAGGCCCGCAACTGCTGCCCGATATCGGCGAAGCGCATGCAATCCCTCGGCGTGACATGGGCTGAGACAGACGCCCGGCAGGAGACGTTTTCTCACGAGCTGCCGACGCGATCCGAATAACGGGACGCGGGTGCCTTTTGCAAGGCCGTATCGCCGGCGAGGGCGTTTCGCGCCTCCCATGGGATTCCTCCCGCCGGACGGCACCGTTGCTTCAGGCCTGGGGGCGGCAGCGCACCAACAGGGCGGCGCGCAGCCGCGCATAGACCCGCTCCTGCTCGGCCGTCACGGGCGCCAGCACGGGGCTGGCGGACCACGGGACGATCTGGAAGGTGCCGACCTGCTGCCGCGGCATCCAGCCGCGCTGCACCGCCGGGTCATCCAGCGGACCGAGGATGCGGTTCGGGACGGCGGGGCTGGTGCTGCCAAGCGTGAAGCGGACCGCGCTCCCCGACCGCAGGTCCAGGCCGGGCGGGGCGATTGCGTCGGTGACGAAGGGCTCGTCATCGGCCAGCGCGCAGCGCAGCCTTACGGCCCGCCCCTCTCGGACGGCCTGGGCAAAGCCGCTGCTCTCCATGGCGGAGCGTTCGGGCTCGGGCGAGGCCGCGACGTTGCGCGCCATGTCGGCGGAGTCGTGCCGGAACAGCACCTCGGCGCGGAGTTCCTCGCCGGGACGGGGCGGCGGCGTCGCGCAGGCCGCGAGCGCCAGCAGCCCCGCAAGGACGGCGCCCCGCATCAGGCGTCGGGGGCGACCTTGTGGGCCGCCATCGCCTCGAGCGCCTTGACCATGCCGGAGTGGTCCCAGCCCTTGCCGCCGAGTGCCGCGCAGGCCGCGAAGATCTGCTGGGTCGAGGCGGTGTTGGGCAGCGGCACGCCGAGCTCCCTGCCGGATTGCAGCGCCAGGTTCAGGTCCTTCTGGTGCAGCTCGATCCGGAAGCCCGGGTTGAAGGTGCGCTTGATCATGCGCTCGCCATGCAGTTCCAGGATGCGCGACGTCGCGAGGCCGCCCATCAGGGCCTGGCGGACCTTGGCGGGATCGGCGCCGGCCTTGGAGGCGAAGACGAGCGCCTCGGCCACCGCTTCGATCGTCAGGGCCACGATGATCTGGTTGGCGACCTTGCAGGTCTGTCCCGCCCCGTTCTCGGTGCCGACGAGGGTGATGTTCTTGCCCATCTTCTCGAAGACCGGGAGCGCGCGGTCGAAGGCTGCCTGCGGCCCGCCGACCATGATCGTCAGCGCCGCGTTCTTCGCGCCGACCTCGCCGCCCGAGACCGGTGCGTCGAGGTAGTCGCAGCCGAGCGCGTTGATCCGCTTCGCGAAGTCCTTGGTGGCGGTCGGGCTGATCGAGGACATGTCGATGACGAGCTTGCCCTTCGACAGGCCCTCGGCGATGCCGTCCTTGCCGAACAGCACGGCTTCGACGTCGGGGGTGTCGGGCACCATCGTGATGACGATGTCGGCGGCCTCGGCGACGGCCCTGGCCGAGGGGACGACGGCGAAGGCGGCGCGGTCGTCCGCGGTCAGCGAGGCGCGCTCGACCACCGTGACGTCGTGGCCGGCGGCCTTGAGGTGGCCGGCCATGGGGCGGCCCATGATGCCGAGGCCGATGAAGCCGATCTTGGACATGGTTTGCGGGTTCCTCGAGAGGTTTCGCGGGATGGGCCCCCACCCCGACCCTCCCCCGCTTCGCGGGAGAGGGAGTTGTTGCGCGGGATGGGGGAGGAGCGCGCCTACTTGTACGGGGCGAACCAGCCGAGGCCGGCGGTCGTCTCGGCGGCTGGCTTGTATTCGCAGCCGATCCAGCCGCGGAAGCCGAGCTCGTCGATGCGCCTGAAGACGAAGGGCCAGTTGACCTCGCCGGTGCCCGGCTCGTTGCGGCCGGGATTGTCGGCGACCTGCATGTGCGCGATCAGCGGCAGGTGCTTCTCGACGCGCTTGACGATGTCGCCCTCCGTGATCTGGCAGTGATAGAGGTCGAATTGCAGGCCGACGCGCTCCGGCCCGATGGCGTTGATGATCGCGGCGGCCTGGTCGGTGGTGTTGACGAAGAAGCCCGGGATGTCGCGGTGATTGATCGGCTCGATGATCGGCTTCACGCCGACGGGATGCGCCTGCTCGGCGGCCCAGGCCAGGTTCTCGGCGAGCACCGCCGTCATGGTGTCGTGCGGCACGCCGGCGGGCGCGAGCCCGGCCATCACATGGATGCGCGGGCAGGACAGCTCGGCAGCGTAGTGCAGCGCCTTGCGGAAGCCGTCGCGGAACTCTGCCTGGCGGCCGGGCAGGGCGGCCTGCCCGCGCTCGCCCTTCGTCCAGTCGCCCGGCGGCGCGTTGAACAGAACCTGCTGCAGCCCCGCGCCGTTCAGCCGCGCCGCGACCTCCCTGGCCGGGAAGTCGTAGGGAAAGAGGAACTCCACGGCCTTGAAGCCGGCCTTCGCCGCCGCGTCGAATCGGTCGAGGAAAGGCACCTCGTTGAACATCATGGACAGGTTGGCGGCGAAGCGCGGCATGGTCGTTCCCTCCGGGGCGGGCGCAAGCCTTGCCCCGCGGACAGCCCGGCGGCAAGGGCGGCGCCAAGGGAGGCGGATGCGCGTCGGGCCGAGTTCGGCTAAGCCCGCCTGATGGACCAGGATCCGCTCCGCCCCGCCCGCATCCTCGGCCTGGTCGCGCTCGGCCTGTTGGGCGCCGGCTGCTTCCTGGTGCTGCGGCCCTTCGTCTCCGCGCTGCTCTGGGCGGCGATCCTGGCCTACACGACCTGGCCGGCCTTCCGCTTCCTGCGCGAGCGCCTGGGCCTGTCGCCGGGCTGGGCGGCGCTGGCGATGGTGATGGCGGGCTTCCTGCTGATCGGCCTGCCCATCGTGCTGGCGGCCCCGACCAGCCGCGAGGAGGTGGAGGCGCTGCGCCAGGGCGCCGAACGCGTGCTGACCCAGGGCGTGCCCTCCCTCGTGAACCTGCTGACGGGGCTGCCCTTCGTCGGCGGCTATATCGGGACCTGGCTCGAGGGCTGGGACGCCACCCTGGCCGGGCTGTTCGAGCCGCTGAAGCCCTATGCCGGCACCATCGCGCAGAACGGGCTGTCCGTCCTGCTCGCGGTGCTGTCGGGCATCGCGGAGCTGCTGCTGGCGATCGGGCTGGCCTTCTTCTTCTTCCGCGACGGACCCGCCATGGCCGAGAAGGTCCAGGCGATGATGGAGAAGCTCGGCGGGGCGAAGACGCGCCACCTGTTCCAGCTGACGGCCGACGTGACGCAGGGCGTGGTCTATGGGCTGCTCGGCACGGCGGTGGCGCAGGGCGTGCTGACCACGGTCGGCTTCTGGATCGCGGGGGTGCCGCAGCCCGTGCTGCTCGGCGTCATCACCGGGGTGATCTCCATCCTGCCGGTCGGCGCGCCGCTGGTCTGGATCCCGGCCGCGATCTGGCTCTTCGCGCAGGGCAGCTGGGGCTGGGGGCTCTTCATGCTGGCCTATGGCGGGGGCGTCATCTCCTCGGTGGACAACGTGATCCGGCCCTGGCTGATCAGCCGCGGCGCGGACCTGCCGCTGCTGCTGACCCTGCTCGGCGCGATCGGGGGGGTGCTGGCCTTCGGCTTCCTCGGGCTGTTCCTGGGGCCGGTGCTGCTCGCGGTGGGGTTCACGCTGCTCAAGGACTGGGCGGGCGAGGGCGGGACGCGGCCGGAACCGGGGCGTCCGACCTGACTCCGGGCTTTCCCGGGGGGCCGGGACGCGATATTGCGCGCGCCTGCTTGCCACCGCGGACGTGACGAGCCGCGGAACAACCGGGGGTATTCGAGGGATGCGACGGTGGGGATTGGCGGCCGCGGCCGCCGTGATGGCGCTGGGCATGGGCCTGGCCGAGGCGCGCACGGTGCGCTGGTCGGCCTCGGGCGATCCGAACACGATGGATCCGCACAGCCAGAATGTCGGCACGGTCACGATGGTGATCCAGCAGATCTACGATCCGCTGATCCACCGCAACGCCGACCTGTCGCTGCGGCCCGGCCTGGCGCTGTCCTGGACGCAGGTGGAGCCCACGCGCTGGCGCTTCGTGCTGCGCCAGGGCGTGCGCTTCCACGAAGGCGAGGCGTTCAACGCCGACGACGTCGTCTTCTCGATCGGCCGCGCGCTGCAGCCGACTTCGAACTTCGGGATCTACGTGGACACGGTGGACCGCGTGGAGAAGGTGGACGAGTTCACCGTTGATATCGTGACGAAGGTCGCCGACCCGATCCTGCCGAACAAGCTGGCCAGCATCTACATGATGTCGAAGGCCTGGTCGGAGCGCAACAACGCGACGCGCCCGCAGAACACGCGCAACCGCGAGGAGATGGCGACGGTCCGCCAGACCAACGGCACCGGCGCCTTCCGGCTTTCCGTGCGCGAGCCCGACGTCCGCACCGTGTTGGTCCGCAACGACGCCTGGTTCGGCTGGAACGAGCCGGGCCAGACGCCTGGCAACGTGACGGAGATCATCTACCGTCCGATCGCCTCCGACGCGACGCGGGTCGCGGCGCTGCTGTCGGGCGAGGTGGATTTCGTGCTCGATCCGCCGCTGCAGGACCTCAACCGCCTGCGCAGCGCCGGCAACATCCGCGTGCTGGAGGGGCCGGAGGTCCGGACGATCTTCATCGCGATGGACGTCAACCGCGACGAGCTGCTCTACAGCGACGTGCGCGGGCGCAATCCCTTCAAGGATCTGCGCGTGCGCCAGGCGCTGTACCACGCGATCGACATCCAGGCGATCCACCGCACGACGATGCGGAGCCAGTCCGTCGTGACCGGCACCTTCTTCCCCGAGCAGGTCAACGGCTATGTGCGGGAGGAGGATGTGCGCCTTCCCTACGACCCGAACCGCGCCCGCGCGCTGCTGGCGGAAGCGGGCTTCCCCAACGGCTTCTCCGTCACGCTGGACTGCCCGAACAACCGCTACATCAATGACGAGCAGATCTGCCAGGCGATCGCGGCGATGTGGACGCGCGTCGGCGTGCGCACCCAGGTGAAGGCGCAGCCGCTCGCGCCCTTTTTCGCGCAGATCCAGCGCGACGACACCAGCATCTACCTCCTGGGCTGGGGCGTGCCGACGCTGGATGCGCTCTATTCCTTCCAGTCGCTGCTGGCGACGCGCAACGGCGCGCAGGGCGACGGCATCTGGAACTACGGCCGCTATTCCAGCCCGCGCATGGATGCGCTGATCGAGCGGATGAAGACGCAGTCCGGCGGCGACCGCGCCGAGGCGATCCGCGAGGCGCTGCGCCTGTATCGGGAGGACGTGCCGCACATCCCGCTGCACCACCAGATGATCCCCTGGGCGATGCGGTCGAACTTCACCATCCCGCACGCCGCGAACAACCAGCCTTATTTCAGGTGGATGGTGGTGAACTGAGCTAGCGTTCGGAGAAGCAAGAGGCCCCCTCCGAACCCTCTCCCGCAACCGCGGGGGAGGGTCGTCCGCTCCCTCCCCCGCGGTTGCGGGGGAGGGGTGGGGAGGGGGCTTCTTCGAGCCAGGACAACAGAAGACTTGCCAGCCTTCATCATCTCCCGCGTGCTCCAGGCCCTGCCCGTGATGCTCGCGGTCGCGCTGATCTCCTTCGCGATGTTCGCCTATGTCGGCGATCCCGTCGCGATCATGCTCGGCCAGGACTACACCCAGGCGCAGCGCGATGCGCTGATCCGCGACCTCGGGCTCGACCAGCCCTTCGTCGTGCAGTTCGCGAAATTCGTCTGGAATGCCGCGCAGGGCGAGTTCGGCCTGTCCTACCGCCTGTCGCGCCCGGTGATGGACCTCATCGCGGAACGCGCGCCGGCGACGCTGGAGCTTGCGCTGACAGCCGCCTTCCTCGCGCTGCTCGTCGGCGTGCCGATGGGGATCTACACCGGCCTCTACCGCCACTCCTGGCTGAGCCGCTTCTTCCTGACCTTCAGCCTGGTCGGCGTGTCGCTGCCGACCTTCCTGATCGGCATCCTGCTGATCCTCTGCTTCTCCGTCTGGCTGGGCTGGCTGCCGAGCTTCGGCCGCGGCGACACGGTGAAGCTGGGCTGGTGGAGCACCGGCTTCCTGACCTGGTCGGGACTGAAGGCGCTGATCCTCCCCTCCATCACGCTCGGCCTGTTCCAGATGACGCTGATCATGCGCCTGGTGCGCGCCGAGATGCTGGAGGTGCTGCGCACCGACTACATCAAGTTCGCCCGGGCGCGGGGCCTGACCAACCGCGCCGTCCATTTTGGCCATGCGCTGAAGAACACGCTGGTGCCGGTGATCACCATCACCGGGCTGCAGCTCGGCGCGATCATCGCCTTCGCGATCGTCACCGAGACCGTCTTCCAGTGGCCGGGGATGGGGTTGCTCTTCATCCAGTCCGTGGGCGCGGCCGACATCCCCGTCATGGCGGCCTACCTGATGCTGATCGCGGCGCTGTTCGTGACGATCAACCTGGTGGTCGATCTGCTCTACTTCGCCGTGGACCCGCGCCTGCGCATCGGCGGCGGCAAGGGAGGCCACTGAGATGCAGGCCGTCCGCAACTTCTTCGACAGCGACATCTGGTGGAGCTTCACCCGCAACCCGATCACGGTGGTCTCGGCGATCGTGGCCGCGATCTGCATCGGCGGCGCGGTGCTCGCGCCCTGGATCGCGCCGCACAACCCCTTCGACCTGGCGTCGCTGCAGCTGCTCGATGCCTTCAAGCCGCCGGCCTGGGAGGAAGAGGGCGAGCGGCTCTATCTGCTCGGCACCGATGACCAGGGGCGCGACGTGCTGTCGGCCATTATGTACGGGGCGCGGGTGTCGCTGCTGGTCGGCTTCTGCGCGGTGGTGATGTCGGTCGTGCTCGGCGTATCGGCGGGGCTGGCGGCGGGCTACATGGGCGGCACGGTGGATGCCGTGCTGATGCGCATCGCCGACATCAAGCTGACCTTCCCGACCATCCTGATCGCGCTGCTCATCGACGGCGTCGTCCGCGCCGCCCTACCGCGGGAGGTGCATGACCAGATCGCGCTCTACGTCGTGATCTTCGCCATCGGCTTCTCCAACTGGCCGTCCTTCGCGCGGACGGTGCGGGGTTCGACGATGGTGGAGCGCAACAAGGAATACGTGCAGGCCGCGCGCGTCATCGGATTGGGCCGCGGCAAGATCATGGTGAGCCATGTGCTGCCCAACGTGCTGGGGCCGGTGCTGGTGATCGCGACCCTGCAATTGGGCTTCGCGATCCTGGCGGAGGCGACGCTGTCCTTCCTCGGCGTCGGCGTGCCGCCGACGCAGCCCTCGCTCGGCACGCTGATCAGGATCGGCAACGACTTCCTGTTCTCGGGCGAGTGGTGGATCACGATCTTCCCGGGCGTCGCGCTGATCGTGCTGGTGCTGAGCGTGAACCTGCTCGGCGACTGGCTGCGCGATGCGCTGAACCCGAAGCTGCGGTGATGGGCATGGCGTCCTTCAGCTTGCGCACCCCCGCTCTCGGCCGGCGCTGCAGAAGCCCTCTCCCCCCTGTGGGGGGAGAGGGCTTTCCCATCGGCGTGACCATGTCCAACACCCAACCCCTTCTCGAGGTCCGCAATCTCCGCGTCGAATTCCCGACGCGGCGCGGCACGCTCGTGGCCCTGGACGACGTCTCCTTCGACATCTTCCCCGGCGAGGTGCTGGGCGTGGTCGGCGAGTCCGGCGCGGGCAAGTCCATGACGGGTGCCGCGATCATCGGCCTGCTGGAGCCGCCGGGCCGCATCGCAGGCGGCCAGATCCTTCTGAACGGCCGCCGCATCGACAACCTGCCGTACAAGGAGATGCGGACCGTCCGCGGCCGCGAGATCGGCGCGATCTTCCAGGATCCGCTGACCACGCTGAACCCGCTCTACACCGTCGGCCGGCAGCTGGTGGAGACCATGACCACGCATCTGCCGATCGGCCCGGGCGAGGCGCGCCGCAAGGCGATCGAGTGGCTGGAGCTGGTCGGCATCCCCGCCGCCGCGCAGCGCATCGACAGCTACCCCCATGAATTCTCCGGCGGCATGCGCCAGCGCGTCGTCATCGCGCTGGCCCTCTGTGCCGAGCCGAAGCTGATCGTCGCGGACGAGCCGACGACGGCGCTCGACGTCTCGATCCAGGCGCAGGTCATCGCGCTGCTGAAGACGCTGGCGCGGGAGAAGGGCACCTCGATGATGCTCGTGACGCACGACATGGGCGTGATCGCAGAGACCGCGGACCGCGTCGCCGTGATGTATGCCGGGCGCGTCGCGGAGATCGGCGCGGTGCGCCGGGTCGTGAAGCATCCCTCGCACCCCTACACGATCGGGCTGATGGGCTCGATCCCGCCGATCAGCCACCGCATGGAGCGGATGCAGCAGATCGAGGGCGCGATGCCGCGGCTGTCGGCGATCCCGCGGGGCTGCGCCTACAACCCGCGCTGCCCGCAGGTCTTCGACCGCTGCCGCGTGGACCGGCCCGACCTGATCCCTGCCGGGGAGACGCGCGCGGCCTGCTGGCTCTACGACGCCGCGAGCGAACAGGGCGTGCTGAAGGCGGCCCAGGATGCCTGAGGCGCCGATGAACTCGACCATGCTCGAGACGCGCGACGTCGCGCGGTTCTTCGACGTCTCCCGCCCGCTGATCCAGCGCGCGCTGTCCGGCGAGGGCAGGCGGATGCTGCGCGCGGTGGACGGCGTCAGCTTCGCGATCCCGAAGGGCACGACACTGTCCCTCGTCGGCGAGTCCGGCTGCGGCAAGTCCACCGTCGCGCGGCTCGTCGTCGGGCTCTATGGGCCCACGCGGGGCGAAGTGATGTTCGACGGGCGCCCGCTGAAGGAAGCCCGCGCCGATCCCACGCAGCGCCAGCGCATGCAGATGATCTTCCAGGATCCCTATGCCTCGCTGAACCCGCGCTGGCGCGTGCGCGACATCATCGCCGAGCCGATCCGCGCCTTCGGCCTGCTGTCTGAGACCGCGCAGATCGAGGCGCGGGTTGGCGAATTGCTGACCCAGGTCGGGCTGTCGCCGCTGGATGGCCAGAAGTTCCCGCATGAATTCTCGGGCGGCCAGCGCCAGCGCATCTCGATCGCGCGGGCGCTGTCGTCGAACCCCGACTTCCTGGTCTGCGACGAGCCTACCAGCGCGCTCGACGTCTCGGTGCAGGCGCAGATCCTGAACCTGATGAAGGACCTGCAGAAGCAGCTCGGCCTGACCTATCTCTTCATCAGCCACAACCTGGCCGTCGTCCGCCAGGTCAGCGACCGCGTCGGCGTGATGTATCTCGGCCGCCTGGTGGAGGTCGCGCCGGCGGAGACGCTCTTCACCACGCCGCGCCACCCCTATACGCGCGCGCTGATGGACGCGATCCCCGACCTCGAGATGACGGGGCGCCAGCGCATCCCCGTCGGCGGCGAGGTGCCGAGCCCGATCAGCCCGCCCTCGGGCTGTCCCTTCCATCCGCGCTGCCCCCTGGCGAACGATCGCTGCAAGGCGGAGCGGCCGGACCTGGTGGTCGCGCGCGGCACGCCGCAGACCGAGGTCGCCTGCCACGCGGTCGAGGAAGGCCGCGACGGCGGGCCGCAGCGGCAGGAAGCGGTGGCGGCGGGCTGATGCGCGGCGGGATCGGGCGATGCGTTCGCCTGATCGCCGTCCTGCTGCTCGCCATTGGCCCGCTCGCTGCCTGCGACGAGCCGTTCCGGCCGCCCGAGGTGGACCGCGCGGCGGTCGCCGCGGCCTCGCGCGAGATCGCCGCGACCTCCGTCCCGCGCCCCGTCACGCGCCCGCGGGAGGAAGAGGTCGCGATGCTCCGTCGCGTGGCGGAGCGCGTGGCCGCGGCCGCGCAGCCCTTCTGCCGGCAGGAGCTCCGCCGCGACTGCCGCTTCGACGTCGTGCTGGCCGAGGCGGGGCCGGCCAATGCCTATGCCTCGGGGCGCGACCGCATCACCGTCACCGCCGCGATGCTGCGCCTGATCGCCAATGACGACGAGCTGGCCGCGATCATGGCGCACGAGATGGCGCACCATATCCTCGGCCATATCGGCGAGACCGGGACGCGGATGCAGATCGGCGCGCTGATCGGGTCGGTGCTGGGCGGCGTCGTCGCCGACCTCACCGGCGTGGACCTCGGCTTCCGGCGCCTCGGCGCGCAAGCCGGCGCCTATGCCGGCGACATCGGCTTCTCCAAGGCGCAGGAGAGGGAGGCCGACTACCTCGGCGCCTGGATCGCATCGCGGGCGGGCTTCGACCTGGATCGCGCGGGGGCGATCTGGGCGAAGCTGACGCATCTGTCGCGCAGCCGCGAGACCTCGATCCTGGACAGCCACCCCGCGGGGCCGGAGCGGCTGGCGCTGTGGCGGCGCACGATGGACCAGATCGCGCGCGACCCCGCTCGCGGGCCGCGGCGGGGGTGACCTTTCATGGACCTGCGATCCAAGCGCGCGCTGGCGGCGCGCCCGCGAAGGCCGATCGCAGGCTAGCGGATCGGCACCACCGCCACCGCGTTGAACGGGCTGCCATCCACGAGCTTCGTGGACCAGGCGAGATACACCACCGCATTGCGCTGCTCGTCGATGAAGCGGTGCACGCGCGTCTCCTTGAAAAACAGGCTCGTGCTGGCCTCGTAGACCTGCTCGCCGCGCTCGCCGCGGCGGGCGCCGGGGGCGACCTCGACCGGCCCGGTCGCGGCGCAGGCCAGGCCGAAGCGCGCGGGATCCTCGGCCAGGCCCACCATGCCGGTGACGCCGCCGGTGCGCGCCTGGCTGATCCAGCAGGAGACGTTGCGGACCTCCGGGTCGTCGAAACGCTCCACCACGACGCGGTGGCTGCGCGTCAGGCCGAGATTGGTGATGGCGGTGTTGACGTAGCCGACCTCCCGCGCGTCCTGCGCGGAAGCGGGCAGCGTCAGCAGCAGCAGAACAAGGGCGGGGCGTAGGCGGCGCATTGGAACCTCCGGCAATGACAACTCAGGACGGTGGAAGCGCCTTGCGGATGAAGGCGTCCACCTTCGCGAAGGGGCGCGCGATCACATCCCCGTCGCCGGGCGAGCCCAGCCATTCGAACAGCGCCCCGCCATCGTCGGGGTCGTAGCGGCCGGCGGCCTGCTGGAAGCTGTTCGGCGCAAGCGGCTCGCCCTCCGCGACGAAGCCCGCGAGGACGCCGTCGTCCGTCGCGTACCAGCGCCAGGTGCGGCGGTGGATGCGGCCCGAGCGATACCAATCCTCCCAGCGCGGATCGTCGGCGACGGAGGAGAGGTCGAGATAAAGCGTGCGTCCCGCATCGGCGGCGCAGACATGGATCACGCCGTGCTCGTGCTCGACGAACCAGTGGGCGGCGTCGCGTTCCAGCGTGAAGCGGCTTACCTGCCCGCCGGCGAGGGTGGCCTTCAGCGCGGCCGCGGCGCCCTGGCGCGCGCGGGCGGCGCGGATCTCGCCACCGACCGACAGCACCGCCACCGGCACCAGCATCAGCGACGCGCCGATGATGAGCACCAGCCAGCCCGCACGGTCCATGATGCCGAAGAGCAGGTCGAGGAGCCCGATCGCGCCGAAGACGATCGCGACGACGAGGCCGAGGCCCGCGAGGCGCTGCGCCGCGATGCGCCAGGCCGGCATCGCCGCCTGGTCCGCGGCCCGGGCGAGAAGGGCCGCGACCTCCGGCGGCGGCGCGACGCGCTCGACCGTCAGCATCAGTCGCCGAGCGCCACGCCCTCGCGCCGCGGATCGGCGGCGCCGAGCATGCCCTCGGGCGTGACCCGGATCACGGTCAGGCCCGAGAGATTCTCCCTGACCTCGACGCGGTGCCCGCGCGCGCGCAGCGCTTCCTCGAGGTTCGCGGCCGATGTCCCGGCCTCGAGCTCGATGGCGGAGACGCCGGCGACGCCGATGCGGGGCAGCGCCACCGCCTCGGGCGGCGGCAGGTTCCAGTCGAGCAGCCCGACCAGGGTCTGCGCGACATGGCCGATGATGCGCGCGCCGCCCGCCGAGCCCAGCAGGATCTCCGGCCTGCCATCGGCGCCGAGCACGATGGTCGGCGAGGTGGAGCTTCGCGGGCGCTTGCGCGGCTCGACGCGGTTGGCGACCTGGCGCGACTCCACCTCCGGCGCGAAGGCGAAATCGGTCAGCTGGTTGTTCAGCACGAAGCCACGCACGAAGATCCGCGATCCCAGCGTCGCCTCGATCGTCGGCGTCAGCGAGACGGCGTTGCCCGCGGCATCGCGCGCGACGATGTGGCTGGTGCCGGCCTCCGTCTCCTCAGACTGGGGCGCCAGCGCGCCGGACTGGAAGGGCGGGCTGCCGGGCTGCACGGACTGCATCGCGCGCGACGGCTGGATCAGCGCGCCGCGCATCGCGATGTAGCCGGGCTCCATCAGGCCGCGCACGGGCACGCGCACGAAGTCGCTATCGGCGAGGTAGAGGTTGCGGTCGGCGAAGGCGAGCCGCCCGGCCTCGCCGAGCAGATGCGCGGCCTCGCCGCCGCGGGGATCGAGCCGCGCGAGGTCGAAGCGCGCGAGCATGCCGAGGATCTGCGCCACCGCGATGCCGCCCGAGGTCGGCGGGCCCATGCCGCAGACGCGGTGGCCGCGATAGGGCAGGCAGACGACCTCCCGCATGGCGGGCCGATACGCCGCGAGGTCGGCCGCCGTCATCCCGCCGCGATTCGCGTGCCCCTGCACGGCGGCGGCGATGTCGGCGGCGATCGGCCCCTCATGCAGGGCGTCCGCGCCGCCGAACGCGACCTGGCGCAGCGTGTCGGCCAGCGCGGGGTTGCGCAGGATGGTGCCGGGCGGCCAGGGATTGCCCTGCGGGTCGAGGAAATAGGCGCGCGCGGCGGGATTGCGGCGCAGCGCCTCGATCGCGCCGCCTGCGGCCGCGGCCATGCGCTGCGGCACGGGGAAGCCGCCATCCGCGGCGTCGATGCTGGGCTGCATCAGCCGCGCCCAGGGCAGCCTGCCCAGCGCGCGATGCGCGGCTTCCAGCATGCGCAGCAGGCCCGGCACGCCGACACTGCGGCCGCCCTCCACCGCATCGGAGAACGACATCGGCTGGCCGTCCGGGCGAAGGAAGAGACGCGGCGTGGCCGCGGCGGGCGCGACCTCCCGGCCGTCCCAGGCCTCGATCACGCGGGTCGCTTCCGTCCAGGTGAGCATCAATCCGCCGCCGCCGATGCCGCTGGACTGCGGCTCCACCAGGGTCAGCATGACCGCGGCGGCGATGGCGGCGTCGGTGGCGCTGCCGCCTTCGCGCAGCATCGCGAGTCCCGCCTCGGCCGCCATGGGATGCGGGGCGACGATCATGTGCCGGCGCGCCGCCCCTGGGGCCGCCCCCGGGGCGGGCTGCGCCGCGGCGGCGCCGGCGAGCAGCAGCAAGGCGGCGAGCAGGGCGGTCAGGCGCATGTTGCGGTGCTGTCCGGTGTGCGAGGGTGCCACCATGCAGCGCATGCCGGAGTTGCGGAAGGCCGCCGACCGACGCGGCCGCTTCGCCGAGGAGCGGGCCGCCGCGGCGCTGGCCGCGGAAGGCTGGCAGGTCCTCGCGCGGCGCGTACGGACGGCGGGCGGGGAGATCGACCTGGTCGCGGAACGCGAGGGGCTGCTGGCCTTCGTGGAGGTGAAGGCCCGCCCGACGCTGGCCGAGGCGGCGCTGTCGCTCGGCAAGGCGCAGCGGCGGCGCCTGGTAGCGGCAGCGGAGATCTGGATGGCGGGCAACCCCGGCCATGGCGAGGCCGGCGTACGGTTCGACGTCATCGTGGTGGACGCGGAAGGCCAGGTGCGGCGGATCGCGGATGCGTTCCGCCTTGGCGACTAGACCCCGCCTCGCGAACCGGGCGCCGGGCCCGGCACCGCAGGAAGGCTTCGGGACGCGTCCGCAACGGGCGCGGAACTGTGACCAGGGGCGCATCCTGCGTTGTTTGATTGCGCCGCGCGGCGGTGCAGCCTGCCCGCGTGTTCCGCCGTGCCGGCGGCGGCAATGCGGGAGGCCACCATGGTCCAGCGCACATGCCGTTCCGTGCGCGGCAGACTGTTGCCTGCCGTCGCCGCTCTTGTCTTCGCCTTCGGCGCCGCCGCCCAGCCCCCCGGCAGCACCGAGCCCAGCGAGCCCCGTGCCGGTACCTGGCGCACCTGGGTGCTGACCTCCGGCAGCCAGTTCCGCCTGCCGCCGCCACCCGACCAGGACGTGACGCGCGGGGAGATCGGCCAGCTCCGCGCCCTGGCGGCGGACCGCAGTCCGGCGGCGCGCGAGCGCATCGCGTGGTGGGAGACCGTCGCGCCGGCCTATCGCTGGAACCAGGTGATGCTGGAGGAGGCGATCAACGCCGGCCTGCCGGCCAATCTCGGCTGGCGCAACCTCGCGGTGCTGCAGACCGCACTGGCCGATGCGATGGTCGCGGCCTGGGACAGCAAACATGCCTACAACCGGCCGCGGCCCGCGACGGTGGAACCGGGCCTCGAGGTGGTCGGCACGACCCCGCCGAGCCCCTCCTACCCCGAGGAGCACGCGGTGGCCGCCGCGGTCGCGGCGGAGGTGCTGACCTACGTCTTCCCGCAGCGCGCGGCACGCTTCGCGCAGATGGCCGACGAGGCCGCGCGGATGCGCCTGCTCGCCGGCGTCGCCTTCCCGAGCGACGTCGCCGCCGGTGCGGCGCTCGGCCGTCAGGTCGCCGCGGCGGCGATCGAGCGCGCCAGGCGCGACCGGTCCGACCAGCCCTGGACAGGCAGCATCCCGCCAGGACCGGGGCTGTGGAACGGGACCAACCCGGTCTTCCCGCAGGCCGCAACCTGGACGACCTGGATCCTGGCCTCGCCCGACGAGTTCCGCCCCCCGCCGCCGCCCGCGCATGACTCGGCCGAGCATGCCGCGGAGATGGCGGCGCTGCGCGCCTACCAGCGGACGCCGCGCAGCAACGCCGCGGCGATGTACTGGGAGGTCGCGGTGGGCGGGCTGCGCAACTACGAATACTGGAACAACCAGGCCGCCAGGCTGCTGCTGGAATACGGCCAGGCCGCCAACGCCCCGCAGGCCGCGCGCGTGCTCGGGCTGCTCAACGCGTCGCTCGCCGATGCCGGCATCGCCTGCTGGGACGCGAAATACACGTATTGGCGCATCCGCCCCTTCCAGTTCGACAGCGAGTTCCGCACGGTCGTGCCGACACCCAACCACCCGAGCTACCC
Source organism: Falsiroseomonas sp. HW251 (assembly GCF_050563545.1). Classification (NCBI taxonomy): domain Bacteria; kingdom Pseudomonadati; phylum Pseudomonadota; class Alphaproteobacteria; order Acetobacterales; family Roseomonadaceae; genus Falsiroseomonas; species Falsiroseomonas sp. HW251. Next base: position 23,569 of record NZ_JBNXUM010000015.1, read on the forward strand.
CGCCGCCCATGCCTGCTATTCCATGACGGCGGCGTTGCTGCTGGCGGATCTCTTCCCGCGCGACGCGGAGCGGCTGCAGGCGCTCGGCCGGGAATCCGGGGATTCGCGGATCTGGGCCGGCATCCACTATCCCAGCGACGTCGCGGCCGGCCAGGCGCTGGCGGCGCGCGTCGCCGCGCGCGCGATCGAGCGGGCGCGGGCGGATGTCGCACCGGTGCAGCGGCAGTAGCCCGCGATCGCTCTGAGTGTGCACGCCACGGGCGGGCATACGAAGAGCGTGAATCGCCGGGCCAGAGCAAGCCAGACCAGGATCGGCCTGACGACAGTCAGGACGATTGAGGTCTGGCTCAGCCGCGTCCGGGCACGCGGTGGCGGAAGGCCAGCGCCTCCGCGACATGGATGCGCGCGACGCGCTCCGACGCCGCGAGGTCGGCGATGGTCCGCGCGACGCGCAGCGCGCGGACCTGGCCGCGGGTGGACAGCCGCAGCCGTGTGGCCGCGGTTTCGAGCAGGGTGAGCGCCTCGGCGTCGAGCATCGACTGCAATTCGTCCCAGCCGGCTTCCGCATTGGCGCGGGCGCCGCCGCGGGCGCGGGCGCGCTCGCGCGCGGCGGCGACGCGGGCGGCGACCACGGCCGATCGCTCGCCTATCGGCGCGCGCGCGAGCTCGGCGGGCGCGATGGGCTGCACCTCGATCACGATGTCCATGCGGTCGAGCAGCGGGCCGGAGAGCTTCATCTGGTAGTCCTGCCCGCAGCCCGGCGCCCGCGCGCATTCGCGGCCGGCATCGCCGAGATGGCCGCAGCGGCAGGGGTTCATCGCGGCGACGCACTGGAAGCGCGCGGGGTAGGAGACATGCGCGTTGGCGCGGCTGATGGTGGTGCGCCCGGTCTCCATGGGCTGGCGCAGCGCCTCCAGCGCGGCGCGGGGAAATTCCGGCCATTCGTCGAGGAACAGCACGCCGAGATGCGACAGGCTGATCTCGCCGGGCCTGGCGCGGTGCCCGCCGCCGACCAGCGCTGGGACGGAGGCGGAGTGGTGCGGGTCGCGGAAGGGCGGGCGGCGGATCAGGCGGCCGCCCTGCAGCATGCCGGCGACGGAATGGACCAGCGAGACATCCAGCGCCTCGGCCGGCGTCAGGTCGGGCAGCAGGCCCGGCAGGCGCGCGGCCAGCATGGACTTGCCCGCGCCGGGCGGGCCGACCATCAGCAGGTTGTGCGCGCCGGCGGCGGCGATCTCGATCGCGCGCTTGGCCGATTCCTGGCCGCGCACCTCGGCCAGGTCGGGGCCGCGCCAGGACTCGGGCTCCATCGGCGGCAGCTGCGGCGGCGACAGCAGCTGACGCCCCGTGAGGTGGTTGATCAGGGACGGCAGGTCGGGGGGGGCGAGGACCTCCACCGTGCCGGCCCAGGCGGCTTCCGGCCCCTGCGCGGCGGGGCAGACCAGGCCGAGCTCCCGCGCGCCGGCGGCGATGGCGGCGGGCAGCACGCCGGCGACGGGCGCGAGCGTGCCGTCGAGCGCGAGTTCGCCGAGGGCGGCGAATTCCGCGACCGCGTCGCGCGGCACGATCTCCATCGCGGCGAGCAGGCCGAGCACGAGCGGCAGGTCGAAATGGCTGCCTTCCTTCAGCAGGTCGGCCGGGGCGAGGTTCACGATGACCCGCTTCGGCGGCAGCGACAGGCCGATCGCGGTGAGCGCCGCGCGCACGCGTTCGCGGGATTCGCCCACGGCCTTGTCGGGAAGCCCGACGATGAGGAAGGCCGGCAGCCCCGGCGCGACCTGGACCTGGACCTCGACCGGCACGGCCTCGATGCCGGAGAAGGCGAAGGTCTGGACGCGGGCGATGGCGCTCATCGAACCAAGGGTTGAGGGTTCGGGAAGGAAGCGCAACCCGGAATCTAGCGTGGGCCGTCCAGGACCATCACGTGGCTCGCCGCCGTCTCCCCCACCGCGCGCAGGAAGCCGCGGGCCTCGTAGAAGGCGAAGGCGGCGGCCGGCGCGCGGACGCGCAGCCGCGGCCAGCCCGCGGCCGCCGCGGCGGCGGCGATCGCCCCGACCAGCGCCCCGCCCACGCCATGCCGGCGGGAGGCGCGGCGGACATAGAGCCGCCGCACGCGCCCCGCACGGTCATCGGCGAGGTAGGGATCGCGCGTGAGGCCGCCGATGCCGACCAGCGCGCCGCCGGCAACCGCGACGAACAGCGCTTCGCCCGCGCCGTCGAAGCGCACCGCGCCGCTCTCCCAATCTTCGCGCAGGACCTCGAGCAGGCGTTGGCCGTCCGCCAGCGCATCGGCCGCCAGTTCCTCGAAGCCCGAGGGCAGCCCGGCGACGCGATGGACCAGGAGGGACGGCACGATGCCCATCAGCCGGTCCGTCGGTTGTCGCCGGGGCGCAGCCGCAGGCCCGGGCGGAGGTGGCGGAAGGGCAGCACGGCGGGATCGGCGACGACGGGGCCCGGGGCGGCGGCGATGACGACGGCGGAGGAGATCGGCTGGAAATCCGCGCGGAAATGCACGGACGACTTCAGCGCGAGGATGCGCTGCGAAGCGGGCTCTATCCCGACATGGCGGAACAGGGCCTGGTCATAGGCCTGGGTCTTGCGCGAGGTCACGATCACCGCGACGCCGCCGATGCCGATCAGCGCGGAGGGGCCGAGGTCGCACCAGTTGCCGCCCACCATCGGCCCCGTGCACATGAAGCGCCCGTCGGTCAGCTTCAGCACGCGCGCCTCGACCGACAGCGGCACGCCGTCGGACTTGCCGCCGAGGCTGAGCGACAGCGTGGCGCCTTCGCCGGCGGCGTGGCAGGCCGCCGCGCTCTCGGCATCGTTGATGAGACCGAGCACCGCGCCTTCCGCGCGCTGCGCGATCAGTTCCTTCAGCAGCCCCGTGGTGTCGCCATGGCCGCCGCCGCCGGGATTGTCCTGGGTGTCGGCGATCAGCACGGGGCCGGCGCCGCCGGCGCGCCGCAGCGCCTCTGCGACCGCCTGGTCCGCCGGCAGGATGGGCTGCGCGAAATCCACCTCGCGCAGCTTGAGCTCGCGCAGCAGCGCGTCGGCGGCGGCATCGGCGGCGTCCTGCGTCACGCCATAGGCCGCGAGCGCGCAGCCGCAATCCGCGAAATCGGCGTAGGGAAAGCCGAAGCAGAGCGCGAGCTCGGTCGCGCCGAGCTTCGCCGAGATGGTCTGGCGCGCCGCCATCACCTCCGACATCGGCGGCACCAGCGTGCACTGGCTGGTCAGCGGGATCAGGAAGTCCAGCTGGCGATAGGCCTTCGCGAAGGGCGCGCCGCGCGCGATGCGCGAGAGCAGCAGTTGCATCGCCCGCGCGCCGGCTTCCTTCATGTCGACATGGGGATAGGCGCGGAAGGGCGTGACGAGGTCCGAGTGCTTCACCATCGCAAGCGTCAGGTTGCAATGCGGATCGAGGCTGACGGCGATCGGGAGATCGGGCCCGACGATGGCGCGCAGGCGGCGCAGCAACTCGCCCTCGGCATCGGGGTGGTGCAGCGTCAGCATCGCGCCATGCAGGTCGAGATAGACGCCGTCGAGCCTGCCACCTTCCATCGCGGCCTGGAGATCGGCCAGGATCAGCGCGGAAAGCCGCTCGAAGGCCTCGGCGCTGACGGGACCGGCGGGGTTGGCGAAGGCCCAGGAGAGCGGCAGCAGCGTGACGCCGACGTCTTCGGCCACCTTGATCGCGCCGGCGGACGGCACTGCGGTGTGGCGCAGTTCCTCGATCAGCGTCGCCGGGCGCTGCAGGCGCGGCCAGCCCGAGGGGTCGACGAATTCCGGCCATTCCGTCGTGCGGGGCGCGAAGGAATGCGTCTCGTGGAACATCCCGGCGATGGCGATTCGCATTGTCTAGTCCCTGACGAGGCCCGCGGAGGCAAGCACCGCGTCAGCCAACACCATCAGCCCCGCCTCTGCCCAGCCCGGGGTGATGCTCTCCTCCTCGTTGTGGCTGAGGCCGCCATGGCAGGGCACGAAGAGCATCGCCGCGGGCAGGTGGCGCGCGACATAGACGGCGTCGTGGCCGATCGCCGTCGGCATGTCCCGGTGCGGGATGCCGCGCGCCTTCGCGGCGTCGCGGAGGTTGCCGACCAGCGTGGCGTCGAAGGGCGTCGCCGGTGATATCCAGAAATCCTCGAAGTGGACCTGCACGCCGCGGCGCGCGCCGATCGCCGCGGCCTCGCCGCGCAGGGTGGCTGCCAGCGCTGCCAGCAGGTCCTCGTGGTCGTGGCGGGTGTCGAGGCTGAACCAGACACGGCCCGGCACGACGTTTCGGCTGTCGGGTGAGAGCGTCATGCGGCCGATGGTGGCGCGCGCTCCGGCGGCGAGCGCCGCACGCTCGATCATGGTGGCGCATTCCGCGGCGGCCATCAGCGCGTCGCGGCGGCCTTCCATGCGGCTGCCGCCATGCGCGTCCTCGCCGGTGACGGTGACGTCGAACCAGTGCTGGGCGAGGGCGTGGGTGACGATGCCGCAGTCCAGGCCCTCGCGTTCGAGGATCGGGCCCTGCTCGATGTGGAGCTCGTAATAGGCGCCGAGGCCTTGCAGCAGCGCGGGGTCGGCATCGCCCTTCCAGCCGATGCGCGCGATCTCGTCCCCGAACACCGCGCCGGCGGCGTCGGTCTTGGCGAGGATCTCGGCCTCCGTGAAGATGCCCATGGCAGCGCCGGAGCCCATCATGGGGGGCGAGAAGCGCGCGCCTTCCTCGTTGGTCCAGTTCACCAGCACGACGGGCGCTTCGGTCTGCACGCCGGCCTCGTGCAGCGCGCGCAGGATCTCAAGGCCGGCAAGCACGCCGAGGACGCCGTCGAATTTGCCGCCCGTGGGCTGCGTGTCGAGGTGGCTGCCGATGGCGACGGGCCTGCGGGATGCGTCGCGGCCGGGCCGCACCAGCATCATGTTGCCGAGCCGGTCGAGGGTCAGCGTGGCGCCCGCGGCCTCGGCATGGCGCTGCAGCAGCGCGCGGGCCTGGCCGTCGAGGTCGGTCAGGGTCTGCCGGTTGCAGCCGCCCTTCGGCGTGCCGCCGATCCGCGCATACTCCATCAGGCTGTCCCAGAGCCGCGCGCCGGAGAGCGGGATGTTCGTGGCGGTCATGCCTTCTCGACCCCGCACCACTCCGCCATGCACAGCGCGATGGACTTCGTGATGTCGTGCATGCTGTCGAGCCCGACGCTCTCGTCGATGCCGTGGATCTCCTGCGCGTCGGGGCCGAAGCAGGCAACCGGCGTGCCTTGGTAGAGCGTGAAGAAGCGCCCGTCCGTCAGCCCCGTCGCGGGATATTTCCGAAGCTCCACGCCCGCGACCTCGGCGTAGCTCCGCATCGCCAGCTTCGCGACAGGCGCTTCCATGTCGAAGACGCAGGGATCGGCGTGGAAGCCGCGGAACTCGACCTTCACCTTCGCTCCCCTCAACGCGGCGTCGTCGCGCGCGGTATCCGCGATGCGCAGGATGTCCGCGCGGACCTGGTCCGCGGTGTTGCCCATCATCACGCCAACGCGTAGGCCCAGCGTGGCCCGCGTCGCGACGGAGCTGTTCCACTCCCCGCCCTGGAAGGTTCCGAGATTGACGTTGACCGGATGGTTAACGCCTCGGAAGGACGCGTGGATGTGTTCCGCGCGGTTCATCTCGCGCTCATAGGCCTCGAAGCGCTGCCAGATGGCCATCGCGGCCTCCACCGCGTTGACGCCGGCCTGCTTGTCGCGGACATGGGCGGGCCGGCCGGTGACGGTGACGAAGGCCCAGACCACGCCGACCTCGGCCGAGTAGATCGCGGGCAGGCCGGGGCCGGGCTCAGGGATGATCACGGCGTCCGCCTTCGGCATCGCGACCATGCAGGCCAGGGCGCCGTTGCCGCTGCATTCCTCCTCGATGACCGAGTGCATCTGCACCTCCGCCGCGGGCTGCAGGCCGGCGGCCTTCAGCGCGCGGAAGGCCGTGACGTAGCTCACGATGCCGGCCTTCATGTCGCCGGCGCCGCGGCCATACAGCCGCCCGCCGCGGATCGCGGGCTCGTAGGGCGGCGTGGTCCATTCGTCCTCTGCGCCCTCGGGCACGACGTCCACATGGCCCTGCAGGACGAGCGACCTGCCGGTGGCGTTGCGCGGGCGGTGGACGGCGACCACGTTGTCGCGGCCGGCATAGGGGATCAGCTGGGGCGAGAGGCCGGGGTGGTCCTTCAGCGCGGCCATGTCCACGGGGATACGGCGCGGCGCGAGGCCGAGGCCCTCGTAGATCCGCGCCATCTCGTCCAGCGCCGAGCCCTCGTTGCCGAGGGTGGAGGGGCAGCGCACCAGGCGTTCCAGCGTGGTCAGGCCGTCGGCGCGCAGCGCGTCGCAAGCCTCGAGGATGGCGCGCTTCGCGCCGGGGTCCACGCCCGCCGTCATGACCTGCCTCAGCCCAGTTGCGGCGGGGTCCAGCCCCGGCCGGGGATGCTGTCGAGAAGCTGCTGCGTATAGGGATGCGCGGGGGAACGGAAGACCTGCCCGGTCGGGCCCTGCTCGACGATCGCGCCCTTCTGCATGACCGCGATGCGGTCGCAGACCTGCGCCGCCACCCGCAGGTCATGCGTGATGAAGAGCATGGTGAGCCCGAGCCGCGCCCGGATCTCCGCCAGCAGCGCCAGGACCTGCGCCTGGACCGAGACGTCGAGTGCGCTGACGGGCTCGTCCGCGATCAGCAGTTCGGGCTCCATGGCGAGCGCGCGGGCGATGCCGATGCGCTGGCGCTGCCCGCCGGAGAACTCGTGCGGGAAGCGGTCCATGGCGCCGGGGTCGAGCTGCACCAGGCGCAGCAGGTCCCGCGCGCGGGCCAGCGCGGCCTCGCGCGGGGTGCCGTGGGTGACCGGGCCTTCCGCGATGATCTCGCCGACCTTCCGGCGCGGGTTCAGGGACGCATAGGGGTCCTGGAAGATCATTTGGATGCGCTTGCGATACGGCTTCCAGGCCCCGCGCGAGAGCGGGCGCAGATCCTCGTCATGGAAGCGGATCTCGCCGGCCTCGGGCTGCACCAGGCGGACGACGCAGCGCGCCAGCGTGGACTTGCCGGAGCCGGACTCGCCGACCAGGCCGAGCGTCTCGCCCTTGCGCAGCACGAAGTCGGCGTCGTGGACGGCGGGGATGGTCCTGGACCCGAACCATCCGCCGCGGCGATAGGTCTTGGCCACGCCCCGGGCTTCCAGGACCGTCTCGGTGGTGAGTTGCGCGCGACCGTCCGGCGCGCCATGCGGGACGGCGGCGATCAGTCCCTTGGTGTAGGGGTGGCGGGGGTCGTTCAGGATCTCGCCGGCCGGGCCCTGCTCCACGATGCGGCCGTGCTGCATCACCGCGACGCGGTCGGCGATCTCCGCCACCACGCCGAAATCATGGGTGATGAACATCACGCCGGTGCCGCGGCGCGACTGGATCTCCCGGATCAGGCGCAGGATCTGCATCTGGGTCGTGACGTCCAGCGCCGTCGTCGGCTCGTCCGCGATCAGCAGCCGGGGCTCGAGCGCGAGGGCCGTGGCGATCATCACGCGCTGGCGCTGGCCGCCGGAGAGGCGGAATGGATGCATACGCGCGATCGCCGGGGGGTCGGGCAGGTTCACGGCTTCCAGCAGTTCCGGCACGCGGTCGCGCGCGCGCCGCGCCTCGCCATGGACGGCGAGCGCCTCCGCGATCTGGTCGCCGACGCGCATCAGCGGGTTCAGCGCGGTCATCGGTTCCTGGAAGATCATCGCCATCCGCGCGCCGCGCAGCTTCCGCAGCGCCTCGGGCGAGAGGGCCGTCAGCTCCGTGCCTTCCAGCGCGATGCGGCCGGCACGGCGGGGCAGACCGGGGGGCAGCAGGCCCATCACGGCATTGGCGGTGATCGACTTTCCCGATCCGGACTCGCCGACGACGCAGAGAATCTCGCCGGGGGCGACATGCAGCGTGACGTCCTCGACGGCGTGGCGGCGATCCGCGCCTTCGGGCAGGGCGACGGTCAGGCCCTCGACGGAGAGCAGCGTCATGGCGCGGCACCCCCGCGCTGGCGGGCGAGGCGCGGGTTCAGCGCGTCGGATAGGCCTTCACCGACCAGGTTCAGCGCGAGCACCGTGAGGAAGATCGCGATGCCGGGAAAGACGCTCATCCACCAGGCCAGGCGGATCACGCTGCGGCCGGCGCCGATCAGGAAGCCCCAGGTCATGAGGTTGGGATCGCCGAGGCCGAGGAAGCTCAGCGCGCTTTCCAGCAGGATCGCGGTCGCGACCATCAGCGACGACAGCACGATGATGGGCGACAGCGCGTTGGGCAGGATGTCGCCGACGACGATGGAGAGGCGCGACTTGCCCAGCACCTCGGCGGCCTGGACGAATTCGCGGGACCGCAGCGAGAGGAACTCCGCGCGCACGACGCGCGCGACCGGCGGCCAGGAGACGATTGCGATGGCGAAGACCACTGACGACAGCGTCGGCGTGAAGATCGCGACCAGCAGGATGGCGAGGACGAAGCTCGGGATGGTCTGGAAGAACTCGGTGAAGCGCATGACGAGGTCGTCGGCGATGCCGCCGAGATAGCCCGCGACCGCGCCGAGGGTGACGCCGAGCAGCAGCGCGGCTGCGGTGGAGACCGCGCCGACCAGCAGCGAGATCCGCGCGCCATGCGCGATGCCCGCCGCGACGTCGCGGCCGAGGCTGTCGGATCCCAGCAGCAGCTCCATCTCGCCCGGCGGCATGAAGGGCGCGGCGACCATGTCCCAGGGGCTGCCGGGGAAGAGGATGGGCGCGGTCGCCGCCATCAGCAGGACAAGCACGAGGATGACGAGCCCGACCACGGCCCCCTTGTTGCGCGCGAACCGCTTCCAGAAATCCTTCACCCCGCGACCTCGACGCGCGGATCCACCACGGCATAGAGCAGGTCGGTCACCAGGTTGAACGCGACCACCATCACCGACGTCACGAAGAACACCCCCATCAGCACGGGATAGTCGCGCGCCAGCAGCGCCTCGAAGGCGAGCCGCCCGATGCCGGGCCAGGCGAAGACCGTCTCGACCAGGATCGCGCCGCCGATCAGCTGGCCCGCCTGGATGCCCGCGAAGGTGATCACCGGCAGTAGCGCGTTGCGCAGCACGTGGCGGCGGACCACCTGGCCTTCCGGCACGCCCTTCGCGCGCGCCGTCTTCACGAAATCCTGGTCGGCGACCTCCAGCATCGTCGCCCGCGTCAGCCGCGCATAGACCGCCATGTAGAACAGGCCGAGCGTGAGGGACGGCAGAAGCAGGTGCTTCCCGATGTCGAGCGCGTAGGAGAGGCCGTGCAGGTCGGCGCCCACGGTCTGCATGCCGAAGACCGGCAGCCATTCCAGCCAGACGCCGAAGAACAGCACCAGCATCAGCCCGACCCAGAACAACGGCGTCGCATAGAAGGTCAGCGCAAGCACGGTGATCAGGCTGTCCGCCCAGCGCCCGACGCGCCGCGCCGCCAGCGTGCCGAGCGAGACGCCGGCGACGACAGCGAAGGCGAAGGCCGTGCCGGTCAGCAGCAGCGTCGCGGGAAGCCTCTCCATGATCAGCTTGGCCACGGGCTGCTGCTGCCGGTGGGAGAAGCCGAGATCGAGCGTGAGGATCCCCTTCACATAGAGCCAGAGCTGCACGTAGAGCGGCTGGTCCAGCCCGAATTGCTGGCGAAGCTGGGCGAGGAAACGCTCATCGGCAGCGCCGGACTGGCCGGCGATGACGCTGGCGGGATCGCCCGGGGCGGCGTGGATCAGGAGGAAGTTGCAGACGACGATCGCCAGGATCACGACCGCCGCCTTCACAGCGCGACGCAGCAGGAAGCCGGGAAGCCGCGAGGGGTCCATGGCCTAGCGGGCCGTGCGCAAACCCTCTCCCCCGCTTATGGGGGAGAGGGTTGGGTGAGGGGGACGAGCCGAACGCGGAACGCTGTGGTCAGCCGGTGCATTCCCCCTCACCCATCCCTCTCCCCCCGTCGGGGGGAGAGCGCTTTCCTTGCGCGCCACCCGCCTCAGCTCGCCAGGAACACGTCGTCGAAGCTGCCGTTGGGCCCCGTACCGCCGGTGATGGCGTTGCGGACGCGGCGGTCGTAGATCGTGGGGAAGGCCAGCTCCATCAGCCAGACCTGCGGCACGTCCTGCACCAGGATCTTCTGCACCTCGAAGAAGGCGGCGCGGCGGTCGGCCTCGCTCGCGGCTTCGCGCGCGCGCAGGAACAGCGCGTCGACCTGCGGGTTGGAATAGCCGCCGGTGTTGGTGAAGGTCACGCGCTGGATGTTGGAGCTGACATAGGTCCGCTCCACGCCCAGCGTCGGATCGCCGAACTGATAAACGAAGTTGACCGTCGTCTCGTATTCCCAGTTGCCGACGCGCCGCGCCCAGGCGCCGGCGTCGGTGCTTTCGAGCTCCAGCGCGATGCCGACCTGGCGCAGCGACTGGCGGAGGTATTCCGACAGCCGTGTCCAGACCTCGCCATAGGGCAGCACGAGGTGCTTGATCGTGGCGCGCACGCCTTGCGCATTGGGGCGCAGCCCCGCGGCGTCCAGCAGCTGCTGCGCGGCGCGGGGGTCGTAGCCCTGCAGCTTCGCGTCGGCGTCGTAGAACTTCGTCGTGCTCGCGATCGGGCCGGTCGCGGGCTTGCCGACGCCGAACCACAGGCGCTGGGCGATGAAGTTGCGGTCGATGGCGTGGCTGATCGCGCGGCGGACGCGCGCATCGCCGAGCGGGCCCGCACGGTGGTTCACCTCGATCCACGAGAGCGGCGAGAAGTATTCCCAGCCATCCGTCCGCACCTCGATGTTCGGGCGCTGGCGCAGGCCGGGCACGGCGAAGGGCTCGATGTCGCCCGACGACGTCAGCTGCACCGCGCCGGTTTCCAGCGCGACCTGGCGGGACTGGCTGTCCGGCACGATGCGCCAGATGATGCTGTCGAGATAGGGCTGGCCCGGCTTCCAGTAGTTGTCGAAGCGGTCCATGCGGATGAAGTTGCCGCGCTGCCACTCCGTGAAGCGAAAGGGGCCGGTCCCGACGGGGCGCTGCACCGCCGGCGCGTTGCGGTAGTCCTGCCCGTCGAAGAGGTGCTTCGCCACGATCGCGCAGGCCGTCGCGTCGAACATCAGCAGGAAGGGCTGGAAGGCCCGCTTCAGCGTGATCCGCACGGTATGCGGGTCGGGCGCCGTGCATTCATCGATGAGCTGGAAGATCGCCCGCGCGCGCGGCGCAAGCTCCATGTGGAACTTCATGATGGAGAAGATCACGTCCTCCGCGCTGAACGGGCGGCCGTCGTGGAAGGTCACGTTCTCCTGCAGGCGGAAAACGTATTCGCGCCCGTCCGGGCTGATGGTCCAGGACTTCGCGAGCTCCGGCCGCGGCTCCAGCGTCTGGGAGAAGGTGAGCAGGCCGTTGAAGATCTTCGGCGCCGCGATCAGGGTCGGGCCCTGCTGGTTGACGCCGATCTGCAGCACCGGCGGCTCCGGCTGCAGGATCGTGGTCAGCGTCCCGCCGCGGCGCGGGGCGACGCCCTGCGCCAGCGCGTCGGAGACGCGCATCAGCTTCTGCCCGGCCACGCCGAGCCCAGCCGCGGCCAGCATGCCGCGTCGCGAGATGGTCATTTTGTCCCAGCCTCCCAGACTGTGAGGGAAGGCTAGAACGAGGCCGGGCGCATGGACAAGCCGCGCCCGGGCTTCCTAGGGTCGCGGGATGAAAGCCTTCGCCCATCCCGACCAGGCCCTGCACCAGCCCCGCTGGTTCGTCATGCGCGGCCGCCTCTGCCAGAACTTCGAGGTGGTGGCGCGCGCCGAGGCGCTGCTCGGCGGTCTCTCGGCGCTCGGCATCGCGCCCGAACTGCCGCCTCCGGCGCCGCGGGCGGCGCTGGAGGCGGTGCATCCCGCGGCCTTCCTCGATTTCCTGCGCGACGCGCCGGCGCAATGGGCGGCGCTGCCCGATCCCGGGCCGGAGCTGGTGCCGAACATCCACCCGACGCCGGAGATGCTGGCGCAGGGCGGCCACGCAGGGCCGCATGTGCTGCAGCGCCTCGGCGACTTCACCGCGGATACCTCCTGCCCGATCGGGCCGGGGACCTGGCAGGCGAGCGTGTCGGCGGCGGCCTGCGCGCTCGCAGCAGCCGGGGAGGCGGCGCAGGGGTGGACGGCCTATGCGCTGTGCCGCCCGCCGGGGCACCACACCTATGCCGCGCGAGCCGGCGGGCATTGCTACCTCAACAACGCGGCGATCGCGGTCGAGGCGCTGCGGCGCGCCGGGGCGGCGCGGGTCGCCGTGCTCGACATCGACAGCCACCACGGCAACGGCACGCAGGGCATCTTCTGGGAGCGCGCCGACGTGCTGACGGTCTCCGTGCATGGCGATCCCGACGGCTATTACCCCTGGTATGTCGGGCGCGCGGCGGAACGCGGCGGCGGGGCAGGGGAGGGGTACAACCTCAACCTGCCGCTCGCGCATCGCAGCGGCGACGCAGCCTGGCTGGCGGCGATCGATACGGGGCTTTCCGCTATCCGGGAGTTCGGGGCGGATGCGCTGGTCGTCTCGCTCGGCTTCGACGCGTCGGAGCACGAACCGCTGAACTACCTCAGCGTGACCGAGGCCGGCTTCGCCCGCGCGGCCGATGCGATCTCGGCGCTGAAGCTGCCCGCCGCGATCATCCAGGAAGGCGGCTACAACACGGAACTGATCGGCGCGTTGCTGCAGGCGTTCCTGGGCGCCTGGAGCCGAGCATGAACCGCCAGGTCCGGTTGCGCGCGCGGCCGACGGGCATTCCCCAGGCCGAGCATTTCGAGATCGTCGAGGCGCCGCTGCCGCCCCTGGCCGACGGGCATTTCCGCCTGCGCAACGCGTTCCTGTCGGTGGATCCCGCGATGCGCGGGTGGGTCTCGGCGGTGGCGAACTACTCGGCGCCGGTCGGCATCGGCGAGGTCATGCGCAGCTTCGCCGTGGGCGAGGTCGTGGAGAGCCGCAACAAGTTCTACGCCGTCGGCGACCGGCTCGTCGGCATGTTCGGCTGGCAGCACTATGCCGACAGCGACGGCGCCGACGTCACGCGCCGCGTGCGGGAGGCCGACATCCCGCTCTCGGCGCAGCTCGGCGTCCTCGGGCTGAACGGCGTCACCGCGCTGCTGGGCCTCACGCGCCTCGGCGATCCCCGCGCGGGCGAGACGGTGGTGGTCTCGACCGCGGCGGGCTCGGTCGGCGCGACGGTCGGGCAGATCGCGAAGATCCTGGGCTGCCGGACCGTCGGCATCACCGGCGGTCCGACGAAGGTCGCGCTGTGCCGGGAGGAGTTCGGCTATGACGAGGCGCTGGACTACCGCGCCGAGACGGACCTGGCCGGTGCGATCGCGCGGGCCTGCCCGAAGGGCGTGGACGTCTACTTCGACAACACGGCGGGGGCGGTGAGCGATGCCGTGATGCAGAACCTCGCGGTCGGCGCGCGCGTGGTGATCTGCGGCACGGCGTCGATCAGCTCGTGGGACCCGCCGCCGATGGGCCCGCGCGTGGAGCGCCACCTGCTGGTGAAGCGCGCGCGCATGCAGGGCTTCCTCTATTTCGACCATCTCGACGGGCAGGAGGACGCGATCGACCGGCTCGCGGGCTGGCTGCGGGAGGGGAAGCTGGTCCATCGCGAGGACGTGCTGGAAGGCCTCGACGCCGCGCCGGATGCGATCGCCGGGCTCTACCGCGGGGAGAACCTCGGCAAGCGGGTCATCCGGCTTTGATCAGCGGGCGGCCATGAAGGCGCGCACCTCCGCCTCGCGCGGGATCGGCGCGACGGCGCCGTAGCCCTGGGTGGAGAGGGCCGCGGCGGCGTTGGCGTAGCGCGCGGCGTCCTCGACCTCCTCGCCGGCCAGGCGGCGCGCGAGGAACGCGCCGGCGAATGTGTCGCCCGCGCCCGTCGCGTCCACGGCCGGCACGGGGAAGCCGGGGACGCGCCTGCGGCCCTCCCGCGTCGCGACCAGCACGCCGTCCTTCCCGAGCTTCAGCAGCACCAGCGGGCACAGCCGGAGATAGTGGTCGGCGATGGCGTCGGCGTCCATGAGGCCGGTCAGCGCCTCGGCATCCTCGAGCGAGGGGAAGACGATGTCGGCCATGCCGATCGCGGCTTCGATGCAGGCGCGGGCGCGCGCCAGAGGCCAGAGGCGGAGGCGGAGGTTCGTGTCGAAGCTGACGGTGACCTGCGCGCCGCGCGCGACCTCCATCGCGCGGAAGGCGGCGTCGCAGGAGGTCTCGGAGATGCCGAGCGTGATGCCCGACAGATGCAGGGCCCTCGCCCGGGTGACCGCGTCCTCCGGCAGGTCGGACGGCGCGTAGCGTGCCGCCGCGCTGCCCTTGCGGTGGAAGGTGAAGTGGTGGCCGCGCTCGTCATGGCTGACGAAGTAGATCCCCGTGGGCGCCTCGCGATGCGTCGGCACCAGGCTGTCGTCCACGCCCTCGGCCTTCCAGAGGCGGCGGAATTCCTCGCCGGCCCTGTCGGCGCCGAGCGCGGTCAGCATGCCGACCTTCGCGCCGCTGCGCCTCGCGGCGATGGCGGCGTTGGACGCATCGCCGCCGTGACCTTCCAGGTACAGGCGGCGCCCGTCGCCACCGTCGGGCTGCTGGTTGAACTCCAGCATGGGCTCCCCAAAGCAAAGCAGGTCGCTCATGCCTGCCTCAGCCCCAGCGCGTCGCGGGCGGCCTGCTCCACCGCCGCGCGGTCGCCCCGCGCGAGCAGGCCCTCGTCCACCAGCCTGCCGCCGATGCCGACGAAGGCCGCACCCGCGGCAAGGTAGTCCGGCGCGTTGCGCGCATCCACGCCGCCCGTCGGGCAGAAGGCGACGCCGGGGAAGACGCTGCGCAGCGCCTTGATGTGCGCGGGACCGCCGGCGGACGACGCCGGGAAGACCTTCACCACGTCCGCCCCCGCCGCGAGCGCCGCGCGCACCTCGGTCGGCGTCATCGCGCCGAGCATCGCCGCCGCGCCGCGCGCGTGCGCGGCGTCGGCGACCGCGGCATCCACCCAGGGTGCCACGAGGAAGCGCGCGCCGGCATCGAGGCAGGCCTCCGCCGCCGCGCGGTCGGGCACGGTGCCGGCGCCGACCAGCAGCGACGGGTCGGCGGCCAGTCGCCGGATCAGGCCGGGGGCGTCGGGCACCGTCATCGTGATCTCGAAGACCGAGATGCCGACCCCGCGGAGCCACTCTACGGCGCGCTCGGCGAGCTCCGCCCTGGTTGTGCGGACCACCGGCACGACGCGCGCGGCCTGTAGCCGGGGGATCAGCTCATGCATGGTCGTCTCCGATCAGGCGTGCCGCGCGGCGCACCGCGTCGAGCCGCGCGGCACGGGCCGGCGCAGGGGGCGCCAGCAGCGCGGCGGTGCTGGCCAGCGACTGCGCCAAGGCGAAGGGCAGAAAGGCGCCGGGGTCGCCTGGCGTTCCCTCCGGCGGGCCCTCGCAGCGCAGAAGCAGGCCCGCGGCGGCGGCGAGCGGCGAGGCGGCACGGGTGACGGCGATGACGGTGGCACCCGCGCCGGCCGCGACGCGCGCGGCGGCGACGAGGTCGCGCTCCGCGCCCGATCGCGACAGGCAGACCACCGCCGCGTCGCTGTCGAGCGAGGCCGCGACCAGCCCCTGCATCGCCCCGTCCAGCCGCGCCGCGACGCCGCGGCAGGTGCCGAGCAGCGCCTGCTCGAGGTGCAGCGCGGCGGGGTTGGCGGTGCTCGCCGCCCAGACCTCGATCCGCGCGGCGCGCAGCAGGACGAGCGCGGCGCGGGCCATCGCCTCGCCATCCAGCGCGCGGCGGGCGGCCTCCAGCGCGGCGATGCCGGAATCGAGGACGGCGGAGGCGGCCTCGGCGGCGGGGATGCCGGCGACCGGGCGGGCGCGGCGCGGCAGCCCGGACTCCGCGCGCACCACGGCCAGGCGCAGCTCGCTGAAGCCATCGAGCCCGATGGCGCGGCAGAAGCGGATGACGGTCGGCTCGGAGACGCCGGCGGCCCGGGCGACGGAGGCGACGGTCGCCCCGGGCATGGCGGCGGCATCGGCCTCGACCAGGGCTGCGACCTTCAGCTCCGCCGGGGTCAGGCGTTGCCGCGCGGCGGCGATGCGGTCCTGCAGCGGAGCCTCCATGGGCGGAGGCTAGCGAATGATGCGCGGCGGCGGTATCGCCGAAGCGGTGAACCGGACACGAACCGGAGCCGGCGAGGTCAACGGCTCGCCAGGCGCTCCATCATCTCGGCGGTGGCGTCCAGTTCCTTCGCTGCGGCCTGCGCGATCCGGGTCTCGGTTGCCGCTGCAGCCAGGCTGCCCTGCAGGGCTTGCGCGGACCCGTCGAGGCCGGCGACGGCGCCGGACAGGGCCTGCACCTCGCGGCGGAAGGCCGCGATGGCGGCGCGCTGCTCCTCCAGCGCCGCGTCGAGGGAGCGCAGCGCGCGGCGCAGGCGCCGGTCGGCATCGTCCGGGAAGGGGATCACCGACGCGGTGGCGGGCTGGGCCAAGGACGCCATGGAACCTCCGGGCGGCTGTTAACCAACCCTTAGCAGACGTCCTGAATTTGAGAAGACGTAATAAAATTGACTACTTTGTTGTCAATCCCAACAGAAGACAGGCCGCTGCGCCGAGCGACAGCACCCATCGCAACCGCAGATAGCTCGCCGGGACCAATCCTGCGCGCGCCGCGACGCTTTCCACCCCCGCCGTGCCGAGGATCGCCGCCGCGAGCAGCCCGAGCCCGGCCGGCAGCGGCAGCAGCAGCGCCACCCAGGCGATGAGCGCGGGCAGGACCCCGAGCCCGAGCCTGGCCCAGTCCGCCCCGCGCTCCGCCGGGCCGGCGCGCAGCGCCAGGCCCCAGTGGACCGCACCGAGGAAGGCCAGGATCGTCGCGCCATAGGCCGCCAGCGCCGGCGCCGCGCCCGGCCAGCCCAGCGAGGCGCCGAGCGCGAGGCCGGCGAAGGGGACCAGCCCGGCGGGGCCGAGCAGGCGGGCGGGGCGGGGCAGGGCGTCATCCATGCCCCCACATCTCTGCGCGGGGCGACGCGCCGCAAGGGGCGGCGTTTCCCTCCGCGGCGGGGTGCCGCTACATCGGGCCTGCGCTTGGCGGTCCTGCGCATTGCCCTGGGGAACAGGCGACCATCATGGCCATCGGCCTCGAACTGCTGCTGATCCTCCTGCTGGTGCTGCTGAACGGCGCCTTCGCGATGAGCGAGCTCGCGATCGTCTCGGCGCGGCGGTCGCGGCTCGGCGCCATGCAGCGCAAGGGCAGCGCGGGTGCGGAGGCCGCGATCGCGCTGGCCGACGACCCGCAGCGCTTCCTGCCGACGGTGCAGGTCGGCATCACGCTGGTCGGCATCCTGGCTGGCGCCTTCGGCGGCGCGCGGCTGTCCGGCGTGATCGCGGCGGGGCTGGCCGAGGTGCCGCCGATCGCGCCCTTCGCGACCGAGATCGCCTTCGCCATGGTCGTCGTGCTGATCACCTATCTCTCGCTGATCATGGGGGAGCTGGTGCCGAAGCAGCTGGCGCTCCGCCACCCCGAGGCGATCGCGGTCGTCGTCGCGCGCCCGCTGAGCTGGCTCTCGCGCGCCACGGCGCCGGTGGTCTGGCTGCTCTCGACCTCCTCCGCGCTCGTGCTGCGGCTGTTCGGCCGGCACGACCCGTCCGACCAGGCGGTGACGGAGGAGGAAGTCAAGGCCGTGGTGGCGGAGGGCGCGACCTCCGGCGCGATCGAGACCGAGGAGCGCCACATGATCGAGCGCGTCCTGCGCCTGGCGGACAAGCCGGTGCGCGCGCTGATGACGCCGCGCACCGAGCTCGAATGGATCGACCGCGGCGCGCCGCCGGAAGACATCTCGGCGCGGCTCCGCGCCTCGCCCGTCACGCGCTTCGTGGTGGCCGACGGGCGCGTGGACAACGTGCTCGGCGTGGTCGCAGTGAAGGACCTGCTGGACCAGCTGCTGGAAGGCGCGCCGCTGTCCATCGCCGCGGTCATGCGCCAGCCGCTGGTGCTGCCCGACACGCTGTCGGCGCTGGATGCGCTGGAGCGCCTGCGCCACGACGCGATCGGCATGGCGCTGGTGATGGACGAGTACGGCAGCTTCGAGGGCGTGGTGACGGCGTCGGACCTGCTGGAGGCGATCGTCGGCGAGCTCGCGACGGCCGAGGTCGCGGGCGCCGAGCCGGTGAAGCGGCATGACGGCAGCCTGCTGCTGGACGGGCTGATGCCGAGCGACGAGCTGAAGGCGCGGCTGGACCTTCCGGACCTGCCGCGGGAGGGGACGTACCACACCGTCGCGGGGCTGATGCTGGCGCTTCTGCAGCGCGTGCCGAAGGAGGGCGACCGCATCGCCTGGGCGGGCTGGCGCTTCGAGATCATCGACATGGACGGCAGGCGCGTGGACAAGGTCCTCGCGACCCGGGAAGAGCAGGCGGGGGTCTAGATGAACCCTCTCCACCCACAGGGGGGAGAGGGCAGGGTGAGGGGGGAGTGAAGGACAAGTAGCCCGCGCTTCGCTGCGCGCGTCCCCCTCACCCAACCCTCTCCCCGATGAGCACGGAGAGGGGCTGTTGCGACGTCCTAGGATGAACCGAGCCGCTTCAGGACGTCCGCCACCACCGCCTCGAACATCTCCGTCGTCAGCCTTCCGGTCTGGGTGTTGTAGCGGCTGACATGGTAGCTGTCGGCGAGCATCACGCCGTCCGGCAGCGCGTGCACCGCGCCATGCGCGAATTTCAGCCGAGCGGCCGGGATGCCGTAGCCCTTCAGCAGCGCGTTGTGCGCGACGAGGCCGAGCGCGAGGACCGCCTTCAGCCCCGGCATCGCCGCGCGCTCCGCGGCCAGGAAGCGGTTGCAGGTCGCGACCTCGGCCGGCGTCGGCAGGTTCTCCGGCGGCACGCAGCGCACGGCGTTGACGATGCGCACGCCGGTCAGCTCCATCCCGTCGCTCGGGTCCTCGCGGTACTCGCCGCGGGCCAGACCGTATTTCAGCAGCGTCGCATAGAGCAGCTTGCCCGCATGGTCGCCGGTGAAGGGACGGCCGGTGCGGTTCGCGCCCTTCACGCCCGGGGCCAGGCCCAGGATCATGATCGGCGCTTCCGGCGGGCCCCAGCACGGCACCGGGCCGTTGTGCCATTCCGGCCATTTCGCGCGGTTGGCCAGCCGGTATTCCACCAGGCGCGGGCAGAGCGGGCAGTCGCGGCCCGGGGACTCGGCAATCGTCATGCCCCGGGCATAGCCGAGCCCGGGCTACTCCGGCAGGTCCACGGGGTCGCGGAAGGGCTCGGCGGGCGTCGCGCGAGGCCGTTCCGGGGCGCGCGGCGTGGGCGCGGGGCGGGGCCGCGGCTCCACCTGGCGGCGGGTGATGTCGGGCGCGAGGTCGGCGAGGTCGATGAACTGGTCGGCCTGGCGGCGCAGCTCGTCGGAGACCATGGCGGGCTGGGTGCGGATGGTGGACAGCACGGTCACGCGCACGCCCTGCTGCTGCGCGGCCTCCACCATCCGCCGGAGGTCGCCGTCGCCGGCGAAGATCACGGCATGGTCGAGCCGGGGCGCGAGCGTCAGCACGTCCACCGTCATCTCGACCTCGATGTTGCCGCGGACGCGGCGGCGGCCGGCGGCATCGGTGTATTCGCGGGCGGGCTTGGTGATGACGGCATAGCCGTTGTAGCCCAGCCAATCCACCAGCGGCCGGAGCGGCGAGTACTCGTCGTTCTCCAGCAGGGCGGTGTAGTAGGCCGCCCGGACCAGCCGGGCCTGCCGGCGGAAGAAGCCGAGCAGGTTCTTGTAGTCCACGTCGAAGCCAAGGTTGCGCGACGCCCCATAGAGATGGGAGCCGTCGATGAAGAGGCCGAGCCTCTCCTGGGGGTCGAAATGCACGGTTGGAACTTTCGCTCTAATGACCGGGAACATAGGTTGCTGGACGCGGAACGTCATCGTCTCGTTTCGTTAGGCGCGCGGTCGTGATTTCTCCGCCAATGCGCGCAGCGCATTCGTCGGACGCCGCGCAATCGAGCCCCTGGGCGTTTGTCGGGCCTGCACTGGTCGCCATCGGCGCCAACCTGCCCGGATCCGACGGCTCCCCCGCGCTGGAGACCTGCCGCCGCGCGGCGGCGGCGCTGGACGGGCTGGCGGGGCTGCGGCTGCGGGCGCTGTCCCGCTGGTTCGCGACCGCGCCGGTCCCGCCCGCGCCGGGGTCGCCGGACTACGTCAACGCCGTCGCGCTGCTGGAGCCCCGGCCAGGCGCGGCACCGCCCGACCCGGCGGCGCTGCTGGCCTCGCTGCAGGCGATCGAGGCGCGGTTCGGCCGCGTCAGGCCCTTTCCCAACGCGCCGAGGACGCTCGACCTGGACCTGATCGCGCTCGGCGGCCTGGTCCGGGTTGCACCCGATCCCGTCCTGCCGCACCCCCGGATGCAGGACCGCACCTTCGTGCTCGCCCCGCTTTGCGACCTGGCACCGGGCTGGGTGCACCCGGTCCTCGGCCGGACCGCGGCCGAGCTTCTGGCCGGCCTGCCGGCCGAGGAGGCCCGGCCGATGGCCTGATGCCCTGGTGCTTGCACGTGGCGCCGCCGATGGCTACATGGCAGGTTCACCTGCACGGGGAGGGGTTGGCCCGGGCGCTCGCGCGCCCAGGTGACGGCCTCGCCCATAGCCGAACTGGAGTTCGCCCATGGCACGCGTCACGGTCGAGGATTGCGTCCTCAAGGTGCCGAACCGCTTCGAGCTGGTCCTGCACGCCGCCCAGCGCGCGCGCAACATCAGCCGCGGCGAGGAACTCACACTCGAGCGCGACAACGACAAGAACCCCGTCGTGGCGCTGCGCGAGATCGCCGAGGACACGGTGGACCTCGACGCGCTTCAGGCCGACCTCATCAAGTCGCTGCAGCGCGCGCCGGAGCCGGAGCCGGCCGAGGAAGAGGTGCTCGACCTCATCGCGACCGACGAGAACATCTTCGGCGTGATGGACGTGAACGAGGAACCCGCCGGCGATGGCGCGGGGCTCGAGGACCTCTCGGCCGACGACATCGAGGCGGCGATCGCCGCCGAGCTCGGCGGGAAGCGCTGACGCGGCAGGGGTGTAGCGGGGGCCACGCCCCCGCATCCCCGTCCACGCGGCTGCCCCGCCGCGGAGCGGCATCGCGCCCACCCTGCGCCGCGACGGTGCGCCCGTGAGCTGGCGCGCCGCGACCTACGCCCCCGAAGGCCTGGCCGCCGGCGTCGCGCCGACCGCGGGCACGGAACTCGCCAAGACCGTCGCCGCCTACGACCAGCGCGCCGACGCCGCCATGATCGAGCGCGCCTTCGCGCTGGCCAACGAGGCCCATGCCGGCCAGACCCGCGAGAACGGCGACCCCTACATCACCCATCCGCTGGCCGTCGCCGAGATCCTGGCGCAGTACCGGCTGGATAGCGCCTCCATCGCCACCGCGCTGCTGCACGACGTCGCCGAGGACACGCGCACCGGCCTGCCGGAGATCGAGAAGCGCTTCGGCAAGGAAGTCGCGCGCCTGGTGGACGGCGTCACCAAGCTCACCCGGCTCGAGCTGCAGTCCGAGCGCACCAAGCAGGCCGAGAACTTCCGGAAGCTTGTTCTCGCGATGTCGGAGGACATCCGCGTGCTGCTGGTGAAGCTCGCCGATCGCCTGCACAACATGCGGACCCTGCACTACGTCCCGCAGGAAGCCCGCCGGCGGAAGACCGCGCGCGAGACCATGGAGATCTTCGCCCCATTGGCCGAGCGCATCGGCATGGACGCGCTGAAGACCGAGCTCGAGACGCTGGCCTTCCGGGAGCTCGACCCTGACGCCTTCCAGACCATCGCCGCGCGCCGCGCCTTCCTCTACGGCCAGGGCGCCGACCTCATCGAGGAGATCAAGGACGAGATCTCGCTGGTGATGAAGGACGCCGGTGTCGAGGTGCAGGAACTCACGGGGCGCGAGAAGTCGCCCTATTCCATCTGGCTCAAGATGCACGGCAAGAAGGTGGAGTTCGAGCAGCTCTCGGACATCATGGCCTTCCGCATCATCGTGCCCGACAAGGCGGCCTGCTATGGCGCGCTCGGCGCCGTGCACTCGGCCTTCCGCGTGGTCCCCGGGCGCTTCAAGGACTACATCTCGACCCCGAAGCCGAATGGCTACCAGTCGCTGCACACCGGCGTCACCGTGCCGGAAAAGCGCAACGCCAAGATCGAGGTGCAGATCCGCACGCGTGACATGCACGAGGTCGCGGAATACGGCGTCGCCGCGCACTGGATCTACAAGCAGGGCGGCCAGATCGCGCGCGACCAGCAGCGCTTCCCCTGGGTGGGCGCGCTGCTGGATATCCTGGAACAGGCCGCCGAGCCGCAGGAATTCCTGGATGCGACGCGGCTCGAGCTGCATCGCGACCAGGTCTTCTGCTTCACGCCGAAGGGCGACCTGATCGCGCTGCCGCGCGGCGCCACCTGCGTGGACTTCGCCTACCAGGTGCACAGCCAGGTCGGCGACCAGTGCGTGGGTGCCAAGATCAATGGCGTCATCAAACCGTTGCGCACGCCATTGGAAAACGGCGACCAGGTCGAGATCATCACCGCGCGCGGCGGCACGCCCAATCCGCAATGGGAACGCTTCGTCGTCACGGGCAAGGCGAAGGCGCGCATCCGCCGCTTCGTCCACGCCCAGCAGCGCGAGACCCAGAAGCAGGAAGGCCGCGCGGCGATGGCGCGGGCCTTCCGGCAGGAGGGCGTCGAGTTCTCGGAGAAGATCGTCGAGTCCGTGCTGAAGACCTTGAAGCAGCCGAGCTTCGAGGAGCTCTGCCTGGTCGTCGCCTCTGGCGGGGTGACGCCGCGGGACGTGGTGCACGCGGTTTATCCCGAGCTGAAGGGTCCGCCGCGGGCCGCCGATCCGCTGCCGATCGCACGCTCCCGGCCGCGCACCGTGCCGCCGACGCCAAAGGGCGGGCGGCGCGATGTAGCGATGGGCATCTCGGGCTTGGTCGCAGGGATGCAGGTGAATTTCGCGGGCTGCTGCCACCCGCTGCCCGGCGACCGCATCGTCGGAATCGTGAGCACGGGCAAAGGGGTGACGGTCCACAAGGCGGACTGCCACAACCTCTCGGCCTTCGGCGACAACCCCGAGCGGTTCCTCGACATCGACTGGGACTACGAGGGCGGCGCAGGCGGCGTGCATGTCGGGCGGATCGAGGTGGTGACCTCGGCCGATCGCGGCGCGCTGTCGGCGGTGACGGATGCGATCGCGCGGCAGGATGGGGCGATCGAGAACCTGCGGATCCACCATCGCGGACCGGACTTCCAGGAGATCGCGATCGACGTGGAGGTGCAGGACCTCCGGCACCTCTCAAACATCATCGCGGCGCTGCGGGCGGTGCAGGGGGTGGCGCAGGCGGAGCGGGCGAAGGGGTGAGGCTGGCCGGCCTTCTTCTCCCGCGCTTTCTTCTCCTCCCCCGCTTGCGGGGGAGGGCGGGTGGGGGTGCTTCGTCAGGGGCGCCCTTATCCTTGCACCCCCACCCTGACCCTCCCCCGCTTGCGGGGGAGGGAACTGCAGGGAGCGGGGAAGGTGTGTCGCGATGATCATCGGCCTCGGCAGCGACATCATGGATATCCGCCGGATCGAGGCGGTGATCGCCAAGCATGGCGACCGCTTCCTCGACCGCGTCTTCACCCCGCTCGAACGCGCCAAGGCGGAGAAGCGGACCGAGCGGATCCGCGCCGCCACCTACGCCAAGCGCTTCGCGGCGAAGGAAGCGGCCTCCAAGGCGCTCGGGACGGGGTTCCGGCAAGGGGTGTTCTGGAAGGACCTCGGGGTGGTGAACCTCTCCTCCGGCCAGCCGACGCTGCGGATGACGGGCGGCGCGGCGGAACGGCTGAAGGCCATCACCCCCGCGGGCTACCTCGCGCATGTCGCGCTGACCATGACGGACGAATATCCCTACGCCCAGGCCATGGTGATCATCTCCGGCGTTCCCCTCCCGGCCGCGCTGGGCGGACGGGGCGGTGTTCCTTGACAGTGCGCGCCCCCCCGCGCTCTATCCCGCCTCGCAGCGACGGACCCGGCACGGCCGGCCATTAGGTATGCCCCCCAAGACACCTTCCCTGGCGAAGCAGAAGACGGGCGGCTGGCTCGAATCGATCAAGACGATCGTCTATGCCGGCCTGATCGCCATCGGCATCCGCACCATCGCCTTCGAGCCCTTCAACATCCCCTCGGGCTCGATGATCCCGACGCTGCTGGTGGGCGACTACCTCTTCGTCTCGAAATTCTCCTACGGCTATTCCCGGCATTCCATGCCGTTCAGCCCGAACGTCTTCTCGGGGCGGATCTTCGGCAGCCTGCCGCAGCGGGGCGACGTCGTGGTGTTCAAGCTGCCGCGCGACAACTCGACGGACTACATCAAGCGCATCATCGGCCTGCCCGGCGACCGCGTGCAGGTCCGTGGCGGCATCCTGCACCTCAACGGCCAGCCCGTGCGGCGCGAATTCCTCGGCAACTACACCGTGGAAGGCGACGGGCCGCGCATGGTCGTGCGCATGTTCCGCGAGATCCTGCCGGCCCAGCCCGGGATCGAGCCGCACGCCCACAACATCCTCGAGATGTCGGACGACCAGCCCTTCGACAACACGCCGGAATTCGTGGTGCCGGCGAACCATGTCTTCGCGATGGGCGACAACCGCGACAACAGCCTCGACAGCCGGGCGCAGAATGCGGTCGGCTTCATCCCGGTCGAGAACCTGGTCGGCCGCGCCGAGTTCATCTTCTTCTCCGTGGACGGCTCCGCGCGCTGGTGGGAGGCCTGGGGCTGGCCCATGGCGATCCGCTGGTCGCGCCTGTTCAGCGCGGTCCGGTGAGCAGCGCGGCGGAGTCCTCCGTCTCGGCGCTCGCCGCGCGCCTGCCGCACCGCTTCTCCCGGCCCGACCTGCTGCTGCATGCGCTGACGCACCGATCCGCCGCCGATCCGCGGCATCGCATGCTGGATTCCAACGAGCGGCTCGAATTCCTCGGCGACCGCGTGCTGGCGCTCGTGATGGCGGAATGGCTGGCGGAACGCTTCCCCGCGGAACGCGAGGGCGACCTCGGCAAGCGCCTCGCGCATCTCGTGGCGCAGGACAGCCTGGCGCAGGTCGCGCTCGGCCTCGGCGTGGCCGAGGCGCTTCGCATGCCCGCGAACGAGGATCGCAGCGGCGTGCGCCGGCGCGCCTCGGTGCTGTCGGACGCGATGGAGGCGATTCTCGGCGCGCTCTATCTCGATGGCGGGCTCGATCCCGCGCGGGTGCTGGTGCGGCGGGAATGGGCGCCGCTGCTGGAGGCCTCGGCCCGACCGCCGGTCTCGGCCAAGACGCGCCTGCAGGAATGGACGCTGGGGCGGGGGCTCGGCCTGCCGGAATACATGACGGTGTCCACGACGGGGCCGTCGCACAGCCCTCTCTTCGTGGTGCGCGTGCTGGCCGCCGGCCATGACGCGGAGGCCGAGGGCATCAGCAAGCGCGCCGCCGAACAGGCGGCGGCGGCGAAGCTGCTGACGGTGCTGGAGGCATGAGCGGGACGGCGCAGACACGCTGCGGGCTGGTGGCCGTCGTGGGCGCGCCGAATGCCGGCAAGTCCACGCTGGTGAACGCGCTGGCGGGGACGAAGGTCACCATCGTATCGCCGAAGCCGCAGACCACGCGCTTCCGCATCCGCGCCGTGGTGATGCGCGGGCAGAGCCAGATCGTGCTGGTGGACACGCCCGGCATCTTCGCTCCGCGCCGGCGGCTGGATCGCGCCATGGTCAGCGCGGCCTGGGGCGGCGCGCAGGATGCCGACCTGACGGTGCTGCTGGTGGATGCGCGGGCCGGGCTGAAGGACGAGGTGCGCCGGATCGTGGAGGGCCTCGCGAAATCCAGGCGCCCGGTCATGCTCGCCCTGACCAAGGCCGACCTGATCCCGCGCGAGCGGCTGCTGCCGCTGGCGAAGGAGCTGAACGACCTGCTGCCGTTCAGCGAGACGTTCATGATCTCCGCGCTCAAGGGCGACGGGCTGGACCGGCTGCTCGACACGCTCGCCGCGGCGATGCCGGAAGGCCCCTACCTGTTCCCCGAGGACGACCTGTCGGACCTGCCGCAGCGGATGCTGGCCGCCGAGATCGTGCGCGAGCAGATCCTGCGCCAGACGCATGAGGAGGTGCCGCACCACGCGACGGTCGAGACCGAGCAGTGGGAGGAGCGGAAGGACGGCAGCGCGCGCATCGACGTCACGGTCTATGTCAGCCGCGCCACCCAGAAGGCGATCCTGATCGGCGACAAGGGATCGCGCATCAGGGAGATCGGCGCGCGCGCCCGGGCGGAGCTCGAGAAGCTGCTGGAGCGCCGGATCCACCTGTTCCTCAACGTCAAGGAACGTGCGGGCTGGGACGAGGAGCGCGGCAGGCTCCGCGCCCTGGGCCTCGACGACCCGGGCTGACGCCCGCGCGGTTCAGGCGATCACGCAATCCGCTGGATGCGGCCCGACATCCGCTGACGCGGATGCGGCGAGTTACCAGCCGGTCGGCAGCCGGGTGTCGATGCGGAGCGGCCGGCCGCCAATTCTTCCGACTCGCCCGTCGACCATGCCGGACCGGCCGGATTGCGGGTTCCAGGCCGAGGCGATGCGCGAAAGTTCCCGGCCGCGCGGCGACATGTCGACCGGAACGCCGTCGCCGCCATCCGTCCAGGTCCGCACGGGCCCGCTGTCGAGATGCACGAAGCCGCGCGTCCGATAGACGCCGACACCGCCCTTGGCGAGCTTCAGCGCCGTCTCCGCCACCGCGGGTAGGCGCCCGGCCGGGACGCCGATATCCATCGCGCCGGCACGCAGATGCTGGCTGTCGCCGGCGCCGTTGACCGCGCGGTTGACCGCCGGCGTGCGGTAGCCCGAATGCACGTCGAGCACTTCGCCGAGGCGCGTGCGGGCCGCGACTTCCCAGACGATCTCGATGGTGTCGGCGTCGAAGGGCAAGGGCGGGTTGCAGCCGGCATCGGCCAGGCAGGCCGACAGGTCGGCCATCGCCTGCGGGTCGGCGCGCCGCCCGTCATGCCAGATGCCGTTGAAGCGGGCGCCTGTGCCCTGGTGCTTCAGCGTGATGCGCTTCGCATCCGCCGCGCGGCCGGCGCGCGGGAGGAGGAGCGTGCAGAAGGCGGCGGTGCCGCCGAGCAGGAAGCTGCGTCGCATGACATTCCCTTACCCGCGGCGGGCGCCCTTGGCGACCCGACCTCGCGGCCTTGCGACGAGGTCAGGCTCAAGATGGCGTCACCGGCCCGGCGCCTTGATCCGCCCCGCGGGACATGGGAAGGCTGTCCCATGGAATGGCAGGCCCCGGCGGTGGTGCTGGATGTGCGCCCGCTCGGCGAATCCGGCGCGGTGGTGACGCTGCTGACGGAGCAGCATGGCCGCCATGCCGGCCTGGCCAAGGGCGGCGCGAGCCGGGCGCAGGCGGCGCTCTGGCAGCCCGGCAACCTGGTCGAGGCGAAATGGGTGGCTCGGCTGGCGGACCAGCTCGGCGCGCTGAGCGGGGAGCTCGTCCACGCCGCGGCCGCGCTGGCGATGGAGGACCCGCTCGCGCTCGCCGTGCTGCGCGCCGCGACAGGCGTCGCCGAGGGCGCGCTGCCCGAGCGCGAGGCGCATCCCCGGATCTTCCGCGGCCTGGTCGCGCTGATCGCCCAGCTCGCCCGCGGCCCGGACCAGGCGGTGCCGGAGCTCGTGCGGTGGGAGGCCGAGCTGCTGGCCGATCTCGGCTACGGGCTCGACCTCGTGCGCTGCGCCGCGAGCGGCACGACGGAGGACCTGGCCTTCGTATCGCCGCGAACGGGCAGGGCGGTGTCGGCCGCGGCGGCCGGGGCATGGCGGGACCGGCTGCTGCCGCTGCCGCCCTTCCTGCTGGGGCAGGGACCGTCCGGGCCGGCGGACTGGCTCGCGGGGCTGCGGCTGACCGGCCATTTCCTCGCGCGCGACGTGTTCGGGACGCATCACCGGCCGCTGCCGGCGGCGCGGGAGATGCTGCTGGACCGGATCGCGGCGCTCGGGGCCTGATACCGCCGTGCCTATTGCCTGACCTCCGGCCTGCGTAGCGGGCCGAGCGGCCGAATGGCCGCCGCCGCTTGTGCGGCGAGCCAAGCCGGCGGATGCCGGCGCCGGCGCTTGAGGGCGTTTGTGTGTCAACACAAACGCAACACGGTACGGAGGCGGGCCTCGGTCTTTTTCCCTTGACCTTTATGGCCTACCAAGCGCGCCGATGCGCGCGGCGGCCGTTCCCGCGCCGAGGGGATGCGCGATGCTGGCTGCGCTGCGGCAGCGACTGGGACATTGGCTTCTCTCGGGGCTTTCCGGTGCCGAGGCGGCGGGCGCGAGGCGGGCGCACGGGCTCGACGCCGGGCCGGACAGCGCTCCGGACCGGGCGGCGGCGATCGAGCGGCGCCTGCACCTGATCGAGGAGCGGCTGCGCATCGCCGAGCATTTCGACCAGGGTGGCCGGGCGACCTATGTCGGGAACGGCCTGGTGCTCGTGAAATGCGTCGTCCGCGGCGTCCAGATCGTCTACCTCGTCCATGGCGACGACCGGCTGCTGAGCCCGTGGTTCATCGCCTCCGGCGCCTACGAAACCGAGCTGACGGAGTTCTTCGTCCGCACGCTGCGGCCGGACGACCGCTGCCTCGATGTCGGGGCGAATTTCGGCTACTTCACCTGCCTCTTCGCGCGCTTCGCGCCGAGCGGGCGCGTCCTCGGCATCGAGCCCGAGCCCGCGACCTTTACGCTGCTGCGCGACAACATCCACGCCAACGGCCTTGCGGGGCTGGCCGAGGCCGTGCATGCCGCCGTGACCGACAGGCGCGGGCCCGTCACGCTGCACAGGCGGGTCAGGCGGGCGGGCAACACCAGCATCACCGCCCCAAACCCCGATTTCGTCCGCAAGCTGGGCGAGCCGCCCTCCGAGAGCTTCGAGATCAAGGGCGTGATCCTGGACCGCCTGGCCGACAAGTTCGAGGGCCGCGTCGACGTCATGAAGGTGGACGTCGAGGGCGCCGAGCCCCTGGTCTTCCGCGGCGCGCGCGAGACGATCGCGCGCAACCCGCGCATCCAGATCGTCATGGAATGGTCGCCCGGCCAGATCCGCGGCGCCGGCTTCGACGCCGGGGTCTTCCTCGGGGAGCTCGAGGCGATGGGGCTCCGCTTCTTCGACCTCGAGGGCGGCACGCCCAAGGCCTTGGGCAGGGAGGCGCTGCTCGCGCTCGACTACCGCGGCGGCGTCCTGCTGGCGCGGGAGCCGCGCTGACCGCCGCAACGACGGCGCCCCATGGTGGCGCCGGGCACGCCGAGGGTGTAGGCCAGAGGCCTTAGGGAACGAACCGCGAATCCATGCCTGACGACATCAAGACGCTCCCCCCCGGAGGTCCCGGGGGCGACCGTGAAACGGGGCTCGCCGACGCGCTGTCGGAGCGCTACCTCGCCTACGCGCTGTCCACCATCGTCAGCCGGTCGCTGCCGGACGTCCGGGACGGGCTGAAGCCGGTCCACCGCCGGCTGCTCTACGCCATGCACCAGCTGAAGCTCGACCCGGCGGCGGGCTTCAAGAAATGCGCCCGCATCGTGGGCGACGTCATGGGCAAGTACCACCCGCATGGCGACAGCAGCATCTACGAGGCGCTGGTCCGCCAGGCCCAGGACTTCGCCGCGCGCTACCCCCTGGTCGAGGGGCAGGGCAATTTCGGCAACATCGACGGCGATAACGCTGCGGCCATGCGCTACACCGAGGCCCGCCTGACCGAAGTCGCGCAGGCCCTCCTCGAGGGGATCGAGGAGAACGCCGTCGATTTCCGCCCGACCTATGACGGCGAGGAGAAGGAGCCGCTGGTCCTGCCGGCGGCCTTCCCCAACCTGCTGGCGAACGGCGCGGCGGGCATCGCGGTGGGCATGGCGACCTCCATTCCGCCGCACAATGCGGGCGAGGTCTGCGCCGCGGCGCTGGAGCTCATCGGCGATCCCGACGTGTCCGTCGATGCGCTGCTGAAGCACATGCCGGGCCCGGACTTCCCTACTGGCGGCATCCTGGTGGAGTCCAAGGACGCGCTGCGCGAGGCGTACGCCACCGGCCGGGGCGGCTTCCGCGTGCGCGCGAAGTGGCAGGTCGAGAAGCTCAAGGGCGGCACCTGGCACGTCGTCGTCACGGAGATCCCCTACCAGGTCCAGAAGTCCCGGCTGATCGAGCAGATCGCGGAGCTGATGGAGGAAAAGAAGTTGCCGCTCCTCGGCGACGTGCGCGACGAGAGCACGGACGTCGTGCGCATGGTGCTGGAGCCGAAGTCGCGCACCGTCGATCCCGCCGTGATGATGGAGACGCTGTTCCGCGCCACCGCGCTGGAAAGCCGCTTCCCGCTGAACATGAACGTGCTCGACGCCGACCGCACCCCGCGCGTGATGGGGCTGAAGGAGGTGCTGCGCGCCTGGCTCGACCACCGGCATGTCGTGCTGGTGCGCCGATCGGAGCACCGCCTCGCCCAGATCGCGCGGCGGCTCGAGATCCTCGACGGCTACCTCATCGTCTACCTCAACCTTGACGAGGTCATCCGCATCGTCCGCGAGGAGGACAAGCCGAAGGAAGCCCTGATGGCAGCCTTCAGCCTGACCGAGGTGCAGGCGAACGCCATCCTGGACATGCGGCTGCGCGCCCTGCGGAAGCTCGAGGAGATGGAGATCCGCAAGGAGCACAAGAAGCTCAGCGCGGAGCAGAAGAAGCTGCAGGGCCTGCTGAAGAGCGAGAAGTCCCGCTGGGACGCGATCGCAGCCGAGATCGAGGCGATCCGCGCCAAGTTCGGCGACGGCGCGCTCGGCAGGCGGCGCACCGAGGTCGGCAAGGCGCTGCCCGAGGTCACGGTGGACGAGGCGGCCTTCGTGGAGAAGGAACCGATCACCGTCATCCTGTCGGAGAAGGGCTGGATCCGCGCGGCGAAGGGGCACCTCCCTGGGGATGCGGAGCTCAAGTTCAAGGAAGGCGATGCGCTGCACGCCGCCGTGCATGCGCAGACCACCGACCGCATCGTGCTCTTTGCCACCAACGGCAAGGCCTACACGCTGAAGGCCGATGCGATCCCGCGCGGCCGGGGCGACGGCCAGCCCGTACGGCTGATGCTGGAGCTGACGAACGAGGACGCGGTCGTCGCGATGTTCGTCCACCAGGACGGCGTGAAGTGGCTGCTGGCCTCGACCGACGGCAAGGGCTTCGTCGCGCGGGGCGAGGAACTGCTGGCGGAGAAGCGCACTGGCAAGCAGGTGCTGCTGGTCGAGGGCGGCAAGGAGGCGCTGGTCTGCACGCCGGTCGAGGGCGACAGCGTCGCCGCGGTCACGGACAACCGCATGCTGGTCTTCCCGCTGGACCAGGTGCCGGAGATGACGCGCGGCCGCGGCGTGCAGCTGATCGCGCTCAAGGACGGGGAGCTCAAGGACGCAAAAACCTTCGCGTCCCGGGAAGGGCTGTCCTGGACCTATGGCAGCGGCGTGCGCGTCGAGACGGACCTCAGGACCTGGCGCGGCCAGCGCGCCCAGGCCGGCAAGGCGCCGCCCAACGGCTTCCCGCGCAGCCGCAAGTTCGGGGTGTGATTATCAGGGTCTGCGCCGCCCTTGTGCACCGCAACGGTTTCGCTTGCGGCGCGCCGCGCGACGTGTCGTAGTACGGTGGTGCGGCGGCGGCCCTCGGTCCGGCGCCCACCCCCGTTCGAGGAAGCAAGCTGCCTGTCATCGCTCCGCCCGCTGGGCGGCGAAGGAGCCTGCCATGTGGATGCAACCCACGATCCGCGACCTGCTCGACACCCTGGCGGCGGCGGCCCCGGATTCGACCGAGGCGCTGCGCCGCGCCCGCGCGGAGACGCTGCAGCTTCTCGTCGCGCTGTTCGGCCCGCGGGAGGGCGAGCCCGATGCGGCGCTGCGCGAGAAGATCGCCCGCGCGCTGGATGCCGTGATGGCGGAACGAATGGCGCGGCGGCCGGCCCTGGTGCCGGCCTGACCTAGCGCCGGGCCGGTTCTCCACCACGAAGGGCTGGCCGAAGGCGGCCTGGTAATGCGGCGCCAGCGCGCGGGCCATCTGGTCGCTGCCGGGGCGCCGCGGCGTCATCACGACGAAGCGCACCGGGCGGTCCGGCCAGGCGGGCTGGGCGCGCACCGCACCGGCGCGAAGCGCCAGCGGCGCGGCGAGCAGCGCCCGGTGGGACCCGGTCAGGGTCATGCGGCTGGTCCCCGGTCGGCGCCGCTCAGCCCGTGACGCTGATCCTGGCGTGGTCGGCCGCGGCAGGCGCGGCGTCGGCATGCTCCGGCAGCACGCGCCACATGCCGCCCGACAGCGTCTCGCTCGGGCGGAAGCGCGCCTTGTAGGCCATCTTCCGGCTCTCCGGGACCCAGTAGCCGAGATAGACATAGGGCAAGCCGAGCGAGCGGGCGCGCGAGACCAGCCAGAGGATCGCATAGGTGCCGAGGCTGCGCTTGTCCGCATCGGGCTCGTAGAAGGAATAGACGGCCGACAGCCCGTCGGAGAGCCAGTCCGTCAGGCAGGCGCCGAGCAGGCGGTTCCGCGCGTCGCGGAACTCCACCATCCCCGTGGTGATCGGCGTGTCCTCCACCATGGCGCGGTAGTCGTAGAAGCCCATCGCCGCCATGTCGCCGTCGCCGTGGCGCGCGGTCTGGTAGCGCTGGAACAGCGCGAACTGCTCGGCGCTGGCGCGCGCCGGCATCTCATAGGCCGCGATGTCGGCATTGGCCTTCATCACCTTCCGCTGCGAGCGGTCGGGCTGGAAGGCGCCGGTGATGATGCGGATCGGGATGCAGGCGCGGCAGCCCGGGCAGACCGGGGAATAGGCGATGTTGTGGCTGCGCCGGAACCCCGCGCGGGACAGCCGGTCGTGCAGCGCCTCGGCCTCGTTCCCCGCGAGCTCGGTGACGATCTTCCGCTCCGTCCGGCCCGCGAGATACGGACAGGGCAGGGGAGCGGTGGTGTAGAAGAACTGCGGGCGGCGGGCGGCGCGGTGGAGCATTCAGCCCCTATCCTCGGCGGAAGGTCGCGGCGAATCAACCATCCCGACGGTCGGCTCCATCACGGTGACAGCCGGATCAGGCCCGCCTCGCGGTCCGGTACGCGGCCGAGGCGGAGAACGTCGCCGTCCCGCCACCGTTCCAGCAGGTCGCCCCAATGATCGGAGAGCGGGTTGCCGGACTGGCCGGTCGCGATCATGGCCAGCGCGCCCTCGGGGTCCGAGAGGTCGAAGACCACGCGAAGCCCCGCGCCGTGGACATGCGCGAAGGGCGTCGCGCCGGCGTCGCGGAAGCCGCCGCGCGAGACCGTCTCGCCATCGCCCGAGGTCTCGATCCGGAGCCCGACCAGGCCGCCGAGGACGGGGACGAAGCGCAGCAGCGGGTGCTCGAAGCGCGCGACATGCGCTGTCCCCCAGCGCCAGGAAGCGGGATCGCGGCCCTGCTGGTCGCGGAGCGACCGCACGGCCTCATCGAGCGAGCGCGAGAGCAGCGCGGCGCAGCGGTCCCGGCCGCACCAGGCCTCGGCGCCCTCGGGACGGAGCAGGGCGGCGAGGAACTCCGCGCCGCCGGGCTCCTGGCCGGGTGCGATGTCCAGCTCCGCCATGGCGAGCGCGCCGCGCCGCAACGCGGCCATCCAGGCGTTGAAGATGAGGGGCTGCGGGAGCCCGGCTTCCATCCGTCCGTCCCAATCGCGCAGCAGCGCATGGGCAGGCGCCGCCTCGGGCGAGGGCGCGACGGTGCGCAGCACCGGCAGGACCTCCTGCGCGAAGCTGGAGACGACGTCCATCTGCATCCGCGCAAAGCCTTCGGCGTCGTGCCGCGGCGGGGCGCGGAGCAGTTCGGCGATGCGGCGCAGGCGCCAGTCGCCGGGGAAGGACCGGCCGAGGAAGACCGGCCCGTCCGGCGGGACCGGGCGGCTGTTGGCGGCGGCGAGGATGCCGGTCGGCGGGTCCTCGGCATGGGGCATCGAGTCGAAGGGGATGAAGCCCGTCCAGTCCGCCGCGCCGTCCCAGCCGGGGCGTGGGACCGACCCGTCGCCGGATCGCCGGATCGGCGTGCGGCCCACCAGGTATTGCGCGATGCGGCCGGAGGCATCCGCTACCGTCAGCGTCTGCGGGGGCGAGGCCAGGCGCGAGGCCGCGTCCCGCGCCTGCGCGACGCCGGTCGCCCGGTTCAGCGCGAGCAGCGCGTCCGCCGCCGTGTCGCGCGGCGCGAGGTTCGCCATCGCGACCGACAGCACCATCCCGCCCTGCCGGTCGGGCCTGCCGTCGAGGTCGCTGACCACGGGCCCGTGCCGCGTCTCGCGCACAATCATCACCTCGTCGGGCTGGCCGCGCACGCGGATCCGCTCCTCCCGCGTCGCGAAGGGGCGCGGGCCGTCGGGCGTGTCGTGGAGGCCCTCGCCCGCCAGCCGTTCCAGGAAGACGTCCTGGGTGTCGGAATGGGTGGTGGTGAAGCCCCAGGCCAGCGCCTCGTTGCGGCCGATGAGCATGAAGGGGGCGCCAGGCACCGTCGCGCCGGCGCGGAAGCGCCCGTCCGGCAGGTCCACCCGGGCGAGATACCACATGATGGGCGCCTGGAAGCCGAGATGCGGGTCGTTCGCCAGCAGCGGCGCGCCGGCGGCGGAGCGGGCGGCGGCCACCGCCCAGGCGTTGGAAGCGGAGGAGGGGTGCGGCGCGTCCACGCCGAAAGCCGGCACCGCGGCGAGCACCCGCCCGGCATGGCCCGGCGGCAACCCCGCGAGATCGGCGCGGAGCGCGCTCAGCCCCTCGGGAAAGAGGACCCGGAGTCGCTCGGGCGGAAGCGCCTGGGCCAGCTCGGCGCGGGCGATGTCGCCGCGCCAGTCCCCAGACAGCCACAGCCCCAGCACCTTCGCCCAGAGCAGCGAATCCTCGGGCTTCCAGGGCGCGGGCTCGCCGAGTGCGATGAACTCCGGCGCGGCGAGTCGGCCGCGGACCTCGAGCAGGGCGTTCACGCCCTGCGCATAGGCGGCGAGCAGGTCGCGCGTCTCCGGCGCGAGGCCGTCCAGGTCGTCGCGGGCGCGCTGTGCCAGGCCCATCAGGCGGGAGAAGCGGTCGAGCCGGAGCGCCGAGGGGCCGGCAAGCTCG
Organism: Falsiroseomonas sp. HW251; assembly: GCF_050563545.1. Taxonomy (NCBI): domain Bacteria; kingdom Pseudomonadati; phylum Pseudomonadota; class Alphaproteobacteria; order Acetobacterales; family Roseomonadaceae; genus Falsiroseomonas; species Falsiroseomonas sp. HW251. The sequence continues at coordinate 58,653 of NZ_JBNXUM010000015.1, forward strand.
GCCAGCCGGCCTTCGGCGCCGCGGCGCATCATCTCCATCTGGAACATCCGGTCGCGGGCATGCAGCCAGCCCATCACGACGGCGGCGTCGCGCTCGGTCGCGGCCTGGATTCGCGGCACGCCGTGGCTGTCCAGCGTCACCGCGACCGGGGCGGAGAGGCCGGGGATGCGGATGTCCTCCCGCGCATCGGGGAGGGAGGTGAACAGCAGGGCGAGGGTAAAAAAGGCGCCGAGCACGGCGAGCGTCAGCAGAAACGCAAGGAGTTTCAGCGAGAAGATGGCGAAACCCCGCATCAGAGGGGGTTGCCCCGGTGCGAGTCGCAGTGGTTCCGGTGGACCGGGCTTACAGGTTCGTTAACAAAGCTCACGATCTGGTGAATTTCATGCCGCGCCGCGAAAGCGCAACTTGGGGTCGTTGGGCAAGTGAACGCATTTGGCAGGGTCGTCGTTGAATGAGCAGGCGGACCACGCCCTACGGTGGCGAATTGAGACGAGGGCCTTCCCCGGTGGAACCCGACGGAATCGCGCGTACACGGCGCGCCATCGCGGAGGCCAGCGCGAACAACGGCCGCGGCGCGCTGTTCGTCGCGATCGCGGCTGGCCTGGCGCTTGGCCTTGGGATCGCGGGGTTCCAGAGCGCGCCGCCTGCGCTGCGGCTGCAGGCCTGGGAAATCTTGGGCGTCGGCGCCCCGCGCAGCTGCGAGGAAGCCCGCGAGCTCGGCATCGCGCCGCAGCGCATGGGTGACCGCTACTACTTCGCGCATCTCGACTTCGACAAGGACGGCGTGTCCTGCACCCCCGTGGGCAACGGCTTCCGCTGACGGCCCGGGGGTGATTTGCGCGGCACGCCGGGATTGGCGGCTGCGCCGGCAAGGGGCGGTCGGGGACCGCCCCTTTTTCATGCCCGAGAGCGGCCAGTGGCCGCCCGTTGTCATGCCATGTTCACCATGATGGTCTTCTTGTGCGTGAAGTGCTCGAGCATCGCCTCGAGCGAGGCCTCCTTCCCGAGACCCGAGGACTTCACGCCGCCGTAGCTCAGATTGGCCTGCACCACGAGGTTCTGGTTGATCTGCACCAGGCCCGCTTCCAGCCGGTGCGCGAGGTCCAGGCCGACCTTGAGGTTGTTGGTCCAGAGGCTCGCGGCCAGGCCGTATTCGCTGTCGTTCGCCTCCGCCAGCACCGCTTCCGGGTCGTCGAAGGGCTGGATGACGGTGACGGGGCCGAAGATCTCCTCCTTCACCAGGCGGCTGTCGCGGGTGAGCCCGGTGAAGATCACGGGCTGGATGAAGAGGCCCTTGCGCAGCGCGGGATCGCTCGGCATGGCGCTGCAGACATGGGCGGTGGCGCCGGCGGTCCGCGCGCCCTCCTCGATATAGGCCTTCACCTTCTCGAACTGGCCGTCGCTGATGATGGTGCCAATATCGGTCTTCTCGTCCAGCGGGTCGCCCATGACCATCTTGTCCACCGCCGACTTCATGGCGGCGACGAAGCGGTCGAGGATCTGGCGCTCGACATAGATGCGGCTCGCCGCGGTGCAGGACTGGCCCTGGCGCGTGAAGCGCATGGAGGTCAGCGCGCCGGAGACCGTCTTGTCGAAGTCGCAGTCCGCGAAGACGATCATCGGCGACTTGCCGCCGAGCTCGAGCGTGACGGGGATCAGCTTCTCGGCCGCCGCTCGGTAGACGATCTTCCCGGTCTCGACGCTGCCGGTGAAGGTCACCTTCTTCACCAGCGGATGGCTGACCAGCGGGGCGCCGCATTCCGGCCCGAAGCCGCTCACCATGTTGAAGACGCCGGGCGGCAGGACGCGGTTCAGGATCTCGCAGATCCGGAGCACCGCGAGCGGCGCCTCCTCGGCCGACTTCACGACGACGGCATTGCCGGCGACCAGCGCCGGCGCGACCTTCAGCGCCATCAGCAGCATCGGCACGTTCCAGGGGATGATCGCGCCGACGACGCCGAGCGGCTCGCGCACGGTCACGCTCAGCACGTTCGGCGCGAAGGGGACGGATTCTCCCTTCAGCTCGCTGCCCAGGCCGCCGAAGAACTCGAAGACGTCGGCGACGACGTTCGCCTCGACGCGGCTTTCCGTGCGCAGCGCCTTGCCGGTCTCGAGCGCGATGAGGCGGCCCAATTCCTCGACATGCTCCTTCAGCGCGGCGGCGCAGGCATGGACCAGCGCGCCGCGCTTGCGCGCCGGCATCTTCGCCCAGGCCTTCTGTGCCTCGGCCGCATTCCGCACGGCGGCGTCCACGTCGGCCGCGTCGCCTTCCGCGGCGCTGCCGATCGTCTCGCCGGTCGCGGGGTTCACCACCGCGAAGCTGCGGCCGGACCGGGCCGGCACGTACCGCCCCCCGATGAAGTGAAGGCCTGAGAGCGCCTTCGCGAGCGCGAAGCAATCGTTCGTCGGCGCTTCCGGCGTAGGATGAGGACGGTCGAGCATGGGTTTCCTCCCGCGGTGTCGGGACCTAATAAGCGGGCCGGACAATGCGTCGGCACGCCCTGGACGGCAATGGTGCGGCTGAGCGTAGAGGGGGGTCGAGGGGATATGGTGGAGAAGGCGCCGAGTGGCCCGCTGAAGGGCCTCAGGGTCCTCGATCTCACGCGCGTGCTGGCCGGACCCACCTGCACGCAGATGCTCGGGGATCTCGGCGCGGAAGTGATCAAGATCGAGCGGCCCGGCGCCGGCGACGACACGCGCGGCTTCGCGCCGCCCTATTGGCCGAACACGACGGAGAGCGCCTATTTCCTCGGGGTGAACCGGAACAAGAAGTCGCTCACCCTCGACATCGCGGCTGAGGAAGGCCAGGCGATCGTCCACCGCCTGCTCGATACGTCCGACATCCTGGTGGAGAACTTCAAGGTCGGCGCGCTCGCGAAATACGGGCTGGCCTACGACCAGCTCCGCGCGAAGTATCCCGGGCTGATCTACTGCTCCATCACGGGCTTCGGGCAGACCGGGCCCTATGCGCCGCGGCCGGGCTACGACAGCCTCGTGCAGGGCATGGGCGGCGTGATGAGCCTGACCGGCGAGCCCGACGGGATGCCGCAGAAGGTGGGCGTGCCGGTCGCCGATCTCTTCGCGGGCCTCTATGGCTGCATCGGCATCCTGGCCGCGCTGCGCCACCGCGAACGCACGGGGCAGGGCCAGCAGGTGGATATCGGCATGCTCGACACCTCGGTCGCCTGGCTCGCGAACCAGGGCATGAACTTCCTGGCCACGGGCGAGAACCCGCCGCGGCTCGGCAACCAGCACCCCAACATCGTGCCCTACCAGGTCTTCCCGACGAAGGACGGGCACATCGTGCTGTCCGTCGGCAACGACCCGACTTTCGAGCGCTTCTGCAAGTCCTTCGGGCAGGAAGCCCTGCTGGCCGATGAGCGCTTCGCCACCAACGCCGCGCGGGTCGCCAACCGCCAGCTCGTCACCGACACGCTGACCCCCGTCATGCGGTCGAGGACCACGGCGGAGTGGGTGGAGGCGCTGGAGGCGCTGAAGATCGGCTGCGGTCCGATCAACACGCTCTCGCAGGTCTTCGAGGATCCGCATGTGCAGGCGCGCGGCGTCGTCGTGCCGCTCGAGCACGCCTCGGGCGAGACGGTGAAGGTGATCGCCAATCCCGTGCGCCTGTCCGGGACACCCGCGGATTACCGTATCCCCCCGCCGCTGCTCGGCGAGCATGCGGAGGAGGTGCTGTCGGGCCTTCTCGGCATGACGGAGGCCGAGGTGGCCGCGCTGAGGGAGAAGGGCGTGGTCTGACGGGCCCCGGGCGCCCTCCCCCCCGAGCGGGGAGGGGACGGCATTGCAACCATCCCGCCCGCCGCTCTTTCCGGGATCACGCGCCCCGGGCATGAGGAGACCCGATGACCCCCCGCCAGAACAGCCTCCGCTACCTCCTCGCCGGCGCCTTCCACCGGCTGGCCTGGACGGAATGGGGGCCGGCGGACGGGCCGGCGGTGGTCTGCGTCCATGGCGTGACGCGTTCCGGCCGGGATTTTGACGCGCTGGCGACCTGCCTCGCGGATCGCGGGTATCGCGTACTCTGCCCCGACCTGCCGGGTCGCGGCGAATCGGGCTGGCTGCGCGATCCCATGCTCTACACGCCCGTCAGCTACGTCGTGGCGCTGGCGCATCTGCTGGCGCGGCTCGATGGGCCGGTGGACTGGGTCGGCACGTCGCTCGGCGGGATCTGCGGCATGATGGTCGCGGCCGGCGACGACAATCCGCTGCGCCGCCTCGTGCTGAACGATGTCGGCAGCCGCGTCCCGGCCGAGGCCTCGGCGCGCATCGGGGCCTACATGCAGCAGAACTTCACCTTCGAGGACATGGCGGCGCTGGAGGCGCATCTGCGCCTGGTGCACGCGCCCTTCGGCGCGCTGACCGACGCGCAGTGGCGGCACCTGGCCGCGCATTCCGCCCGATCCCTCCCGGATGGACGGCTGGCCATGCATTACGACCCCGCCATCGCCGTCCCGATCGCCAAGGCACCGCCGGGCGAGGTGGATCTGACGCCGATCTGGCTGCGCGTCACGGTGCCGACGCTGCTGCTGCGCGGCGGCGACAGCGACATCCTGGACGCCGAGACCGCCGCGGCGATGGCGCAGCGGCCTGCCGTGTCGCTGGTGACCTTCCCCGACATCGGCCATGCGCCGGCGCTGATGGACGCCGCGCAGATCCAGGCCGTCACGAAGTTCCTGGAAGGGCGTTAGGGCATAAGCTGCCGTGGTAATTTGGCTTCAGCGGCGCCGGGCGCGGCCGCGCAGGGGCTTGCTCGACCGCAGCGAGAGCAGCGTCACCCAGGCCACCACCCCCGCACCATAGGCCAGGAGGACCGGCGTCGCGGCGTCCAGCAGGGCGCGGCCGGGCTGCCCCGTCCAGCGGCCGATGACGATGTCGGGCGCCGCCTGCAGCCCGGTCTCGGCGAGCGCGGCGCGGACCGCGGCCGACCGGGCGTCGTCGTGCAGCAGCTTCAGCATGCCGCCGGGCAGGGCCCATGGCGCGGGCTCGGCGCCCTCAGCCAGGTCCTGGACGGCGGCCATGCGGACCGCGCCGCTGCGCGACCAGCCCGCGCCGAAGACCGGGGCGACCATGAACTGCCCGCCCGCGGGGTTGGCGACGCGGCGCTGCCGCCGCTCGTCCGGCGCGGCGCCGGGCAGCACCAGGGCCGCGGCCAGCCACTCGGCCGGCGCTTCCTCAACCGTGGTGGTGGATACCAGGCCAAGCAGCCGGGATTCCGGCATCGTGGCCGCCAGGAAGGGCAGCAGCAGGAGCAGCGCCGCGCCGCAGGCCAGGCGCCAGGTCGCGTCGCTGAGCCAGGACATCGTCACCGCCAGGCCCGGCAGCGGCGCCAGCAGCGACAGCAGCAGCAGCACGACGCCCGCATCCAGCATCGCGGCGAGCACGAGCTGGAGCAGGAAGGACACGGCCAGCGCGGCCGCGCCCGCAATCACGCCGGACAGGAAGCGACGCTCATCCACCCCGGGCAGTCTCCGCCGGGGGCCGCGCGCCGGCCGCGCCGCCCCTTCGGCCTGCAGCATGCGGCGGCCGGGGCCGGCGCGTAAGCCTGCCCGCGCGATTCGAGTCCGGGCCGCGGCCGTGTCGCCGGCCCCATGGCGCTACCCGCGGCTCACGGGATCGTCCCTCACCGGCGCGGCGGCGGCGCTTGACGACGTCCCGCGCCAGCCGCCCAATCGCGGCAATCCACGGGAGGAAAGCGCATGATGATCGCCCGCCGCAGCCTCGGCGTCGCCGCCGGCCTTCTCGCCCTGCCGGGCCTCGCCCGCGCGCAGGCCTGGCAGCCCAGCGGCCCGATCCGCGTCGTCGTGCCGTTTCCCGCGGGCGGCACGACGGACGTGCTGGCCCGGCTCTACGCGCAGCGCCTGACCGAGACGATGGGCGTGTCCGTCGTTGTGGAGAACCGCGGCGGCGCCGGCGGGTCGATCGGCGCCGATGCCGTGGCCAAGGCGGCGCCGGACGGGCAGACCCTGCTATTCCACAACCTCACCTTCTCCACGACGACCGCGGCGCTGGAATTCGCGAACCGCGCGCCGCATTCGATCGAGCGCGACTTCGCGCCACTGACGCTCGGCGCCAATGTGCCGATGATGCTGCTGGTCGGGGCGCAGGTGCCCGCGCGCGACCTGAAGGAGCTGGTGGCCTGGGCCAAGGCACAGAACTCGCCGGCCTTCTACGGCTCCACCGGGCCGGGCAGCACCATCAACCTGATCGGCGAGGTGCTGAAGCGCGACGGCGGCTTCCAGATGGAGCATGTGCCGTTCCGTGGCGCGGCGCCGCTGGTGCAGGACATGCTGGCCGGGCGCATTGCCTTCGGCGGCGACCAGCTCTCGACGGCGCTGCCGCATATCCGGTCGGGCGCGCTTCGACCGGTGGCGACGCTGGCGGCGCAGCGGGCGCGTGCGCTGCCCGATGTGCCGACGGTGCGCGAGCAGGGTTTCCCGAATGCCGAGCTCTATGGCTGGAACGGCTTCTTCGCCCCGGCACGGACGCCGGAGCCGGTGCAGGCCAGGCTGGTCCAGGAGATCACGGCCGCGGCGCATCATCCGCCGCTGGCGGCACGGATCACGGAGCTCGGTGCCGAGCCCGGCGGCAACCCGCAGGCGGAGTTCGCCCAGGCGGTGCACGCGCAGATCGCGGCGGTGCGGCCGCTGGTGCGGGAGCTGAGTATGCAGGTGGAATAGGCGCCGCGCCTCCTCGATCGCGCGCGCCGGCCGTCCAAATACCATCCCAGTGCATGGCGGAGGGATGGAGTGTGGGAGGCCTGCACGAACTTCGCCCCAAGCCGGGCGGAGAGAGCGAGAAGGTCAAGATCAACCTCGGTCACATTGACCTCGGCCATATCGACCTCCTCGTGCAGGACGGCCTCTACGGCAATCGGACCGACTTCATCCGGACGGCCATCTGCAATCAGATCGAACGCCATGCCGAGGCGGAGCGCCAATCCGTCGTCCGGCGGGGCCTCGACCTCGGCCTGCGACACTATGCGCCCGGCGGAGGCTGAGGCGGCGGTGCCGGGGGGCCGGTTCCTCAGCGGCAGCTTCGCCGCCGGCGATGGCCACCGCGACTACCGGCTCTACGTCCCGGCGAGCCTCGGGAAGGATGCGGCGCCGCCGCTGCTGCTGATGCTGCATGGCTGCACGCAGACGCCCGAGGATTTCGCGGCTGGCACGCAGATGAACATGCATGCCGAGGAACACGGGCTTCTCGTCGCCTATCCATCGCAGCCGCGGACGGCGAATGCGCAGCGCTGCTGGAACTGGTTCAACCCCGCCGACCAGCGCCGCGACGCAGGGGAGCCGGCGCTTCTTGCCGGCATTGCGCAGCAGGTCGTGGCGGAATACGGGGTGGACCCGCGCCGCGTCTACGTCGCAGGGCTTTCCGCGGGCGGCGCCGCGGCGGCGGTCATGGGGCAGGCCTATCCCGAGTTGTTCGCCGCGGTGGGCGTGCATTCCGGCCTTGCCTGCGGATCCGCGCGCGACCTGCCCTCGGCGCTGGCCGCGATGCGGGCGGGCTCGCCCGTCGCCGCGCCCGGCGGGCGGGTCGTGCCGACGATCGTGTTCCACACGGATCGCGACGCGACTGTCAACCCCGTGAACGGCGACCAGGTGATCGCGCAGTCCGGCGGCCCCGCGCGGTTGCGCCGATCGGTCGAGCGTGGCGCCGTGCCGGGCGGGCATGCGTGGACGCGGATGCGGCACGAGGATGCGCAAGGCCGCGTCGTGCTCGAACAATCGGTCGTGCATGGCGCGGGCCATGCGTGGTCCGGCGGCAGCCCGGCCGGCAGCTACACCGACCCGCTCGGACCGGACGCGTCGTGGGAGATGCTGCGCTTCTTCCGCGGTGTGTGACGACCCCGCGAAGGGCCGCGTGTCAAAGCCGCCGCGCGATGCCGCGCGGCGGCGCCTCCGCCTCGATCTTCAGCACGCCGGCCCGCAGCTTCACGCCCTGCCACCAGGACAGCGCGGTCGCCGGCGGGCGGGGCAGCGCGGGCAGGGCGGCGCGCTCGGCCTCGGTCATCAGCGGCAGGCGGGCGAGGCGCACGCGCTGCAGGCGCCACCACGCCAGGTTCTCCTCCTCGCCGGGCTCGGCATGCCTTAAGGCGAGCAGCGCCTCGACCTCGGCGCGCTGCAGCCGCAGCGCCGCGACCGCGGGCTCGCCCGGCCTGTCAGAGGCGCCGTGCCAGGGACGGCGCAGCGCATGGACCTCGCCCCTGCTGCTCAGCCGCCGCGCTCCTTCAGGAGACGCGCGGCATCCACGGCGAAATAGGTCAGCACGCCGTCGCAGCCCGCGCGCTTGAAGCCGAGCAGGCTCTCCAGCATCGCCTTGTCGCGATCCGTCCAGCCGCGCTCGACGGCCGCCATGATCATCGCGTACTCGCCCGACACCTGGTAGGCGAAGGTCGGCACGGCGAAGCGGTCCTTCACCCGGCGGACGATGTCGAGATAGGGCATGCCGGGCTTGACCATGACCATGTCAGCGCCTTCCGAGAGATCCAGCGCGACCTCGCGCAGCGCCTCGTCGGAATTCGCGGGGTCCATCTGGTAGGTCTTCTTGTCGCCCTTCAGCGCGCCGCCTGATCCCACGGCGTCGCGGAACGGGCCGTAGAAGGCGGAGGCGTATTTCGCGGCGTAGCTCATGATGCGGGTGTGGATGAGCCCACGCCTATCAAGCGCTGCACGAATACCGCCGATGCGGCCGTCCATCATGTCGGATGGCGCGATGACGTCGATGCCGGCCTCGGCCTGGATGACGGACTGGATCGCCAGGATCTCGAGCGTCTCGTCATTGGCGACGTAGTGCCCGCCCGGACCCTCGCGCAGCACGCCGTCATGGCCGTGGTCGGTGTAGGGATCGAGCGCGACGTCGCCGATGAGGCCGAGCTCCGGGAATTCCTTCTTGAGCAGGCGCGCGGCGCTGCACATGAGGTTCCCCGGGTTCTTCGCCTCCGTCCCCTCGGCGTCCTTCTTCGCCGCCGGCGTCGCGGGGAACAGCGCGACCGCGGGCACGCCGAGCTTCACCGCGGGCTCCACATGCGCGACGAGGCGATCGAGCGTCACGCGTTTCACGCCGGGCATGGAGGCGACGGGCGTTTCCGTCGCCGTGCCCTCGATGACGAAGATCGGCCAGATCAGGTCGTCGGTGGACAGCCGGTTCTCCGCGACCAGGCGTCGCGTGAAGGCATCCACACGGTTGCGGCGCAGGCGCAGCGCGGGGAAGGCGCCGGGTTGCGCCGGCGCCTCCAGACTGACGGCATGCCCCTTCTCGAAGGCATTCATTCGGCGGCGGCCTTCATCGGCGCCGCGGAAGCCAGCGCCTGGTCGAGGTCGGCGATGATGTCGTCGATATGCTCGATGCCGATGGAGAGCCGCACATAGCCCGGCGTCACGCCCGTTGCGGCCTGCTCCTCCGGAGAGAGCTGGCTGTGCGTCGTCGAGGCCGGGTGGATCGCCAGGCTCCGCGCATCGCCGATATTGGCGACGTGGTAGAACATCTTGAGCGCGTCGATGAAGCGCTTGCCAGCCTCCATGCCGCCCTTCAGCTCGAAACCCATCAGGCTGCCATAGCCGCCCTTCAGCGCGGCGTCGGCGCGCCGCCTGGCCTCGCCGCTCATCAGGGAGGGGTGGATGACCTGCGTGACCTCCGGGTGCCTGGCCAGCCAGGCGGCGACCTTGAGCGCGTTAGCGCAGTGCCGCTCCATGCGCAGCGGCAGCGTCTCCATCCCCTGGATGAAAAGGAAGGCGTTCATCGGCGCCATCGGCGCGCCGAGGTCGCGCAGCAGGCAGGTGCGCATGCGGATGATGTAGGCGACCGGCCCCATCGGCTTGACCGCCTGCGTCCAGACCGCGCCGTGATAGCTGGGGTCGGGCGTGTTCAGCGTGGGGAAGCGCTCTGCATGGGCTTCCCAGTCGAAATTGCCGCCATCCACCACGATGCCGCCGATCGAGGTGCCGTGGCCGCCGATGAACTTGGTGGTGGAGTGCATCACCACCGCCGCCCCCATCGCGAGCGGCTTGCAGATCACCGGCGCCGCCGTGTTGTCCATGATCAGCGGCACGCCAAGCTTGCGGCCGATCGCCGCGACTTCCGCGATCGGGAAGACCTGCAGCTTCGGGTTGGGCAGCGTCTCGGCGTAGTAGCAGCGGGTCCGCGCGTCGGTGGCGCGCGCGAAGGCCTCCGGGTCGGCCGGATCGACGAAGCGCACTTCGACACCGAGGCTCTTCAGCGTGTTGCCGAACAGGTTCCAGGTGCCGCCATAGAGGTCGGTCGAGGACACCACGTTGTCGCCGGGCGTGCAGAGGTTCAGCACGGAGAATGCGGTCGCCGCCTGGCCCGAGCCGAGCGCCAGGGCCGCGACGCCGCCTTCGAGCGCGGCGACGCGCTGCTCCAGCACGTCCTGAGTCGGGTTCATCAGGCGGGTGTAGATGAAGCCCATCTCCTCCAGCCCGAACAGCCTTGCGGCGTGGCCGGTGTCCTTGAACTGGTAGGACGTGGTCTGGTGGATCGGCACGGCGACCGAGCCGGTGGTCGGGTCCGCCCGCCACCCCGCATGCAGCGCGATGGTCTCGGGGTTGGTGTAGGTCACGGGCATCCTCCGCTGGTGGCCGGCGTGGCGCGAGTCGTCGCACAGGCGGGGTCGGGAGGGGAAGGGCGGGGAAGCCTTGCTCCGCCCTCGACGGGCCGGGGCACGGCGTTCCGCCCGGCCGGCCCGGCGGGGCGGGAACCCTCTCCGCCCGGGCTGGCAGGGCAGGGATGCACGCAAGCCCTGGTGTCGGAGGTTCCGGGGGGACACAGGGCGTGGTAACCCTCCTCCATGAAACCTGCCGACACCCCCGTCGCGCTCGGCTCCGACCATGCCGGCGTCGCGATGAAGGCCCTGCTGAAGGAAGCACTGGAGGCCGCGGGCCATCCGGCGCTCGACATGGGCACGAACGGGCCCGAGAGCGTGGACTACCCCGATTTCGCCGATGCCGTCGCGCAGGCCGTGACCGGCGGGCGGGCGCGCTTCGGCGTGCTGGTCTGCGGGACGGGGATCGGCATCTCGATCGCCGCCAACCGCCACGCCGGCATCCGCTGCGCCCTGGTCCATGACGTGACCGGCGCCCGCCTTTCCCGCGAGCACAACGACGCCAACGTGCTCGCCCTCGGCGCCCGGGTGACCGGGCCGGAGGTCGCGCTGGATGCGCTACGCGCCTTCCTGGCCACGCCCTTCGGCGGCGGGCGGCACGAGCGCCGCGTGAAGAAACTGACCCCGGAGTGGAGCCCCCGGCCATGAACGAGCAGACCCCGGCGATGACGCCCGCCCGCTTCTTCCAGGCGGGCGTGGCGGAGACCGACCCCGAGCTGGCCCGCGCCATCGGCCTCGAGCTCGGCCGCCAGCAGGACGGCATCGAGCTGATCGCGAGCGAGAACATCGTCTCCCGCGCCGTGCTGGAAGCGCAGGGCAGCGTGCTGACCAACAAATACGCCGAAGGCTATTCGGGTCGCCGCTACTACGGGGGCTGCGAGTTCGTTGATATCGCGGAGACGCTGGCGATCGAGCGCGTGACGAAGCTCTTTGGCTGCGGCTTCGCCAATGTCCAGCCGCACAGCGGCGCGCAGGCCAACCAGGCGGTGTTCCTGGCGTTGCTGCAGCCCGGCGACGCCTTCATGGGCCTCGACCTCGCGGCCGGCGGGCACCTGACGCATGGCTCGCCGGCGAACCTCTCGGGCAAATGGTTCAAGCCGGTGCCCTACACCGTGCGGCGCGAGGACCAGCTGATCGACATGGCCGAGGTCCGGCGGATCGCGCTGGAGAACAGGCCGAAGCTGATCATCGCGGGCGGCTCGGCTTACGCGCGGCACTGGGATTTCGCTGGCTTCCGCGCCATTGCGGCCGAGATCGGCGCGTACTTCATGGTGGACATGGCCCACTTCGCGGGCCTGGTCGCCGGCGGGGCGCATCCCTCGCCGATCCCGCATGCGCATGTCGTCACGACCACCACGCACAAGACGCTGCGCGGGCCGCGCGGCGGGCTGATCCTGACCAACGACGAGGCGCTGGCGAAGAAGTTCAACAGCGCCGTCTTCCCGGGCCTGCAGGGCGGGCCGCTGATGCATGTCATCGCCGCCAAGGCAGTCGCCTTCGGCGAGGCGCTGAAGCCGGAGTTCCGCGCCTATGCGAAGCAGGTCGTCGCCAACGCCGCGGCGCTCGGCGAGGAGCTGAAGGCGCAGGGGCTCGACCTCGTGACGGGCGGCACGGACAACCACCTGGTCCTGGTTGACCTGAGGCCGAAGAAGCTGAACGGGAAGATCGCGGAAGGCGGGCTGAACCGCGCGCACCTCACCTGCAACAAGAACGCGATCCCCTTCGATCCGGAGAAGCCGATGGTGACGTCCGGCGTGCGGCTGGGCTCGCCGGCGGCGACCACGCGCGGCTTCGGCGAGGCGGAGTTCCGCGAGGTCGGCCGGATGATCGGTGAGGTGCTGGACGGGCTCGCAGCGGCGAACTCGCCGGAGGCGAACGCGGCGGTCGAGGAACGCGTGAAGGCGCGCGTGCTGGAGATGTGCCGGCGGTTTCCGATCTATCAGTGAGGTGAGAGGCGTGCATGCTTCGCTCCCCCGCTTCGCGCCTCCCTCCCCCGCAAGCGGGGGAGGGCTGGGGTGGGGGTGCGGAGGTCAGGTGCGCGCTCATCCTCGTACCCCCACCCTGACCCTCCCCCGCTTGCGGGGGAGGGAAGTCGAGATGCGGGGAAGGGGGCTCTAGACCCATGCGCTGCCCCTTCTGCGGGAACGAGGACACGCAGGTGAAGGACAGCCGTCCCGCCGAGGACGGCGCCTCGATCCGGCGGCGGCGCTCCTGCCCGGGCTGCGGCAATCGCTTCACCACCTTCGAGCGCGTCCAGCTGCGCGAGCTGACCGTCATCAAGACCGACGGCCGCCGCGTGCCCTTCGACCGCGACAAGCTCGCGCGGTCCGTGCGCGTCGCGCTGCGCAAACGCCCCTTCGACGACGAACGGATCGAGCGCATCGTCAACGGCATCCAGCGCCGGCTTGAAGTGGAGGCCGACAGCGAGGTCACGTCGCGGCGCATCGGCGACATCGTGCTCGAGACGCTGCGCGACGTGGACCAGGTGGCCTATGTTCGCTTCGCCTCGGTCTACCGGAACTTCCGCGAGGCGAAGGATTTCGGGGCTTTCCTCGGCTTGATGGACGAGGGGTGACTTGCAGGACGTCGAGCACATGCAGGCCGCCCTGGCGCTTGCCAGGCGGGGGCTCGGCAACACGTGGCCGAACCCCTCGGTCGGCTGCGTGCTGGTGCGTGACGGCCAGGTGGTCGGCCGCGGCTGGACCCAGCCCGGCGGCCGCCCGCATGCGGAGACGGAGGCGCTGCGGCGCGCCGGCGGGCTCGCGCGCGGGGCGACGGCCTATGTCACGCTCGAGCCCTGTTCGCATCACGGCCGTACGCCGCCCTGCTGCAACGCGCTGATCGCAGCCGGCATTTCCCGGGTCATCTGCGCCATGCGCGATCCCGATCCCCGCGTGGACGGGCGCGGCTTCGCGCGCCTGCGGGATGCCGGCATCGAGGTCGTGGAGGGCCTGCTCGAGGAGCAGGCGCAGGCGATCAATGCTGGCTTCGCCCGTCGCATCCGCGAAGGCCGGCCCTTCGTGACCCTGAAGCTCGCGACGACGCTGGACGGCCGCATCGCCACCGCGGCGGGAGAGAGCAGATGGATCACCGGCCCGGAGGCGCGGCGCGAGGCGCATGCGATGCGCGCGCGGCACGACGCGATCCTGGTGGGCAGCGGGACCGCGGTCGCCGACGATCCCGACCTGTCCTGCCGGCTGCCCGGCGTGGCGCCCACGAAATCGCTGCGGGTGATCGCCGACGCCAGGCTGCGCACGCCGCCGACCGCGCGGGTCTTCGCGACCGCGCGGGAACATCCGACCCTGCTGGCCACCATCCCCGGCCACAAGCCCGCGACGCTGGCGCCCTATCTCGACGCCGGCGCCGACGTCGCGACCATCGCGCCTTGCGATGAGGGGCTGAGGATGGCGGCCCTCCTCGGCGCGCTTGCCCAGCGCGGCGTGACGCGCGTGCTAGCCGAGGGCGGCGCCGGCATCGCGGCCGCCCTGCTGCGGGAAGGGCTTGTGGACCGGCTCGCTTGGTTCCATGCCCCGGGCGTAATGGGGGGCGACGGCCTGCCCGCCGCCTATCCCCTGCCGGTTGAGGTCCTGGCCGCCATGCCCAGATTCACGCGCGTCGCCGCCCGCCCCCTCGGGCCGGACTGGCTCACCGAGTTCGAGAGGACCTGACCCATGTTCACCGGGATCGTCACCGACCTCGGCACCGTCCGCGAGGTCCTGCCGATCGGCGGCGGGCACGACCACCGTATGATCATCGGCACCTCGCCGGGGTTCCTCGCGAACCCGCCGGTCGCGCTCGGTGCCTCCATCTGCTGCTCGGGGGTCTGCCTGACGGCTGTCGAGCTCGGCGGCGACTGGTTCGCGGTGGAGGCCTCGGCCGAGACGCTGTCCAAGACGATGCTGGGCGGCTGGAAGCCCGGCAGCCGCGTGAACCTGGAGCGCAGCCTGCGCGTCGGCGACGAGCTCGGCGGGCATATCGTCGCGGGCCATGTGGACGGGGTGGCGGAGGTGCTGTCGGCCGCCCCGGAGCACGGCTCGGTCCGCTGGCGCTTCCGCGCGCCGGCCGCCCTTGCGCGCTTCATCGCGCCCAAGGGATCCATCGCGATCGACGGCGTGTCGCTGACGGTCAACGAGGTCGAAGGCGAGGTGTTCGGGGTGAATATCATTCCCCATACCGCCACCGTGACCACATTTGCGACGCTTCAGCCCGGTGGCAGGGTGAACATCGAGATCGACACGGTGGCGCGCTACGTCGCCAGGTTGCGGGAGTTCGAGAAGTGAACGTCGAGGTCGCCAGGACGAGCTTCACGGAGTTCGTCAGCCCCGCCGAGGAACTGCTCGAGGAAGCGCGCCGCGGCCGGATGTTCATCCTGGTGGACGACGAGGACCGGGAGAACGAGGGCGACCTGGTGATCCCCGCGCAGTTCGCGACGCCGGACGCCATCAACTTCATGGCGCGCTACGCCCGCGGGCTGATCTGCCTGGCGATGACGCGCTCGCGCGTCGAGCAGCTCGGCCTGCCGCTGATGGCGCAGTCCAACGGCACGCGGCACCAGACCGCCTTCACCGTCTCCATCGAGGCGCGCGACGGGGTGACGACCGGCATCTCCGCCGCCGACCGCGCGCGTACCGTCGCCGTGGCCATCAACCCCGAGCTGGGGCGCGAGCACATCGTGACGCCCGGCCATGTCTTCCCCCTCGTCGCACGCGACGGCGGCGTGCTGGTGCGCGCGGGGCATACCGAGGCGGCGGTCGATTTCGCGCGGCTCGCCGGCCTCAACCCCGCCGGCGTGATCTGCGAGATCATGAACGACGACGGGACGATGGCGCGCATGCCCGACCTCGTGGCCTTCGCGCAGCATCACGGCCTCAAGCTCGGCACCATCGCCGACCTGATCGCGCATCGGCGCCGGACCGAACGGCTGGTGCAGCGGGTCGAGGAAGGCTCGGTCGAGGGCATCGGCGGAACCTGGCGCGTGGTCGTCTATTCCTCGACGCTCGACGCCGGGGAGCATCTGGCGCTGGTCAAGGGTGACATTGCGCGGCCGGGGCCCGTCACGGTGCGGATGCACGCGGCCTCCATGCTGCGCGACCTTGTCGCCGGCCGGGCGGAGCGCGACCTCCACCAGGCCATGCGCGCGATCGACGCCGAGGGCAGGGGTGTCGTCGTGATGCTGCGGGACTGGCGGCCCGACGGTCTGTCGCAGACGATCCGGTCCCTGCGGTCGCGGCAGGCCGCCTCGGCCGAGATCCGGGACTACGGCATCGGGGCGCAGATTCTGGCCGATCTGGGCTTGCGCGAGATCGTCCGCCTGTCCGACAACCCGCGCCCGGTCGTCGGTCTCGAAGGCTACGGGCTGACCGTGGTCGAGACGCGCCCGATCCCGAAGGACACCGAGTGAGCACGAAAGACAGCCCGGACCGGGCGCCCGCGCATCTCGACGGACCGCCGGCGCGCCTGCTGGTGATCCAGGCGCCCTACTACGCCGATGTCGTGGGCGGCATGCGTGCCGGCGCCGAGGCCGTGCTGGCCGAGGTCGGGGCGCAGGTCGAGGTCGTGGACGTCGCCGGCGCCTATGAGCTGCCAGCCGCGCTGCGCATGGCGATCAAGCGCCAGCTCTGGGACGGCTTCCTGCTGCTGGGCTGCGTGGTGCGCGGCGAGACCGACCATTACACCTTCATCTGCGACGCGGTCTGCCAGGGCGTGATGGCGATCACGGCCGAGACCGGCATCCCGGTGGGCTTCGGGCTGCTCACGGTGGACAATCTCGACCAGGCGATCGCGCGCTCGCGCGACGACCGCATGAACAAGGGCGCGGAGGCGGCGCATGCGCTGCTCGGCCAGGTCGCGCTGGCACGCGCCTGGACGATGAAGTCGGCGGCCCTGCAGGGGGGGCGCCGGTGAAGACGGCCGCGCGCGGCCGGGTCGGCGCCGGCCGCCCGCGCACCGGAGCGCGCGTCGCGGCGGTGCAGGCGCTGTTTCAGTCGGAGCAAGGGGTCGAGAACCCCGAAGTCGTGATCGAGCAGTTCGTGCGGCATCGGCTCGGTCCGAACGAGGCCGAGGAGAGCTTCGGCGAGGGGCGCGTGCCTGAGGCCGATGTGCGGCTGTTTGCGCGCCTGGTGCGTGCCGCGGCGGGCCGGATCGAGGAGATCGACGCGGCGCTCGCGCCGGTGCTGGCGAAGGACTGGCCGCTCGAGAAGCTCGATCCCGTGCTGCGCGCGCTTCTGCGCGCCGCGGCGGCGGAGCTGATGACGCCGAACGACCCGCCGATGCGGGTGGTGATCAACGAGTATCTCGACGTCGCACATGGCTTCTTCGCGGGGGATGAGCCGAAATTCGCGAATGGCGTGCTGGAGGCGCTGGCGAAGCGCTACCGGGGGGACGAGTTCGGGCGGTAGGGGCTTCTGCCTACTCCTTGGTTTGCTCCCCCGGCTGAACACTTCCCTCCCCCACCAGCGGGAGAGGGTCAGGGTGGAGGTGCTTCGTCCAGCGCACCCTACATCCTCTGCACGCCCACCCCCTCCCTCCCCCGCTTGCGGGGGAGGGGAGCGTTGGAGCGGGGGAGGGCAGCTCTGATAGGGGAGGGCCAAGAGTGACCACCGATGACCTCCCCCCCGAATTCTCCCTGATCGCGCGCCATTTCCGCCCGCTCGCGGGCCCGGGTTCGCTCGGGCTCTCCGACGACGCCGCGCTGCTGGACCTGCCGCCCGGCCAACAGCTCGTCCTCGCCGCGGACGCCATCGTCGAGGGCGTGCATTTCCTCGCCGACGACCCGCCGGAGACCATCGGGCGCAAGCTTCTCCGCACCAACCTCTCCGACCTCGCCGCAATGGGCGCGACGCCGCTCGGCTACCTCATGACCTGCGCCTTCCCAAAGGGCACGCCGGACGACTGGATCGCGCGCTTCGCGGCCGGGCTCGCGGAGGACCAGCGGGCATTCCGCCTGCACCTCCTCGGCGGCGACACGGTCGCGACGCCGGGACCGGCGAGCTTCTCGCTGACCATCGTCGGCAGCGTCGAGCCCGGCAGGGCGTTGCGCCGGCAGGGCGCGAAGCCCGGCGACGAGCTCTGGGTGTCGGGGACGATCGGCGACGGGGCGCTCGGCCTGCTGTCGCTGACCGGCGGGCTGCCGCCGGACCCGGAACTGGCGGAGCGCTACCGCCTGCCGCGGCCGCGCCTCGCGCTCGGCCGGGCGCTGGCCGGCATCGCGGCGGCGGCGATGGACGTGTCGGACGGACTGGTGCAGGACCTCGGCCACCTCGCCCGCGCCGGGGGCTGCGCAGCCGTGATCGAGGCGGCGTCGGTTCCGCTCTCGGACCCCGCCCGCGCCGCGCTCGCTGCCGATCCCGGGCTGCTGGCCCGCATCCTGGCCGGCGGCGACGACTATGAATTGCTCTTCGCCGCGCCGCCGGGAGAAGCGGATCGCGTGCTGGAGGCCGCGCGCGCAACGCAGACCCCCGTCTCGCGCATCGGTCGGTTCATGGACGGATCGGGCGTGGTCGTGCTGGATGGCTCGGGGGCAGAGATCCCGCTGCCCCGAGGGGGATGGAGCCACTTCGGGTGACCACTCTACAGCCCGCGCTGCAGGCCGCCGCCGACGAGCGGCGGATGAAGCTCGACGTCCTGCTGCTGTTCTTCTGCCAGGCCACGATGAACGCCTCGGCCGTCGGGCAGATCACCATGTCGGCGCTGATCGGCTTCAGCCTGGCCGAGGACAAGGGCCTGGCGACGCTGCCGCTCGGGCTGCAATGGGTCGCGACCATGGCGGCGTCCATTCCCGCCGGGATCATTTTCGCCCGGCTCGGCCGGCGCGCGGGCTTCCTGATGGGCGCGGCCTGCATGCTGGTCGGCACCCTGGTCTTCGCGGCGGGCATCTGGCGGCACGATTTCTGGCTCTACACCGCCGGCGGCCTGCCGGCGGGCATCGGCTTCGGCATCGCCCAGCACTACCGCTTCGCCGCGTCGGAGGTCGCGACGCCGGCCTACCGCCCGCGCGCCATTGCGCTGGTGATGGCGGGCGGCGTGCTGTCGGCGATCTTCGGGCCGGAGCTGGTGAAGCACACGCGCGACCTGATCGAGCCCTTCTTCTTCCTCGGCACCTACCTGATCCTGGCGATCCTGCCGGTGGCCTGCGCGGCGCTGTTGTCCTTCGTCCGCCTGCCGCCGGCGCCGCCGCGCCAGGCCAGCCCGACGCCGCTGCTGGAGATCATCCGCCGCCCGGCCTTCCTGACGGCGGCGCTGACTGCCGCGATCGCCTACGGCACGATGAACCTGCTGATGGTCTCGACGCCGCTCGAGATGATGGCCTGCGGCTTCGCGCTCGCGGCCTCCGCCACCGTGATCCAGGCGCATGCGCTGGCGATGTTCGCGCCGGGCTTCGTGACGGGGCGGATCATCGCCCGCTTCGGCGCGCGGCCCGTGATCGCCGCCGGCGTGCTGCTCAACATGGCCTGCGTCGCGGTCGCCGTGATGGGCCTGAGCTTCGGCCACTTCGCGGGTGCGCTGGCGCTGCTCGGGCTCGGCTGGAACTTCATGTTCACCGGCGCGACCACGCTGCTGGCCGAGGCGCATTCGCCGGCCGAGAAGGTGCGCGCGCAGGCCGCGAACGACTTCATCGTCTTCGGGACCGTGGCCTGCACGGCGCTCGGCTCGGGCTGGGTGCACGCGGCCTTCGGGTGGAACGCGCAGAACCTGTCGGTGCTGCCCGGCCTCGTGCTGGCGCTGGTGCTGGTGACCGTGCTGCGGCCGGCCCGGGTGGCGCAGCCGGCCTGATGGGCCTCAGCGACCGGTGAAGCGCGGCGGGCGCTTCTCGAGCCAGGCGAGGCGCCCCTCCCGCGCGTCCTCGCCGGCGGCGACGCGCCCGGCGCGCGCGGCGATCTCGGCGTCGTCGGCCTCGCCGCGCGCGATGTCGTCCAGCGCCTTCTTCACCCCCCGCATCACCAGCGGCGCATGGCCGGCCATCCGCTCCGCGAGCTCCGCGACGCGCGGCATCAGGCGGTCTGGCTCCACGAGCTCATTGAGGTAGCCGAGCTTCAGCAGTTCCTCCGCGCCGATCGTCTCGGCCAGCAGGAACATCCGCTTCGCCGTGTTCAGCCCGAGGCGCGAGACATAGCGGCGCAGCCCGCCGGGATAGTAGTGCACGCCGAGGGCTGCCGCCGGCATGCGGAACTGCATCCCCGTCACGCCGATGCGGAAGTCGCAGGCCAGCGCGAGGTCGGTGGAGCCGCCATAGACGCCGCCGTTCAGCGCGCAGATCGTCGGCAGCGGGAAGCGCTCGATGCGGTCCATCACGGCGGCGAAGTCGGGAAATTTCTGCGCGCTCGCCTGGCCGAGCTCGCCGATATGCGCGCCGGAGGAGAAGGACCTGCCGGTGCCGGTGATCACCAGCACGCGCAGGCCCTCCGTCGCCTCGATCCGATCGAGCAGGCGGGTCAGCTCCAGCAGGTCCACAGGCTCGATGCGGTTGTGCTGGCGCGGGCGGTTGAGGCGGATCAGGGCTTGGCTGCCCTCGATCTCCAGGCTGGGCGGCGCGCCGGCGGCATCCTGGGCCATGCTGGTTCCCTGCGGGGCGCCGCGGTCAGCGCGGCGATTGCGTGCCCGGCCCCTGCGTCGACTGCTGGCCGCTGAGGCCCGGGCCGAGGCGCCCGACATTCCCGAAGAGCTGCTGCATGAAGCTGCGCTCGCTGCCCGGGGAAGGGGTCTCGCGCTGCACGACACGGACCTGGCGGCCATCCTCGGCGCCGAGGCGGCGGATGCCCGCGACGGTGCCCTGCGGGTTGAAGGTGACGACGACGACCTGCTGGTCCTCGATCCCCATGGTGCGGGCGGGGCGCGGGCGGCTGATTGCGCCGATGTAGTACCATTCGTTGTCGTCGAAGGTCGCGGTCGTCGTCGGTGAGCCCAGCGCGGCCTGCACGTCGTCGCGGGTGGAGACGCCGGGGGTGACCTGGTCCAGCTGCTCGGCGGTGACCATGTGGCCGCGCACCTGGCTGGGGCTGGCGAAGATCTCGCCGACGCGGGGGATGGGCGGCGCCGCCGGCAGCCAGGAACAGCCGGCGAGGGCCAGCAGGGCGGCCGCGCCGAGCATGAGCGCGTGGCGCGATGCGTTGACCATCGGCGGGGGGCGGACCATGTGGTTCGCATGCCACTGGCGCGCGGCGCGGTCAATTGCGCCCCCGCCCATCCGGGGCGTCCATCGCGCGGGGAGCGCGCGCTGGTCCATCATGCGAGGAGCGCGCTGAAAGCCATGGGCCTTCTCGGCCTTTTCGCCCGCAAGCCGCATGAGCGCGCGGGCTTCGAGCTCTACGCCGCCGCGGTCGGGGCGGCGCGCGATCCCGCGCTGTTCGGATCGCTCGCCGTGCCCGACACGCTGGAGGGGCGCTTCGACCTGGTGTCGTTGCATGCGGGGCTGCTGGTCTGCCGCATCGCGCGCGATCCCGATCCCCGCGCGAAGGACCTGGCGCAGGCCGTGTTCGACGCGATGTTCGCGGACATGGCCGTGAACCTGCGCGAGATGGGGGTGGGCGACCTCGCGGTCGGCAAGCGCGTGAAGCGCATGTGGGAGGCCTTCCACGGCCGCGCCCAGGCCTATGACAAGGCGCTGCGGGCGGGCGACCTGGCGGCGCTGACGGAGGCGCTTGACCGCAATGTCTGGCGCGGCCGCGCGCCGCCCGGCGCGGCCGGGGCGCTGGCCGCGCATGCCGCGGCGGCGGATGCGGCGCTCGCCGCGCAGCCCTTCGACCGGCTAGTCGCCGGCGCGGTGCGGTTTCCGGGGGACGCGGCATGAAGCCCGAATTCTCCCGCTTGGTGCGGCTGTCGGCCGAGCCGCGCGAGGTGACGCTGGAGGCGACGCCGGCGGAATGCGCGGCGCTGGCGCGGCGCTTCGGCATCCTCGGCGTTGCGTCGGTCTCCGCGGGCCTGCGCATCGTGCCGGAGCCCGGCGGGTCCTGGCGGGCCCGGGGCCGGCTGCTGGCGAGGGTCGAGCAGGCCTGCGTGGTGACGCTGGAGCCGGTTTCCCAGGCGGTGGACGCGCCGCTCGACCTGCGCATCCTGGAGGAAGGGGCGGAGCCCGCAGACGACGACCCCGACAGCCCCGACGAGATCGAAAGCCAGGGTGGCCAGGTCGAGCTGGGGGAGGCGGTGGCCGAGCAGCTTTCCCTGGCGCTCGATCCCTATCCCCGGGCGGAGGGCGCCGAACTGCCCCCGATGGACCCGGCGGAGGAGCCCGAAACCCCGGCGGCCCAGCCGAATCCCTTCGCCGCGCTTGCAAAGCTGCGCCAGGGGTGATCAGACCTGTGTCCCGACGGGGTCACGCCGCTTGCGGCCCGGTGGGGGTGGTGGTAGAGCGCGCGGCTCATTGCATCCCCTCAAGCTTGATCGACAGAGAGGCTCGGCGCCATGGCCGTTCCGAAAAAGAAGGTTTCGCCGTCCCGTCGCGGGATGCGTCGCAGCCACCACGCCCTGAGCGCGAATGCGCATCAGGAATGCTCCAACTGCGGCGAGCTGAAGCGCCCGCACCACGTCTGCTCGCATTGCGGGCACTACGACGGGCGCGAGGTGATCGCCGCGGAAAAGGCCGGCGGCGTCGTCCGGAACTGAGGCGACGGGTGGGTCGCCCCTGGGCTCGCCTGATGGGCCTTCGCGAGGAGACGCCCCGTGGCTGACGCGGGACGGGCCGTTCCGGCCTTCTCCCTCGCGATCGACGCCATGGGCGGCGACCACGCGCCAGAGGTCGTGCTGGACGGCCTGGAGCTCGCGGCCGAGCGGCATCCGCATGCCCGCTTCCTGCTCGTCGGCGATGAGGCGCGCGTCGGCGCGCTACTGGCCCTGCGGCCCCGGGCGGCGAAGGCCTGCTCCCTCCGGCACGCGCCCGAGACGATCTCTGGCGACCTGAAGCCGACGGCGGCGCTGCGCATCCGCGGATCGTCCATGCGCGTAGCGATCGACGCGGTGGCGGCCGGCGAGGCCTCGGGCGTCGTGTCGGCCGGCAACACCGGGGCGCTGATGGCGCTGGCCAAGATCGTGGTGAAGACGCTGCCGGAGATCGATCGGCCGGCGCTCGCGGCCATCGGGCCTTCCGCGCGCGGCGACGTCGTGATGCTCGACCTCGGCGCCAACGTGCAGTGCGACGCCCGCAACCTCATCGAATTCGCGGTGATGGGCGATGCCTTCGCGCAATCCGTGCTCGGGCTGACCAGGCCGACCATCGGGTTGCTGAACGTGGGGTCGGAAGAGCTGAAGGGCGACGAGCGCGTGCGGCTGGCTGCCGAGACGCTGCGCGACTCCGTCTATGGCAACAACTTCCGCGGTTTCGTGGAGGGCCACGACATCGCGGCCGGCACGGTGGACGTAATCGTCACCGACGGCTTCACCGGCAACGTCGCGCTCAAGACCGGCGAGGGCGCGCTGAAGCTGATGCGCGACCTGCTGCGCCAGGTCTTCACCAGTTCCATCCCGGCGAGGATCGGCTACCTGCTCGCCAGGCCCGCGCTGGATCGCCTGCGTGAATGGATGGATCCCCGCCGCTACAACGGCGCGGTGCTGATCGGGCTGAACGGCGTCGTGGTGAAGAGCCATGGCGGGACCGACGCGCTGGGCTTCGCGCATGCCGTTGATGTCGCGATGGACATGGTGACGCACCGCTTCAACGACCGCATCCGCGAGGGGCTCGCCCGCCTCGCCGAGACCGCGCCGCGCGCCGCCGCGGCGCGCTGAGGGAGGCTCCCATTTCCGCGTATCGCGCTGTCATCGCGGGGACCGGCGGCTACCTGCCGGAGCGGTCGCTGACCAACGACGAGCTCGCGGCCTGGAAGGGGCTCGAGACCTCCGACGCCTGGATCATCGAGCGCACGGGCATCCGCCGCCGCCACATCGCGGCCGATGGCGAAACGGCGTCGGACCTCGGCGTCAAGGCCGCGCTGGCGGCGCTGGCGCAGGCCGGGGCCGAGGCCGGCGAAGTGGACGCGATCCTGGTCGCGACCTCCACCCCCGACAGCGCCTTCCCCGCGACCGCGGTGCGCATCCAGGGAAAGCTCGGCGTGACGAAGGGCTTCGCCTTCGATGTGGCGGCGGCCTGCACGGGCTTCGTCTATGCGCTCGGCCTCGCCGACGCGCTGGTCCGCACGGGCCAGGCGCGCGGCGTCCTGGTGATCGGGACCGAGGTCTATTCGCGCATCCTGGACTGGACCGACCGCGGGACCTGCGTGCTGTTCGGCGACGGCGCCGGCGCGGTGTTCCTTCGGGCGGAGAAGGGGGACGCCGCCGGGAGCAGGGGCATCCTGTCGTCGCACCTGCATTCGGACGGCCGCCACGGCGACATCCTGCAGATCGAGGGCGGCGCGGGCTCCACCGGCGGCACCGGATTGCTGCGCATGGCAGGCCGCGAGGTCTTCAAGCACGCCGTGACCAAGCTCGCCGCGGTGGTGGACGAGACGCTGGCGGCGAACGGCCTCGGCCATGGCGACGTGAACTGGCTGGTGCCGCACCAGGCCAACATCCGCATCATCGAGGCCATGGGCAAGAAGCTGCACATGTCGATGGACCGGGTGGTGGTCACGGTTGACCGGCACGCGAACACCTCGGCCGCCTCGATCCCGCTGGCGCTGGCCGAGGCGACGCGCGACGGGCGGATCGGCAGGGGCGACCTGGTGCTGATGGAAGCGATCGGCGGCGGGCTGACCTGGGGCGCGACGCTGGCGCGGTTCTAATGCGCTTTTCCAACGGCTTCGCGGGCGATCCTCGGATCGCGTCGAGGCCGAATGCACCGCTTCCGGAATGGCCGGTTGACGTTGCCACCGCATACGGCTTTTCTTGACTGTTGAAGGGGTTGCGGCGCTAGGCTGCGCTCGCGATCCACCGGGCCTGTGCAGGGAAGCCGCCATGAAAACGATCACGCGCGCGAACCTCGCCGAGGCCATCTACGCCCAGGTCGGCCTGTCCCGCAACGAGAGCGCCGCGCTGCTCGAGACCGTGCTGGAGCGCATGTCCGCCACGCTGGAAGCCGGCGAGGCCGTGAAGATCTCCGCCTTCGGGTCCTTCGTCGTGCGCCAGAAGGGCAAGCGCGTCGGGCGTAACCCGAAGACCGGCGTGGAAGTCCCCATCCTCCCACGAAAGGTGCTCTCCTTCCGCCCGTCCCAGGTGCTGAAGGCGAAGCTCAACCCCGGCATGGCGCCGGAACCGGATGACGAGGCATGAGCGACGAGACCGCCGGCGTCGAGCCCCGCCCCAAGCCGCGCAAGGCGCCCACCGCCTTCCGCACGATCAGCGAGGTCGCGGACGAACTTCAGATCCCGCAGCATGTGCTGCGCTTCTGGGAGAGCAAGTTCCCGCAGCTCAAGCCGCTGAAGCGCGGCGGGGGGCGGCGCTACTACCGACCCGAGGATATCGGCCTGCTGAAGCGCATCTCCGACCTGCTCTACACCCAGGGATACACGATCAAGGGCGTGCAGCGCCTGCTGCGCGACGGCGGGCTCGAGGAGGCGATGGGCGAGGGTGGCGCGCCGCCGGATGCCGAGCCCGACGAGCTCGACGATCCCCACACCGCGGCGCTGCGCGAGGCGCTCGCCGTGCTGGAGGGCCTGGCGCATGAGTTGCGCGCCCTGGTGGCGCGGAACTGACGCCAGCGGCCAGGCGGCGTCTGCCCGCTTGACCATCCGACCGGCGAGGCGCTCCGGCGCGCTGCGCTGCCGGGCTTCTGCCGGCGCTCGCCTCGGGCTGACAGCTGGGCAGCGCGGCGGTAGGACAGCCGCCCCCGCCCACCCGGAGACGGCGTGCTCGATCCCGCCCTCATGGCCGATCTGCGCTGGCGCTACGCGGATCCCGCGCGGAGCTGGCACAACTGGGACCGCGTGGCGGCGCTGCTCGGCATGGCGGAGGACCTGTCCCACGCCGTCGCGGAGCGCGCGCCCTTCATCCTGGCCGTGCTCTACCACGCCGCCGTCTTCGACCGCCGCCGGCACGACTGGGACGCTGCGAGCGTAGCGCTTATGCGGTCGACGCTGCGCCTGCCCGCACCGGTGCTGGACCGGGCGGAGGCGCTCATCCTGGCCATGGCGCGCGGGGCGTTGCCGGCCGCGCGCGATCCCTCGCTGCGGGGCGACGCGGCGCTCCTCCTCGACATGGACAACGCCGTGTTGGGGGAGCCTGCCGCCGCCTTCGAGGCGCATGAGGCGGCCTGGCGGCGGGAATACGCGCACCTCAAGGACGAGGCCTATGCGGCGGGCCGCACGGCGGCGCTGGAGATGCTGCTGTGGCGGGAGAGGGTCTACTGGACCGACCGCTTCCACCTGGAGCGCGAGAAGCGGGCCAGGCGCAACATCGAGGGATTGATCGAGCGGCTAAGGCGTTGGTGAGTCGCGGTTTTGCGCGGACCTGCCGGGGCTAGCCTTCCGCCGCGTCCCGGTGCTATCCACCGCGGCGTCGGAGCGTAGCGCAGCCTGGTAGCGCATCAGTCTGGGGGACTGGGGGTCGTGGGTTCAAATCCCGCCGCTCCGACCATTTCTCCCCCGCCGCTCCAAGACTTGCCCGCCCCGGACCCGCGACCCGCTCAGGCGCCCTCCGCGCCGAGGAAGGCGTCGCGCGCGAGCCCATGCTTCTTCAGCAGGCGCCCGAGCCGACTGCGTTCCTTGCCGGACAGCCGCGCGGCCTCGCTGACATTCCCCCGCGTCCGGGTCAGCAGGTCCACGAGGTAGCGTCGCTCGAAGCCCTCGATCGCGGCGGCCTTGGCGGCATGGAAGGGCAGGCCGCCGGACTGCACCTCGCTGGCTTCGTCCTGCCCGTCCTCCGCCGCACCGATCACCGGCCCGTCGGAGAGCAGGAAGGCGCGATGAATGAAGTTCTCGAGCTCCCGCACATTGCCCGGCCACGGCCTGTCGCCCAGCGACGCCCGCAGCCCGGGATCGAGCGCGCGCGGCGCGCCGCGATACTGTTCCGACAGGCGCCGGACGAAGAGATCCGCCAGAAGCGCGGCGTCGCCGGGACGCTCGCGCAGCGGCGGCAGGCGCAGCGCGAGCACATCGAGGCGGAACAGCAGGTCCTGCCGGTATTCGCGTCGCCCGGCCATCGCGGCGAGGTCGGCATTGGTCGCGGCGATGACGCGCAGGTCGGCCCGGCGCATCGCCTGGCCGCCTACGGGGCGGTATTCCCGGTCCTGCAGGAAGCGCAGCAGCGCGACCTGCGAACGCGCGCCGAGGCTGTCCACCTCGTCGAGGAAGAGCGTGCCGCCTTCGGCCTGGGCGATGACGCCCTCGCGCGCTTCCCGCGCATCGGTGAAGGCGCCGCGGGCATGGCCGAAGAGCTCGCTCTCGACGAGCTGCTCGGGGATTGCGCCGCAATTCACGGCGATGAAGGGCGCGCCGCGCCGCGCGCCGAGATAGTGGATCGCGCGGCCCGCTAGCTCCTTACCGGTCCCGGTCTCGCCCTGGATGAGGACGGTTGCGTCGCATCGGGCGATCCGCTCGATCAGCCGCAGTGCCGCTTGGAAGCTGGCGGAGTGCCCCACCAGGTTGAGTCCAGCGAAGCCGTCCGCCACCCCCGCGGGTCCTTGATGGCCCCGACGCGCGCATCCTGCCGCGACTGTCATGTGACCCTCGCCCGAGAGCATACCGGCGGTTGTGAGGCTAATGCGCGGGGGTTCCGGGCCGCAACAGCGGAAGAAGCGGCTCAGGGGTCTGGCGGCTCGCCTTCGCCCTCCTTGCTGCTGTGGTCGCCGCCGCCATTCAGCAGGCTCTTCAGGGTCTCAGCGTTCAGCGGAGGGGGGTTGAAGGTGACCTTCTTCGGGTCGAACACAATGCTGTTATCTCGGCTGTAGTAGTCCACCGGTGCGGTAACGCCGATCGAGAGATTCGTGCCGACCTCCTTCTCCAGCAGCGTCCAGGATTTGCGCCAGAGATTCCAGTAGTGGCCCCAGGCGCCAACGACGATGCCGACGGAGCCGACGACTCCGAACTTCAGCTTGGGCGTGAGCGTCGTGTCGAGCTGGGCATGAAGGTGCAGGCCAGTGGTGGGCGTCCAGTCCACATCCACCTGCGGCGAGGCCTTCGCATCCACCCCGACACCGGCCTTGACGTCGAGATCGGCCTTGAGCTTGAGGCCGACCCCGGCCGACACGGCCGCGTTGAGCTTGGCGTCCACGCCGGCCGCGGCGGGCAATTCGAACCGCGCCTTGCCCGTGATGTGCAGGCTGTCGGGCTGCGCGGGGTCGAAGTCGAGCACGCCGATCTCGGCCTGCGTGAGCTTGCCCGGGCCGACGCTCGCATAGCCTTCGGCACCGGCGCTGACGCTGAGGTCGATGCCCGCGCCGGGCGCGCCGAGCAGCGGGACGACGAAGGGGGGCGTCGAGAAGATCTCGCGCCGGTCGGCAGGCGGCTTCGGGTATTGCTCGAAGATCGTCACCGCCTCGGCGATGCCGACCCTGCCGCTGATCAGCAGGCTGCCGGTCGGCTTCAGCTTGATGCCGACCTTGCCCGCGAGCTGTGGTGCGATCTTCGCGGTGACGTCGCCCTTGCCATACAGGCGCAGATCCGGCCCGGGCTCGGTGCCCGACAGCGTCCCTTCCGGCGTGACAGCGCGGTTGGTCAGCCCGACCTCGACATCGCCGGAGAAGATGCTGCGGCTGAAAGAGGCCGAGACCGTGCCGTCGAAGAGGCCGTCGTTGTAGGCGAGGTTGATCTGCGGCGACATGCCAGGCAGGTCCGGCTTGATCGTGCCGGCGGCCGAGACCTTCCACGCATCGTCCTTCTGGACCAGCGTGACCTTGATGCTGCCGCTCGACAGGCCCGGGATCCCGGCGCCGAGCTGCAGCTCGCCCGCGACGAGGAGCGAATCCGCCCCCGACGCATCGGGGCCGTAGGTTACGGAAAGCCCCGCATTCTGCACGCCGGGCAGGTCGGGCTCCACCGTGCCGTCGGCGTGGAAGACGCCCTTCTCGTATTTCGCGGCGACCTTCGCGCTGCGGACCCCCTTGATCTTCTTCGGGTTGGTGATGGCGAGGTGGCCGGCGCCGCCGAAGCCTTCGTCGCTGCGGTACCAAAGCTTCATGCTGGCTTCGTCGAAGAGCCGCGGATCGGGGCGGAAGCTGCCTTCCAGCGAGAACTTGCGGCTGTCGAGCTCGGCCGTCAGGACGCCCTGGCCGAAATTGCGGATGGTGAAGGCCAGGCTGCCGCCGACGCTGACCGCGACGCCGTCATAGCCGATCGTCACGCTCGCGCCGTCCACCGTCAGGCCCGGGATCTTCATCCGCTCCGCGAGCGACGTGACGTCCACGGTGTGGAAGATGCCGACCTTGCCGTTGTGAATGCGGCCCGGGATCCTCAGCCCGGCGAGCGCCGGATGATCGGGCGTGATGGCCGCGCCGGCGAAGACGCCGTTGCCGACGGTGAGCCCGGTGATCTCCATCGGACTCAGCGGCTCGAAGGTCGCGGGGATCAGGTTCTCCGTGCCGTTGGGGCCCGGCGTCGGCTTGGAGGCGATCTTCACGGCGTAGGGGTTCTTCGCCTTCTGGATCGCCAGCGAGTGGCGGGGGCCCTTCGGGAAGGTCACGGCGGGGCCGAGGTCGAGATCGCCCTCGAGCTGGCCGACCGGCGTGTCGGCGGCGACGCCCGCGGTGCCGCCGAGCTGCGCGATGCCGACCGACAGCGAGGCGCCGGTGATGTTGAACCCCGCGATGCCGCCGAGGCCGTCCTTCGGCACCTTGATCCCGTCGCCCGAGACGGGCAGCCGCGCGACGACCATCAGCCCCGTGGGCGAGAGCAGCGACAGCCTGTCCGCCTTGCCGTCGAGCGGCGTGTTCGACTTCGGCAGCAGCTTCGTCGCGGGTTCGGCAGCCTCGATCTGCTTGATCGACCAGAAGGACGAGTCGCCCTCGTTGCGCCGGGACTGCCGCCCACGCCCCTCCACCGCCTGGAAGACGATATCATAGTTGGTCTTCACGAAGTCCGGCGTCGGCTGGGCCGGCATCGCGACGCCGGGCAGCGCCGGCAGGGAGGCCGGCTTCGCCGCCAGTTCCTGCCGGATGGCGTTGTTGATCTCGTGGCTGAAGGACGAGCCGACGGAGCCGTTATGCGTCTGGTTCAGCAGCTCGAAATTCGACACGGCGTCCTCGCCGCCGAGCTGGAACTCCACCATGTGGTCCACCTGGAAATCCTGCGGCGCGCCGTAGATGTCCCAGTCCGGCCGCTGGAGCTTCTCCTTGATCTCCGCCTCGGTGCCGGTCAGCGGCTTGCCGCCGACGAAGGCGCTGCCGCCTTCCTGCTGCAGCGGCAGGCTCCAGGGGCCGCTGGCGGGCTTGTGCAGGGCCGGGATCTTCGACAGGTCGATCTTGACGCCCTTCTTCCACTCCCCGACCTGGTCGGTCCCGCGCGTCGCCGCGTTGTAGGCGCGCGGCCGGCGAAGCACCTTCTTCAAGGCCCTGGCCGCGTAGGACGGCGAATGGCGCCCCTTGATCGGCGGGATCTGCAAGGAGCCCGTGACGGCGAACTCGGAGGCGCCGGGCGTCGCCGCACCGCCGCCCTTCGGTGCCGCGCCGCCGGCGGGATTGCGCATGACCATGCGCGTCACGCCGCCGGATTGCTGCACCACATGCGTCAGCTCATGCGCGAGCAGCCGGCGGCCTTCCGGCGTCTCCGGCTCGTACTCGCCGCCGGCGAAGGCGATGTTGTCGCCGATGGTGAAGGCGCGCGCGCCGATCCGGCGCGACGCCGCATCGGCCTTGGCGTCGTCATGGATGCGCACGCGGGAGAAGTCGCGGCCGAACTGCCGCTCGAAGGCCGCGCGCGTCGCGGCATCGAGCGGCGTGCCGGTGCCGAGGTCCTTGGCGAAATCCGACGGCACGGTCGGCCGCGAGGGATCGTTCCTGTCGGCGCCCTCGCGCGAGATGGCGGGCGGGTCGTGCCGCGGCGCGACGCCGCGCCCGGCGCCGGCCATGGAGCGCATGACCTTGTCCGCGACCTGGTCGGCCTCGCGCTCCACAGGGTCGCCCGGCGCGCTGACCGCCATCTTGGCGCGCACCGCCATGCGGTCCAGGCGCTGGCCCGCCTCCGCCGCGTCCTTGCCGGCCTGGTTCGCGGCGTCGGGCTTCGCCGCGCCGGGCCGCGCGCCCGCCTGCGTCGCCTGCTGATCCTTGCCGGCCGCGTCCTTGGTGCCGGGCTTGTCGGGCGCCTTCGCCGCGCCTTTCGCCGCGTCCTTCGCCGCGTCCTTCTGGGGCGGTGGCTTTTTCTGCGCCTCGGGCGGGGCGGGGGGCATGGTCAGTTGATCGCGGCGAAGAACAGGATACTGGCGCCGATCGCGCCGTCGCCGAAGGACGCGACCTTCGTGGCGCTGACCTGCGGCGCCGGCGCCGTGCCGAGCTGCTTGCAGACCTGCCGGTGATCGGCGAGCGCGACGGCCGCGGCGCCCGAGGCGGTAGAGGCGAGGGCGAGATGCCCATCGCCCATGAAGGCGCCGTTGGCCGCATTGCGAACGAGCTTCATGTCGTCCGCGTTCGGCGTCCCGGCGGCATCGAGCCGCACGGTCACCGCCGTGCCGAGCTTCGACGTGCGGGCCAGCCAGGCCTCCGTGCCGCCGGTCTTCTTCAGGTCGTCCCGCACGCGCGATCTCAGGCCGGTCTCCACGACGAAGACGCGGTGGACACGCTGGCTCGCCTTGGCGTCCGCGACGGTCGCGATCAGCATCCCGCCATCGAAGGCGGGATCGCCGAGCCCGGCTGGCGGGGCGGCGATGGCCGCCAGTTCACCCGTTGCCGGCGGGGCGACCAGGCCCTCCAGCATCTCCGTCAGGCGCTGCAGCCTGGCGCGGTTCTGCCAGCCCTGTCCGGTCGTCGGCGCCGTTTCCCAGACCCGGCCGAGCAGCGCGCGGGGACCCGGCGAGGCCTGCTGCCAGGCCCGCAGGATCTCGGCCCGGCTTTCCTCGGGCATCTGCGCGGCATCGGCGTAGCGCAGCACCTGCACGCGCGCGATGTCGAACTTTGCCAGCGCGCCGGCATCGTTGCCCGCCAGCGCCGCCTGCAGCGCCTTTGCGGCGCCCTCGTCCGGCAGCTTCGCATGCAGCACGACGAAGCGCTCCGTCACCGGCGCGGCGGCGGCCGCTCCCTGGCAGCCCTGGCGACGGCGCCGGAACAGCACGAAGTCGCGCGTCGCGTTCAGCAGCGCCTGGCCCGCGGGGTTCGCGGCGTCGGCAAAGAGCTTGCGGCGCGCCGCCGCGGCAAAGGCCTCGTCCTCCGTCGCGTCGCCGAGC
This sequence comes from Falsiroseomonas sp. HW251, assembly GCF_050563545.1. NCBI lineage: Bacteria > Pseudomonadati > Pseudomonadota > Alphaproteobacteria > Acetobacterales > Roseomonadaceae > Falsiroseomonas > Falsiroseomonas sp. HW251. The sequence continues at coordinate 90,523 of NZ_JBNXUM010000015.1, forward strand.
TTCTGCAGGGCATCGAGCGCCTGCAGGCGCGCGGGGCTTTCCGGCGCGAGCGCCGGGATTTCCGTCAGTTCGACCGGAATGTCGTCATCGTCCTCCGCGGTGAGCGTCGCGTGTCTCGGCGCGCCGCTCCATGACGCGACCAGAGCCTCGTCCCCGGCGGTGCTGTCGCGGCGATGAAGCCGCATGCGCAGCCGCCCATCGGCCGCGTCGCCCCGGCGGCTCAGGGTGAGATCGAAGCGCAGCGCGGCCGGCTCGGGCGGCGCGTCGCTGCCGGTCCGTTGCAGCGTCGCCTGCGCGGCCAGCACGACGCGGATTCCGGTCTCTCCGGGACCCACGGGGAAGGGACCGGTGACCAGCGTGATCCGGCCCTCGCCGGCCAGGATGTCGGCCTCGCTTTCCGTCTCGTCGCCCGCCGTCGCCACGCGCAGCCGCCGCTGCTCGACGCGCGCGGGGATCTCGTCGCCCGGCGTGCCGGCGAAGGGATCGCCGTCGATGCGAAGTTCGAGCCAGCTGGTCTCGTCGATCCGCCGCTTGCCGTCCTGCTTCGCGTCGGGGTCGGTGTGCATCAGCACGACCAGCAGGCCGCCATCCGCGCCGACGATCCGGCTGCGGCCGACGCCGACCAGGTTCACGCGCTGCCGCTGGAAGGAGCCGATGGTGCCCAGGCGGCGCTTCGCGACCGCGCCCGCCAGCGTGTCCTTCAGCTCCGCGGTCGCGCCGGCCAGGGTCTCCTCGGCGGTCGTGCCGTCGCGCGGGGCCGGGGCGCCGGCGATGCCGGCCCGCGCCAGGTTCTCGACCAGGCCGGACAGCATCCGCGCGCTCCACTGGATGCCGCCGGCGCCACCGGCCGCGCCGACGACCTGCCCGTCGGGGACGAAGATCTCGACCTCCTCGCGCCGGGACGGGTCGTCCAGGCCGCGCGTCAGCGAGATGCGGTCCATGTGCTGCGCCTCCTCGAGCAGATGACCGAGGTGATCAAGCGGCACGGCACAGAAGGTCAGCGCGACGCCTTCGCCCATCATGCGGCGGATCTGCGCGTTGACCGGCAGCTGGCCCGCGATGACGGGCAGGTAGCCCGCCGGCGGCAGCTGCACGAAGCCGCCGGCGAGGAGCATGCGGTTCGGCGTCGCCGTGCCCAGGCTGTCCTGCGCGTCGCCGAGCCGCTTCGCCAGCGCCTCGATCCGCTTGAAGGCCGTGGCGAGCGGACCGGCGGCTTCCGCGCCCTCGGCCGATTTCTCGGCGCCGACCATCTTCAGGATTCGCCTGTTGCCCTCGGCGTAGCCGGCGCGCGCGGCCTCCAGGTCCTTCAGCGAGTCCGCGAGCAGCGCGCGCAGCTTCGCGCAATCGTCGTCGGCCTGCGGCGTGAAGACGGGCGAGCCCTTCTGGAACAGGCCGGAGAGCTGGCACTGGAACTGCAGGATCTGGGCGAGGAAGACGTTCCAGGGCCGCATGCGCATCCGGCCCTGCCAGTAGCTTCGGGCCTGCGGCTCCATCCGCTCGCGACGGGCGGACCAGGCATCTAGCACGCGGATCGTGCTGCCCTCGCGCACCAGCAGCCCGATCGGCACCTCGTCGCGGGTGTAGAGGCTGGCGGGCCCGCACCAGATGGAGGAAGCGAGCCCCTGCGCCGACAGCAGCGCGCCGGGGATGCCAGGCTCCTCCGCGAAATAGGCGCTGGCGACGCGGCTGCGCAGATGCGCGGCGCCGAAGGGAACCGCGCTGCTCGTCGGCAAGGTCAGCGTGACCGGGCGCAGCCGCAACACCAGCCCCTCGCGCCAATAGGGGCGCTCGGTGTCGGTGACGCAGGCATCGGCGCAGAGCCGGCCGAACACCTCCTCGCTGCCGCAGAGCGCCTGGGCGGGGCCGACCGTGACCTCGTAGATGCCTTGGCCCGCGGTGTCGGCCGCGGTCGCGGCGGCCGGCACGCAATCCCCGAAAACACCTTTGCCGCCGGCCTCCTGCGCGGATTGCGCGGCGGCGATCAGGTCGGCGATGGCGACCTCCATCCCCTGCGTCAGCAGCGCGACGCGGCCGGTCGGCATGATCGCGTGGCCCGGCGAGACCGCCAGCGCGCCGCCGACCTGGCCCAGCCCGAGCCCATGCACCACGCCCCAGCCGCCAGCGAGGTTCGACAGGCGGAGCGCCTCGCGGTGATAGTCCTGTTCCTGCGTCAGCGCGTCGGCGCGGAGATACTTGCCGTCGAAGAAATGCAGCCTGGTGAGCGGCGAGCCTGCCTCGATCTTCACCACGCCGTCGCCGTCCTTGGTTCCGCTCATCGTCAGCTCCTCGGCAGGGTGAGGGATTGGTCGGTGCCGTCGGCGTCGGGCGTCGGCGCGCCGGCGGGGATGAGGTCGGCGCCGAGCAGCGGCGTCGCGCCGCGGCCGAGCGCGGTCACGCGGAGACGCTGGCCGGACGGGGCGCGGTCCAGCTTCAGGGCGACGGTGGTGTCGGTGACGTCGCCGATGACGAGGGCGAAGGCCTTCCAGCCCGTCGCGCCGTCGAATTCCGTGACGGCGAAGGCATCGGCGGTCACGCTGGCCCCGGCGATCGCGCGGTCGAAGCGGAGCGTCACCTCCTGCGCGCCGAGCGTCGCTTCGGCCAGCACCGGACCGGCCGGCGCGGCGGGCGGCGGCCGCAGCGCCTCCAGCAGCTGCGTCGGCAGCAGCGTGGCGCGGCCATCGATGGAAACCGACGCCACATCCGTCTGCCAACCGGCATCGGTGAGCCGCAGCGAGACGCCGGTCAGGCGCGCGAGGACCATGCAGTCCGTCCGGTCCTCGACCCCGTCGATGTCGGGCGGCGGCAGCCAGACCGGCGGCGCTACGGGATCGGCAGTGGCGGCTGCGGCCCGCGCCGCGACGGCGCGCCACAGCGCAGCCTCGGCCGCCGCGCGTTCCGCGCCGGACAGCGCGCCGAGCGCGGCGATGCCAGCGGCCAGCCAGGCCTCGTCGGCGTCGTTGGCATCGGGCGGCACCAGTCCCGCCAGCCGCCGCAGCAGCCGGTAGGACGGCGCGCCCGGCACCGCATCCGGCGTGCCGGCGGGACGCCGCACCAGGGTCAGTTTCGCGGTCTCGCAGATCCGGGCAAAGGCAATCTCGCCGCCTCCTTCCGCGCAGGGATCGGCGATGGCGGGCACCGGCCGCGACAGGCAGGTGGCGGCGGAGAGCAGCACGTCGGCATCGAAGGTCGCGCTGTCCTTGTCCGGAATGTCGGCGAAGGCGTCCGTGTCGCGGTTCTGCATCCACCAAGCCGGCAGCCCGAGGCATTGCGCGACCTCGATCGAAAGGTCGCGGCCCCTGGCGTCCACGGCGAAGCCGGGCTCGACGCGGATCTCCTGCTTCTCCGCGTCGAAGCCGACGCCCATGCCGTGCACCACGCCCCAGCCATGCAGAAGGCGCTGGTGGCGGCGGTGATGGCCGAGGTGGAAGCCCTGCTCGGCCCGGAAATCCTCGACGCCGAGCAGCAGGCCGAAATGGTAGTTGACTGCGCAATCCGGCTGGTCGGGCAGGGTGCCGCCGCAGCGCGGATCCGCCCCCCCGCAGCCGCATCCGCAATCCGTGGCGCTCGACATGCCGCTCAGGCCTCGGCCACGAAGTGGGAGAGCGCGCGGCGCCGGCGCGGCGCGACCTCCTTGGCGGCCATCGCCGCATCGGTCGCGGCGGCGGATTGCGCGGCGATCGCGATGGCGGCGCGGGCTTCCGCGGCCGCGCCGTCCATGGCGGCGGCGAGCGCGGCTTCCTTCGCCGCAATGTCGGCGGTGAGCGCGGCGGGGCTCGCGGCAGCGACGGCCTCGAGCGTCGCGACCGCGTCGTCCAGCGCGTCGAGCCGCGTCCAGAGCGCGTCGGGGATCGCGATGAACCAGGCCGCGAGCAGCTTGCGATCATCGGCCGTGATGTCGTCGACGGCGTCGTCGAAGGCCTTCTTTGCGTCCGCGACGTCCTTGCGCTTCGCCTTCGGCGGGTCGTTCGCGGCCAGTTCGTCCTCGGTCGCGTCGGGGGTGGTGGCGCGCGCCGCGGCCAGCGCGGCGGCATAGGACCTGCGCTTCGCGTCCAGCGTCGTCGCGGCCTCGTCGGCCAGGGTCAGCCTGGCCAGCGCGTCCTGGCGATCCGATTCCAGCGTCGCATCGAACAGGGCGTCGCGCTGTTCCGCCGTGAGCGGGGAGCCCGGCTGGGCGGCGAGCGCGGCCAGCGCCGCCTCCGCATCCCTGACCTGCGGCGCCGCGTTCAGGAAGGCCGCGAGCTTCGCTACCGAGGCATCCAGCGCGCGGCGCAGGCGCGGCAGCTTCGCGGCATCGCGCGTCGTCGCCTCCTGCCAGGCGGACTCGGCGTCGAGCGTGTCCGCGGCGATGGCGTCCGCCAGGGCGAGTGCGTCGTCGCCGCGCTGGCGCCGGGCGCGGATGCGGTCGAGCAGGCTCTTCTCCGGCGCGGCGGCATCGGCGGGAATGTCGGCTTCCACCTTCGCCTTCGCCGCGGCGAGGGGCGCGCCGAGCCCCGTCGTCGCGGCGGCCTTCAGCGCCGTCGCGGACGGCGCGTTGGCAGCGGTCTTCAGCGCCTCGCGCCGGTCGGTCGCCTTGCGCTCCGCCGCTTCCGCGGCCGCCGCGACGTCGAGCGCGGCCCCCACGGCGGCCGCCTGCGCGGCCAGGCGCGGCGGCGCGGCGCGGGCGAGGCCGCCGGCTTCCTGCGCGGCGACCTGCGCCGCCTCCGCCTCGCGCAGCGCGACCAGCGCGGCAGCAAGCGCGGCGAGCTGCGGCGTCGCGTCGGCCGGGGTCGGGATGGCGGCCAACGCGCGGCGCGCCTTCTCGGCATCCGCGCGGCGATCGTCGATGACCTTGGCGGCCGCGGTCAGCGCGGCCTCGGCCGCCGCCTGCGTCGCGGCGGCGTCGCGCTGCGCCTTCGCGACGGCGGCGAGCGCGGCCTTGAGCCTCGCAGTGTCGGCGATGCGGGCGGCGAGCGGGGTCGTCGAAGCGGGCATCAACGCCTCCTCAATGCGGTGCGGGCAGGGCGGGGTGGGCGGGCGGGCGGCCGGGCCAGGCGCGGCCCGCCTTCTCGAATTCGCGCGCGACGGCGGTCAGCAGGTGGTCCTGCGCGATGCGCGTGCCGGGCGCGGCGGCGGCGAGATAGGCGGCGCCGAGGGCGGCGTTGCGGATCTGGGCGCCGGAGAGCGCGTACCATTCCGCGAGCTCGCCGAGATCCACATCGGGACCGAGCGGCGCGGCGGCGGGGATGTGCAGCTGCCACAGCCTGGCGCGCATCGCGACATCGGGCTCGACGAAGCCCACGATGTCGTCGAAGCGGCGCGTGAAGGCGGGATCGAGGTTGCCGCGCAGGTTGGTCGCGAGGATCGCGACGCCCTGGAAGCGTTCCAGCCGCTGCAGCAGGTAGGCGGTCTCGAGGTTGGCGTAGCGGTCGTGCGAATCCTGCGCCTCGGTCCGGCGGCCGAACAGCGCATCGGCCTCGTCGAAGAAGAGGACGGCGCGCGCGCGCTCCGCGAGCTCGAAGACGGCGGCCAGGTTCTTCTCGGTCTCGCCGATCCATTTCGACACCAGGCCGGCGATGTCCGCCACCAGCAGGTCGAGCCCGAGAGCGTGGGCGATGGCCTCCGCCGCCAGGGTCTTCCCGGTGCCGGGCGGGCCGTGGAAGAGCAGCCGCGTGCCGCGCCGGTCGCCGCGGTCCTGCGCGAAGCCCCAATCGTCGAGCACGGTGAGTTGGGCACGCACGCGCAGCACGGCGTCGGCCAGCTGGGACGCCGCCTGCTGCGGGAGCAGCAGGTCCGACCAGCCGGCGCGCGGCACGACGCGGCGCACGCCGGGGCGCGCATGAGTTGCGGTGCGCGTGCGCAGCGCGTCGGCGATGTCGGCCTGGCCCAGCGGGCCGGCGCCGGTGGCCTGGCGCAGCGCGAGGTCAGCGACGATGCCGCGGGCTTCCTCGGGCTCCACGGGGTAGCGCGCGGCGAGCGTGGCGGGTTCGAGCTGCGGTAGCAGCGCGCCCCACATGCGCCGGCGCGCGGTCGCGGGCAGCGGCGCCAGGCGCAGAGGCAGGACCGGCAGGTCGAAGGGCGGGATCGCGCGCTCCTCCTCCGCCGTCACCACGATCGGTGCGTCCAGGACCAGGCCGCGCGGCAGGGCAGGGGACGGTGCCTCGGCATCGCCGGAGAGGTCGAGCCAGGGGACTGCGCGGTGCAGGAAGGCGACAGAGATGGCGTCGCGCGCGGCGTCGCCGCGTGTCGCGGCGTCGTCGCCCGCATGAAGCGCGGCACGCACGGCGCCAAGGCCGAGCTGGCCGAGCAGCGCGCGGAGGCGCGTGGCGCGCACGGCCTGGGTCTGGCCGGTCAGCGCGATCAGCGCGGGCGTGCCCTGGCCGAGCGCGGCGAGGGCGCGCCGAACGTCGGGCTGGGCGAGCCAGGCCTCGAGGCCCGGCACGCTGCGGAATCCCGGCAGCAATTCGGCCTCCGGCGCGCGGTCGTTGAGCGCGGCCCAGAGGCCGGGGCCGGGACGCAGCGCGCGGCCATGCCAGGGGCCGTCGCCGGCGCAGCGGAGCAGGCCGAGCGGCGCGACGGGCGCGTGCAGCAGCAGGTCCTCGACGCCATCGCGGCAGGCCAGCGCGTCGTCACTTTCGGCTTCGAGCCATTGCAGCGCGAGGGCGACGCTGGCCTCGGGGCGCGCGTCACGGTTGAACAGACGGAGCAGCGCGGCGAAGCCTTCATGCACCTCCGGCAGGCAGGTGAGCAGCGCGAGATCGACGAGCGTCGCGCCGTCGGACGCCAACCCGGCGATGCGATCGAGCGGATGGGTTGCGTCGTCGCGCGCGGCGGCGAGCGCATCCTCGCCCAGGCCGACGAAGGCGGCGAAGCGCGCGGGGAAGGCCAGCGCGTCGGAATCCGCGAAGCCGGCCAGCGCCTCCGCCAGGCGGAGCCCGAGCGCGGCGGCTTCCAGGCGCGTGCGGTGGCGGGTGTCAGGCATAGCGGAACCTCACGACGCAGCCGAGCCAGGGAAGGTGGCCGGGATCGAGGTCGATGGCGCCGCGCCGCAACCGCGCATCGGCGAAGGAGAGCGGGAACGCTGCCTCGATCCAGCCGGGCTCGATGGTGAGCAGCGCGTCGCGGCGGCAGAGATCGGGCAGCCAGGTCTCGCGGTCGTCTGGCGGGCCAAGGCGATCATGCAGCGCGGCTTCCAGCGCGGCGATGGCGAGCGGCGCCAGCTGTTCCGGCAGGTCGCGAGGCTCCGGCCAAGTGCCGCCGCAGAAGGCGCGCAGGCCGTGATCGTCGGGCGGCGCGCCGAGGCCGAGGCCAATTGCGTGCAGCGCCGCCGGCAGCGCCTCGTCCAGCTCCTCGGCCAGGCCTGTCGTGGCCAGCAGCGGCAGCAGGAAGAGCAGCCCGCCCCATTCGGTGGCGAGCGGACCGGCGAGCGGCGGCAGGTCGGGCGCCGGCGGGGCGTCTTCCGCGGCGCCCGGCGTCGTGGCGCGGGTGTGCGCGTGCGGCACGGCGGCCGTCACTGCCGCGACCCCTTCGGTGGGGATGATCGCCTCGACGGTCGCGCTCGCTGCAGCAACCCGTGCCGGCGACGGCACCGCCCCGCGCGCGGTCGCGCGGGCCAGCAGGCGCGCAAGGGCGTCGCGACGATGCACGGCCAGCGCCGGGCGGGCGCCGATCCAGGACAGCAGCGCGGTGGCGACCGGATCGGCCGCGCTGAGCGGGAGCGGCGCGACCGGCGCGGGGTCGTCGGCGCCGAGGGGCAGCAGCGCCTCCCACTGCTGCGCGGACAGCGCGCCGAGCAGCGCGGTCAGGCTGCCGGCCTGCGGCTCGGCCAGGATCAGCCGGGCCAGGATCGGCCAGGCCGATCCGGGCTCCTCCGCGACCAGCGCGACGGCGGCGTCCAGCGCGTCGCGCGCATCCCGCGTCGCGGTTTCCGGCAGCACCGCCGCCTGGCGCCAGGCCCAGGCGCGCGACATGTCGCCGGCGGCGGCGCGGTGCAGCAGGTCCGCGATCGCCTCGCGCCGGTCGCGCCAGAGCACGACGTCCGCGCCCTTGTACGCCGTGGCGTGGTCGCGCAGCGCGGCTGCGATGACGGCGTCCAGCGCCTCCTCCAGCTTCATCCCGAGCCGCGCCGTACCGTCGCTGTCGCGGATTCGGGTGACGAGGTCGAGGCGGCGGATACAGAGGATGACGTCCGTCTCCGCCGCCGCGGGCACAGCCATGCGGCGTGGCGCCTCATCCCAGCCGCGGATCTGTTCCTCCGACAGGGCTTCGTCGGCGCGATACCGGTTGCGCCAGGTCGCGACGGAGAGGCTCATAGCGCGGCGCTCCACCCGTCCGGCGCGGGCCGGTCTAGGGCGGGGCGGCCCAGCAGGTCGCCGCGGCCGAGCGCGGACTCGCCGAGCGTGAGCCGTCCGAAGGCGGCGCCGCGGCCGATGGCGGAGGCGAGCCCGACATGCAGCCCGACGCCGACGCGCGAGCCCGCCTCCACGGTGCAGAGGTCGAAGAGCGTGTGGGCGGGCTTGTGCGTCTCCACCAGACGGCGGGCGCAGGCCAGTTGCTCCTCGGTCAGCCGCGCGACGAGCAGGACAGTGAAGCGGTGCGCCGCTGTCTCCGGCGCCTCGGCGCCGTCCAGCGCCGTCGCCTCCTGCACGCCGATGGCGCCGCCGACGCGCCAGCCCGCGCCGAGCACGCCGCGCGATTCTGCCGGCGCGGCGTTGCCGACAACGCCGCCGCCACGCAGGCGGAACCGCTCGATGATCAGCACCTGGCCGCCGGTCAGGATCTCCAGCATGCGGCAGAGGCCGCGGGGCGTGCCGCGGATGCGGAACAGCGCCGAGGCCTCCGCGATCATCCTGCGGCGCGCGGCTTCCGGCCAGCAGGGGTCCATCGCCAGCCCGACCAGCGAGGCCAGCCAGTCCAGGCTTTCCTTCGGCGCGACGCGCGGGTCGAGGATGCGGTGGCGCAGCGCCTCCGCCTTGCGCCATTCCGCCAGCAGCGCGGCCGGGTTGGCGAGATAGGGGCCGAGGAAGTCACGCGCGCGCGGATCGCGCCACAGCACGCGCGGCAACTGGCGCAGCAGCCCGTGGTCCTGCGTCTCCACCCGGATGCCGCGCAGCCGCGGCGTGCGCGCGCCGTTGCCGCGCAGCGTCACGACCAGCCAGAGGAAGCGGCCGGGCGGCGCGATGACCGGCGCGTCGAAGGTCAGGAAGGGCGGATCGGCGCCCGGCGCCAGCGGCGGCGGGGAGGCATCGCGATGTAGCGCCTGTTCCGGCGGCGGCGCGACGGTGAGCGCGAGGACGGAGGGCAGGGGCGTCAGCCCGGGATCGGGGATCGCGTCGAGCGTCTCGCCCGCCGGCGCGACGCGCGTGGCGGGATCGGGCATGTCGAGGTCGTCGCGCGTGAAGCAGCGCAACGTGACGCGCGTGCCTTCCGGCACGCAGGCCTCCATCAGGATGCGGCCCCAGGGATTGCCGTCGCGCTCGCTGTCCAGCGCGAAGCCGAGCAGCGTCGCCTCGGTCGCGTAGCGCGTGCGGGCCGGTGCGGCATGACGCAAGCCGCGCGCAGTCCAGTAGGCGATGCGGCCATCCGGCGCACGGGCGATTCCCCGCCCGTCATAACCCGGTGCCTGCAGGGCGGCATGTGGAGCAAGGCTGCGGCCGGCGAGGAGGAAGCGCCGGAACTCCTCGCCAGGGCGGCGGGCGACGGTGACGAGAAGGCCGTCCGGCGTCGGATCCGCCAGCAGGTCGGTTGCGAAGGGCACGCGCCGGGGATCGGACCGGCCATCCAGCGCGGCGATCTCCGCCTCGGCCGTCCCCGCTGCGACCAGCACCAGCGCGCGGCCGCGCGCCATGGCGAGGCGGTCGGCGGCGGGAAGGCCGGCGGGCCAGGGCAGGCGGCGCGGCGGATCGCATGGCGAGGCCGCGACCCAGCCGGGCTCGCTGCCGTCGGGCTGCGCGACCAGCACATGCGCGCGGCCATCGTCCATCGCGACGTCGCGCGGCGGGGCGGGCAGCGCAATGCGGCGCGCGACTTCGCGCTGCCAGATGTCGACCAGCCACAGCGCGGGCTCGTCGCCGGCGTCGGCGACGTAGAGGTAATCCGCTTCGTCGCAGGCCAGCGCGATCGGGCGCTTCGGCAGCGCCTGCGCCGGCGCGAAATCCACGCTTTCCGTCGCCGCGCCGGTGATGTCGAAGGGATGCGGCGGGTCGGCGACGACGTTCAGCGCGGTCTGCTTGCCCCAGACCACGTAGTCCAGCGCGCCATCCTCCGGCCGCGGGTGGAAGAAGCGGCCATGGCAGTCGAAGGCCGGACCCGCGAAGCCGCCCGTGAAAGGCGTGTCGCCGAGCGCAGGCGGCGTCGGCGGATCGAGCGGCGCGAGAGTGACGACGTCGCCCTGCAGCGCGGCGGCCGGCTGATCGCCCGACATGGCGAAGCTGCAGCGCTCCCACATTGGGCGGCCGAGGATCGCCAGCTCGGGGCCGCCGGGCAGGCGCATCTCAGCACTCCTCCCGCAGCACGGGGATCGGCACGGGATTGCCGCCGGAGGGCGGCTTCACGCCGTCCGCGGGATCGGGCGGCGTCGGGCCGTCCACGATGGTGACGCCGACGATCTCCGGCACTTCCCAGCGTTCCAGCGGGACGGTCCCCATGCGCTGCCAGGTGCCGTCCACCAGCGCGGCCAGCGCGATCGCCTCGACGAAGGCGACGCCCTCGACCTGCATCGCGACACCTTCCAGCTCGCGGTCCAGGATGCGGCGGCCGAGCGGCCAGCCCTTGCCGTCGGGCCCATAGGGCGGCAGCGGCGCGAGGTAGCGGCGCAGCACCAGCTCCACCCAGTTGCGCACGGCATCCAGCCCGTAGCCGTCCTTCACGCTGAGCGCGACCGACAGCGCAATGGGCCGGTAGCTCGGCGGAATGACGTAGAGCTCCGTCGTCACCAGGCGCCTGGTGTCGAGCCAGCGGCACACCTGGCGGAGCTGCCAGGTGTCAGGCACCGGCGCCTCGGGGTGCTGCGGGTCGCTGGCGGGCCAGACGACGACGCTGACGACGCCCGCGCGGGGATGCGCGCGGTCCGGCGCGTGGAACAGCGGCAGGCATTCCGCCCGGCCGAGCTGCACGCCCGGCGTCTGCAGCGCGAGCTCCGCGAAGTCGTCGCGCGTCACGGCGCGGTTGCGGCGGCGGAGCTCGCCGGCGATGCGGGTCAAGCCTTCCTCGACGGTCTCGGCATCGGCGCCGCCAGCGGCGGGGAAGGGGTTCGCGATGGCCGGCCCGGCGGCGAGCGGGCGAAGCGCATATGGCGCGCCGTCCGGCATCGGCTGGCCGAGCGCGGCGATCGCCTTGGCCGGCACGTTGCCGGCCGCGCCGCCACCATGCCGGTAGGAAAGGACGCGGATGCGCTCGCCGATCTGCGGAGCCCGCCGGCCGAAGCGGATCGTCCCGGCCTCGGCGTCCACGGTGAAGTGGCGATCGGAGCGGCCGCTGGCGTCGAGGTCGTCCCTTGGCTGCCAGTCCGTCCAACTGCCGGCTTCCTCGACCTGCAAGCGGATCGGGTTGCGCGGATCCACCAGCACGGGACGGTTCGCCAGCGCGAAGGCCTGGCTGGGCTGGCCGTTCCCGGTGCCGAGAAGCTCTGGCGCGGTGGCGATGGATTGGGTCGCCGACAGCGCGTTCAGCCAGATGCCCTGGAGCGTGCCGATCCGGCTGCCATCGGCGCGCCAGACGCGCAGCCAGAACCAGAGCCTGGACGCCTGGTCCGGGTTCTCCAGCACGGGCGGGTAGTCACCGGTGCCCTCGAGGCCCGGCGGGGCAGGCGGCGCGCCAACGGTGGCGAGATCCGCCGGCAGCTCGATCCGCGCGACGCCCTCGGCAGTGAAGCCTTCCGTGCCGTCGGCGGCGACGCGCAGGGGCAACAGGCGCGGCTTGCCCGAGGGCGTCGGCTTCGCGGCGGTGGCGCGCCATTCCAGCGCCGGGCGCGCGGAGGGCGCCTCGCCCGGGCAGGCCGGCACCTCGTCAAGCGCCGGCGTCACCCGCGCGGGCGAGACGCCGACGGTCACCGACACCACGCCGCGCATACCCGGATCGAGCGCGAGGGCGGGGTCCTTCAGCACCGCGATCCAGACGCTGCCGTCGATCGTGTCCGAGAAATCGAGCGGCGGCGTGCTGCCATCCGGCGCCAGCGCCACCGGCCGGTAAGTCACGACGGCGCCGAGCCCGGGCGTCGCATCCGCCACCGCGTCGATCTTGCCCTGCACGACCCCGTGCAGCTCGGGTTCCGTCGCGGCGTCGGGCATCGGCGTGGGCTTGCGGGCGATGGTCACGCAATCCAGCGGCCAGCACGGCGCATCGGCGTCCACGGTGAACACCGTCTTGCCGGCGCGCAGCTGGTCCCCGGCATAGAAGATCACGCCACGGGGCGCGAGCGGCCCGGCCTTGGGTTGCACGCGCAGCAGCGCGGTGGCCGGACACGCCGTCCGCAACGGCAGGTCGAGCAGCTTCAGGAAGGCGAGTTGCGTCGCTTCCGGGATCTGGTTGAAGCGGAACTGAAGCCCTTCGCCGAGGAATGCGAAGAGCTCCAGAAGCGTCACCGCGGGATCGCTGCGGCTGTAGTCCGTCCAGTCGGGGTTGTAGACCGGAATCCGGTCCATCAGCTCGCCGCGGATCTGGTCGAAGCTGCGGTCGTCCAGGACGGGGGGCAGGATCGGCATCGCCTACCTCAACGGCAGCGGATAGATCAGCGTGTCGCGCCTGCCGGTCGCGACATGCGCGTAGCGCAGCGTCACCAGGACCAGCGAGGGGTCGTCGGCCGGCGCGGCCTCGACTTCCACGCCGGTGATGCGCTTCTCCCAGTGGCGCAGCGCGTCGGTGATGGCGCGCTCGATACCGGCGCGGGTCGCGACGCTGTTGGGCTGCATCAGGAACCGCCGCAACCCGCAGCCGAACTCCGGCAGCATCACGCGTTCCCCGGGTTCGGTGTCGAGGATGATGAGGATGGATTGCCGCACCTTCTCCGCGCCCTCGGCGCGCGGCAGGCGGCCCTGGTCGGGGGCCAGCGGCAGGCCGGCGCCGCGGCCGAGCAGTTCGGTGAGCAGGCTGCTCATCCCCGTCCCTCCACAAGGCGCCAGGCGGCTTGGCGGCGCGGTTCATAGACCAGGGCGCCAAACCCGGCGGCGGCGGTCGGCGCGTCCTCGGGGTCGTCCACGCCGTCCGCGAGCGCAGCGTTGTCCGCCATGCCGCGATGCATCGTGCCCAGCGCGTTGTTGGAGAAGGCGTCGAGCCTGTCGCCGGGCGCTTCCACGCCATTGGCCTCAATCTTCGCGCGGAGATTGGCGGTCAGCGCGGCCTGCAATTCGCTCGCCGAGGCCAGGGAGACGCCGTCAACCGAGACCTTGAAGTCCAGATCCAGGTCCACGCTCGGCGGCGTCGCGGCGAGCTTGGCGTCCAGAGCGGCGTCGAACTTCACCTGCGGCGGGATGCAGAAGCGGAACAGCAGCAGGAACCAGAGCTGGAAGACGAAGACCACGATCGGCAGGAAGAGGTTGAGCACGAAGAGCGCGACGATGGTGATCAGCGGGATGGAGAAGAAGCAGACCGCCTTGCCGCCCATCGTCCCGCCGCTCGCCGCGCCGTCCTTCACCTTGGGCGAGAGGTGCTGCGGTTGGATCACCCGTACCGGCGAAAGCTTGCCGCGCGGCCTGGCCGCGATCTGGGCCGCTAGCTCGCGCAGATCCGGCATCTTGATGCTGATCGGGCGGTTGGCGCTGCCCACGGGATCGAACGGCGCGGCGACGCGATAGGGCTCGGTCGGCGCGGACCATACGACCTCGCCGTGGCAATCCGGTACGCGGCCCGTCGGCGGGCAGCACGGCTTGTGGCGGCGGACGAAGCAGCGGATTTCGTAGGTGCTGGCATCCTCGAAGCGGCTGTGGCCGTTGGCGTCGTGCTGCAGGCTGGCCGTCGGGATCAGGCCATAGTTGATCGTGCGGCCCGCGGCGTCGTGGCGGGCGTCGCCCGGCGGGGCAATGAGCGGGAACAGCGGCAGCACATGTTCGCCGGTCTTGGCAGGATCCGCCGCCTCATCGGCCAGCGGCGTCCAGGCACCGCGCGTCCCGGGGCCCGACGTCGCCGGGATCCAGGCCTCGACGCGGACGGTGATGCCGTTCGTGTCGAACCAGCCGTTGAGCTCGGCGCGCTCGGACGCGACGGCGGTCTCGGCGGCCAGGATCGCGGGCGCGAGGGTGCCGTCGGCTTCCATCGCCACCAGGCTCGCCTTGCGCGCCGCGGCGAGGTCGTCGCGCAGCGGCGTCTGCTGCTTCAGCTCCGCCAGCCCGGCCTCGGCGCGACGTAGCGACTGCGCGCGTTCGGCGGCTTCCTTCACCAAGGCCGGCGGGACGACGCGCTGGCGGCGGCGGACGACGAAGCCGGCCTGGCAGAACTCCGCCCGCGGCACGGTCGGGAAACCCGGCACGTCGCAATGCAGCTCGCAGACCACGAGGTAATGACGGTCATGCGCAGGCTGGTAGAGCTTGCGCAGCCCGCTCGGCACCAGCCGCGCGCGGTGCAGCTGGGACAGGATCTCGGGCGTCGTCGCCTCGGCCGGCTTCACCGGCGTGCCGTCCGGCTTCGTCGCGAAGAGCGCGGCGAGCTTGCCCACGAGGTTGCCGCCGGAGACCGCGGGCAGCAGGTCCACGGTCGAGACGACGTCCACCTCCGCGTCGAAGACCAGGCTGTGTTGCGGATCGGCGAGGAAGCCCGGGATGAAACCGGCGCCGGCGAACTTCTGGATCGCCGGCGCAGCGAGCCGGCCATCGGCGGGAAAGGCGGCGCGTGGCCAGCGCCACCAGGGACCCACCAGCTTCCACGGATGCTTCGGGGGGTGCGCGGGCAGGGCTACCATATGTTGCCCGCCCCTGGCGTGTAGCTGGAAGACACGACGGAGGTCGCGATCAGCGTCTGGCACTGCACGATGCCGTCGCACATCACGACCGGCGCATGCAGGTTCACGGCGCTGGCCGTCACCTCCACCGTCGAATTCGCGGTCACGCTGACCTGGCCCGCGACGTTGATGACGATAGTGCAGCCGTTGCTGTGCGCAACGCGCACTTCCTGCGCGGCATTGTCCAGCACCAGCTTGTGGCCGGACGGCATGGACACCGTGACCTTCTCCGCGCCCTGCGTGTCGTCGAACTGAAGCAGGCTGCCCGAGCGCGTCTTCAGCGTGCGGAGATTGTTCGCGGCCTGCGGCGTTTCCGGCAGGCTCGCCCGGCCGTTCCAGCAGGCGCCGAGGATGTAGGGGCGCGCGGGATCCCCGGCCTCGAAGGCCACGACGACCTGGCTGTCCACCTCCGGCAGGATCTGCAGGCCCTGGTCGGCATCGGCGTAGGGGCTCAGCAGCGTGGCCCAGGCGGTGACGCCGCTGCCCTCGCCGAAGCTTGGGAAGCGCACCTTGATGCGGCCGAGATCGTCGGGGTCGACGATGTCCTCGACCAGCGCGGGGAACAGGCCGTGGTGGCGCGCGCGGTCCTCGATCGCGATGCCGTCCGTCATGACGGCGATCCCAGGCCGGCGCGCTCCGCCCAGAACAGGGTGCGGTAGCCGTTCACCAGGTCATAGCGATGCAGGCTGCGCGTCACGCGGTAGCCTTCGCCGGCGAAGATGTCGCCGACGCGCTCGAGCTTCAGTCTCGCGCCGGGGCGGAGGTTCGGCGTGCCGTCTGTCACGCCCTCGGCCTGCACGAAGCGGCGCGCGCGGGAGAGCATGGCGGCGCGCGACCAGGCCCGCGCCTCGGCCGCGGAAAGCGGCACGTCGCGCAGCCGGAAGCTGTCGCGCGTGCCGAAGGCGCTCTCCAGCAGGGACGGACCGGTGCGGCGGCCCTCGGACTCGGAGGTCGCGACAGAGGCCTCGCCATCCTCGGCGATCGTCGCCTTGTCGCCGGCGTCGAAGCCGCCGACCGTCACCTTGCTGCGCTGCTCCGCGAGGTCGGCCCGGATCGCGACGCGGATCAGCGTCGCGCCCTGGATCAGCGTAATGGAGGGGCCATCGCGTCTCCCGCGTTCCGCGACATGGATGCTGCGCTCGTCCAGCCAGATCTCGCCGGCGAGCCGAGCCGCCTGGTCGCGCAGGAAGGCCAGGTCCGTCTGGTTCCACTGCTGCAGCATTTTCTGCGCGGGGCCATCGAGGTCCACGCTGGCGGAAAGGCCGTGCTGCGCGGCGATGCCCTGCGCGATGTCCTCGATCGTCGCGTTCTCCCAGGTGCGGAAGCGGCGCGTCATGCGGAGGTCCATCAGTCGGTCCTCGGCGCGGACATGCAGCTGGGGCTCGCGGCCCTGCTCCATCTCCAGCTCGATCGCGCTGATGCGGCCTTCGAAGACGCGGTCCTGCGCGCCGGCGCGGCCCATCCGGACCTCAATGACCTTGCCGAAATCCAGCACCCGGCCATCGAGCCAGAGCAGCGATTCGTCGCGCTCGCCGCGTGTGGGGCCGATGGCGGAGAGGGTGAAGCGCAGGCTCGCCATGCCCTCCGTGCTCTCCTCGACCTCCAGCTCCAGCAGGTCGCGGGAGAGCTCCATCCGGTCCTGCCCGTCCACGCGGAAGCCGGGCTGGGACGAGGCGAAGAGGATGGCCTGGCCGTCGGGCATGGCTCAGTCGTCCTGGTCGCGCGGGGCAAGCCGCGCGCGGTCGCGCGCGAAGGCGGCAAGGCCCAGGCGCCAGCGCAGCATCTCCGGCGCGCTGGGCGGGGCGGGGGTGGGCGTCGGCTCGGGCTGCGAGGTACCGCGCGTGCCTTCGCCCTCGATCTCGACGGTGCTGCTGACCTGGCCAATGGAGACGGGCATGGCTCAGTCTCCGCAGCCGCAGCCGGCGCGGCGTCGCGCCGGGGACAGCGTGACGGGCCGCGGCTGCAGCGCCTGCCAGCCCGGCCGGGTGGGATCGGCCGTGATCGGCGCGCTGCCGCTGCCGCCGACGAGCGGGCGTAGCGGCACGCCGTTGCCATAGCTGCGTCCCGCGGCATCGGCGCCGGGCTGCGGCGCGAGGCCGAAGTCGGCGGCGCTGGACGCCGCCGCGGCGGCATGAGCGCTGCGCTTCGCCGTGGTGGCGGAGCCCGTCACGCCCCCTGCGCGCGCCAGCGCCTGTCCCGCGATGACGGGGTTCGACGCCGACGCGGCGGAGGAGGGCGCCCCGCCGCCCGCGCGCAGGCTGGCGGGCAGCGCGACTTCCTGGCCGGCCGGCAGCGACTGCGGATCCGTCACGCCGTTCGCCAGCGCGCGCCAGGCCGTGGGATCGAGGCCGGCGCGCGCGGCGAGCTGCGCCAGGCTCTCGCCGGGCAGCGCTTCGGCGACCGCGGCGGGCGATCCGCCGCCGCTGGTGCCCGGCGTGCCGGGCGGCAGGCCAGCCTGCGCACCGCCAGGGCCGCCCCCGTTCGCCGCGGGCGGCACCAGCGGATCGTAGCGATAGGCGGGGTCCTGGCCCTTGATCTGCACCGCCACCTTGGCGCGCAGCGGCGTGCCGTCGGCGGCGAAGAGCTCGAGGTCGATATTCGCGCTCTCCATCACGCCCTGGACGAGCACGCTGCCCCATCGGAACTGCACCCGCGGCGGCGACTGGCCGGCGGGCGTCGCATCGCGCGGACGGACGAACTTCTCGACGGTCTGGGTGCGCTTCGTGACCGGGATGGGCTTGTCCGTCTCGCCCTCGTCGGCCGTGTCGAAATAGAGGTCGAAGCTGACGGTCACCTCGCCCGTGCCGGGCTTCTGCTTGGCCTGCGAGCCCGGCTGGTTGCCGCCGGCGGTCCTGTTGGCGATGGCGATGCGCAGCGTCGCAGGGTTGAACTGCACGTCCACGGGCTGCCCGATCTCGCTGCCCTTCGCGTCGCCCGAGATCTCGCAGAGCTGCGCCTTGACGAGCTTCGTCATGCGCGACCCCGCCGTGCCGGGACGCAGCGCAGTCCCTCATGCGCGATGTGCAGCTCCTCGATCGCGACCTCCCCGGACTTGCCGCTGAGGTCCGGGCCCTTGAGCTTGGCGGGCAGGCCGCGTTCGAAGACCCAGGTCGCCCGAACCGTGTTGTCCGGGCTCTTGACGTAGATGATGCCGTCGAAACGCGGCGTGGGGCGCTCGCCGTTCACCACGGCCTGGATCCATTCCCAGAAGGCGGTGTCGGCCTCGGCGTCCTCGTCGGTCTCTCCGGACGGGGTGAAGAACAGGCCGCGCTTCAGGACCAGCGGCGTCGCCTTCACGCGGCCGATGCGGCGCACCACGCCGTTGTTGCGCCCGCCCTCGTTGATATCCTGCATCTCCATCTCGAGCTCGAGCCCCGTCACTTCCTGGAAACCGCCATTGCCGAGGAGGTCGCCCCCAGCCGGCGGTTCGATCGCATCGCCAGCGCCGAGCAGGCGCTGGCTTCCCGCGGTGACCGTGGAGGAGCGGAGCAGCGTGACCTCGAAGCGGAAGGCGGGCAGCAGGCGCGGCTCCATCTATCCCTCCAGGCCGAGCGTGCCGTCGCCGTCGCGGAGCAGCCGCAGCACGATGAATTCCAGCGGCTCGACCGGGGCGACGCCGATCTCGACGACGATCCACCCGCGGTCGGCGAGCACGCGTTCGTTCAGGACGCGGACGAAGAAGGCCTGCTGCTCGTTCGCGCCGGCGAAGGCGCCGGCCCGGAACAGGCTGCGCAGCAGGCCCTCGATGGCGTGGCGCAGGTCGCGGGCGAGCTTCGGGCCGTTCGGCTCGAACACCGCCCACTGCATCTCCTGCAGCAGCGTCCGGCGCAGCATCAGGATCAGCCGCCGCACCGACAGCTGCCGCCATTGCGGATCGCGGGAGAGCGTGCGCGCGCCGGTCAGGCGGATGCCGTCGGGATCGCGGAGGAAGCAGTTGAGCCCCTGCGGGTGGAACGCCTCGGCCAGCGCGAAGGGCACGGGCTCCACCAGGTCCACGATGCCCGCCGCGATCTCGTTGGCGGGGCCGGCCTGCAGGCCCTGCGCGATCTCCTTGCGCGCGACAATGCCGGCCGCGAGCGCGCTCGGCGGCAGCGGGCGCGGCCCGGCGGCGAGCGCCCCGCGCGCGGCGCGCAGCCACGGATGGTAGGCCGCGCACCAGGAGGTGTCGAAGCGCGCGCGCCAGCGCTCGGCCTGGCCGCGTGTCAGGCCTGGCGGCACGTCCACGAGCGCGATCAGCGACTGCGTGGCATCGCAGAAGGCGATCAGGTCTGATTGCAGCCGCGCTATGGTTTCGAGATCGTCGTTACGACGGGGATCGAGGATGAGGCCGGCCAATGCATCGGCGGGAACCGCGTCCGGCGCGGGCGGACGGAGGGTCGTCACGCACGCGCCGAAGGTCGCGCCGGCGTCCGACGGATCGTCAGGCGGCGCGGGCTGCGTGGCGCGGGCCCAGCAGGCCGGTACATAAAGGTCGGGCACGATGAGCTGCGTCGCGTCGGGGATGCGGGCCAGTGCGGCGATGCCCTCGCCGGGGTCCTCCTCGGCCGGGGACCAGGTCGCGTCGAGGAAGTCGGCCGGCGTGATCTCCTCCCAGAAGTCCTTGCCGCCCGTGAAGCCGTCGTGGCGGGAGCGGAGGAGCTCGACGCCGGGCCCGGCGGGCAGCAGACGCTGGTCGGCCCAGCCGAAATCCGGCCAGGCCAGCTCGCTTTCCGCGCAGAGGACGGACGCGATCCAGCGGGGATGCGTGGAGTCCAGCGCCAGGCCGTCGAAGCGTTCCTCCCGCCCCGCGCCGTCGCGCAGGACGAGGGAGGCGGTGATGACATCGGCGGCGTCGGGCTGCGCGGCAGGCGCGGGATCCAGCGTGAGCCGCCAGCGCGTCGCCTTGCCCTCGGGGTCGCGATGTTCCGTCAGGTCGGTGACGAAGGCGAAGCTGCGGGCCGTGCCGAAGGCGAGTTGCAGCAGCGTGCCCGGCGCGATCGCGGGCCGGTCCAGTTCCAGCTTGCCGGCGGCGCCGCCGAAGCGCAGCGGCGCACGGTCGAAGCGGGCTTCCGCGGTCAGCGCATCGCCCCAGCGCCCCTGGTCGCGCGCGCGCAGCAGAAGGCCGGTGTCGAAGGCGCCGGTGAGCGTCGCTGTCGCGCGGCCTTCCGTCGCCGGTGCGCCGCGCGGCGCGACGATGCGGACGATGTGCGCGCGCCGGCCGCCCTGTTCGAAGAAAGTGGCGACGGCCTGCGGCAGCAGGCCCGGGCCTTCGAAGCCGCCGAAGCGGCGGCGGTAGTCGTCGAAGCCGGAGACCGCGACCGCGACGCTGCGGCGCCGCGGCAGGGCGGGATCGCAGAGCCGCCAGGCCTCCGGCCGCTTCGGATCGGGCACGGGCACGTAAGCCGGTCCGCGCGGCGCGACGCCGACGAAGGCCGCGACATCCATGCGCTGCGGCCCGAGCGAGGGCGCCGGCGCCGCCCGCAGTAGATACAGGCCCGGCGCGCCCGGCGGCAGCCGCGTCGTCGCGACCACGCCGTCAAACACGCCGAGCGTGCCCGCATCACTCATAGACGATGCCTTCGTGGACGAGATGGAGCTCCTCCATCGCGACCTCGCCGCCGCCCTTCGCGGCCAGCGTCGGGCCAACCCATTTCTTCGGCTGCGCGTTGCGCAGGCGGAAAACGGCGACGGGGTTGCGCGCCTCGTCCATCAGCGTGATCGCGACGTTGCGCGGCTGGTAGGCGCCCTCACGCACGCGCTTAATCCACTCGAACAGCTTCGTGGACCCGACCAGGCCGCGCTTCAGGGTCACATCGTCCTGCTTGAAGGTATTGGGCACCTTCCGCAGCGTGTTCTCCTTGTCGTTGCCGTTACGGTAGTCCGAGTAGTTGATCTCCACCCCGAGGCCGGAGGCGTCGGAGAAGCCGCCGAACAGCGTCTCCTCGGGGTCGTTCGCGTCCTGCAGGCTGACCAGGAAGTTGAAGGCGCCATACGGGTTGTCGCGTGTGGTGGCCATTGTCGCGCTCCTTCATTCCCTCTCGGTCAGCTCTTCTGGTCGGCCGTCCACTGGCCGACGCGGAAGATGACGAATTCGGCGGGGCGCGAGGGCGCGATGCCGACCAGGCAGATCATCCGACCGTTGTCGAGGTCGTTCTGCGTCATCGTCGTGCGGTCGCAGCGGACGAAATAGGCCTGCTCCGGCTTGTCGCCGATCAGCGCGCCGTCGCGCCACAGCACGAACAGGAAGTCCTCCACGGTCTGGCGGATGTTGCGCCAGAGCCGTTCGTTGTTCGGCTCGAACACCGCCCATTGTGTCGCCTTGTCCAGGCTGTGCTCGACATAGATGAAGAGCCGCCGGACGTTGACGTATTTCCACTCGGGGTCGCTGCTCATCGTGCGCGCGCCCCACACGCGGTTGCCGCGGCCGTCAAAGAAGCGGAGGCAGTTGATGCCTTCGGGGTTCAGCACTTCCTGGCGCGGCGTGTTGATGTTGATCTCGAAGCGCGTCAGGCCGCGCACCACCTCGTTCGCCGGCGCCTTGTGCACGCCGCGCTCGACGTCGTTGCGGGCATAGATGCCGGTGACGAAGCCCGACGGGGGCAGCAGCAGGCGCCGCAGGGGCACGCCGGGCACCTGCGGCGAGAGCGGGTCGAGGATCTCGATCCAGGGGTGGTAGAGCGCGGCGTACTTGCTGTCGAAGCCGCCGCGGAAGTTGCGGATCTCGTTGATCGAGCTACCCTGCTCGCCATCCACCACGGCGATGCGGTAGCGGCAGCGTTCGGCATGGCCGATCAGGCTGCCGGCGATGGCCATGACGACGTCCTTCGCCGTGTTGCCGCCGGCGGCCGGCACGGCGACGATCGCGATGTCGTCGATCTCGCCGAGCGCATTGAGCCCGGTCGCGGTGATCTTCGCATTGTCGGGATCGGCTTCCTTCCCCTCGATGTCGATCTGCTGGGGCGGCGCGGCGCCGTCCGTCCCACCGCCGAGCCGCTTGTTCGGGGTGCCCGTCAGGCCCGCCATCAGCCGCGCCGGCGCGAAGGGGTCGACGCCGAGGTCGGGCGTCCACTCCAACCTGACCACGGCGTCCTCGTCGGCCGGGTCGTCCTGCTCGAGCACCTTGCCGACGTAGCGGCGCTGGTCGGGATGCGCGGCGAGCTCGGTGTAGGTGTCCAGCCGGTCGGGGGTGACGCGGACCTCCACCTGCAGCTCGACGAGATAGACATGCATGTCGCCGATCGCGTCGGGCAGGGCGACGGTCGCGCCCGCGCTGTTGACGAAGCTCTGCTTCCCGTTCGCGTCCACCTGCACGACGAAGAGCCTGGTTTCGTCGAGCGGCGCGTTCTGCTTCGGCAGGTCCTTGGGCAGGGCGGGAAGCGGGTTGATCAGTTCCACCACGGCGCCGGCACGCGCGCGCTGCAGCTGCACCCCCCAGGTGCTTCGCTGCAGGATGTCGTCGGGATCGGCGGCATACTTGATCGCGATGTTCTTGCTGCGCACCGGGCGGACATTCACCAGCACGTTGCCGGCGCGCCCGGGCCAGCGCGCATGCCAGCGCGCCGTGCCGCTGCTCGTCGCGACATCCATCTTCGCGGTCGCGCCGGCCGCGCTGCCGTTGAACGTGCGCGCAATATAGAGCCGCTTGCCGCCATTGGCGAAGAAGGCGCGCACCGCATGGGCGAGGTAGTTCGTCACCTCCGTGCCGTCATCGTAGAGCAGCGGGTCCAGCCCGCCATGCACGCGTTCGTACTCGGTGAAGGAGGTGACGAGCCGCGGCCGCACGCCGTTGGCGCCGGGCAGCGGACCGAAGCGGGTGGGGCCGACGAAGCCCGTGGTGCTGGTGGGCACGCCCTCGATGGATTTCGAGCGGAAGCTGACCTCCTCGACGAACACCCCGGGTGCGAGATACTCGGGCATCTCTGTCTCCTTCGCGCTCAGGGTAGGGTCAGGGTCGCGTCGGCGCCGGACACGACGGTGGAGAAGGGCAGCGCGACGATGCGCGACACGCTGCGGGTGAAGGCGGGCGGGATGGCCTCGCCGCGAAGGACGGGGCCGTCCGCGGTCTCGCCGGCATCCTCGACCGGCAGGCCGGCCAGCGGGTCGGGTCCATCCAGCGGCGGCGGCGTGGCGGGGCCGAAGGCCCAGAGACGGATCTGCGCGGCGGGCGGCAGCTGCGCGCCGGAGACCGCGCGCGGGCCCAGCACCAGCAGGTAGTCGCCGCGGTCGTCCGCCATGCCGCGGCCGACGACGCGGGCCTGCGGCAGGTTCTGCTGGTTGGCCGGCATGGTCGCGATCACGCGCGCCCAGGGCATCGGCGTCGTTGCATCGTGCATCACGCGGCCGCGGAGCGCGGTCGCCGCCCCGATCAGCGGGAAGGTGGCGCCTGGGAACAGCCGGCAGGCCCGCGCATTGGCCCGGCCCGTCACCGGCACGCCGGCCGCCAGCGTCGGGCGCAGCTTCAGCCGGCGGGGCACGTGGCGCCTTGCATCGCGCCGCGCATCCCAGCGCGCGTTTGCGCCGGCGGCGTCCGCATGGAGGCGGACGACCCAGTCGCCGGCGACGCCGCGCTGGACCGCGAGGTCCATCAGCCGCCGCACACGCCCCGCCCAGGCCAGCGCGAAGCGTGTGCCGCCATGCGCATCCAGCCGGCGGTCCGGCGTAAATGCGAAGGGCCCGATGCTCTCGAGCTCCGCCACCAGCGGCCCGCCCGCCGCGAGCCCCGACACGGCGTCGCGGCAATCCAGGCCGAGCGCCAGGCGATGCCGCAGTTCCGACACGACGCGCACGTTCTCGGGCGTCAGCATGCGGGCGGCGTCGCTCATGCCGTCACCCCGATACGAAGATTCGCGTCGGTCACCGGCGGCGCGTTCCGTGCCTCCCGTGTCGCGATGCGCACGACCCGCGCGACATAGGGCACGCTGACGCGGTAGTCCGTCGGCAGGCTGTCGAAGGTGCGCATCAGCGCCTCCGTCGAGACTTCCTCCATCATGAGGTGCACGGCCTCGCCGGCGGGGGGCTGGGGCTCGTCGGCGAAGGGGATGGGCGGCTGGTAGAGCAGGGGGCCGGTCAGCGTCGGCGTCGTCTCGAGCGCCTGCATGGCGCGGCCGAGGATGAGCTGCTCGTGCTCCGCGTTGTCGGCCCAGGGCGTCAGCAGGAAATGCAATGCGACGGCGAGCTGGCCGCGGCCCTCGCCGACGCCGGCGGCGGACCAGGCCGCGCGCATCGTGCGGTCGAAATCCACGCGGTAGAGGAAGATGGACAGCGCGTTGTTGCCGATGGCGCTCGGCACGTTGATCGGCTTGAGGTCGTCCGTGCGGATCAGCACGGCACGAGATTGCTGGCCGTTGACGGGCTGGCGGTCGGCGAATGCGGCGTTCAGCATCCGCTCCAGGCTCTTGCCCACTGCCGCGATGCTGCCGTAACCCGCCATGGCCTAGGCCGTCCCGCCGGGCGGGGCGGCGCCCCAGACCACGCTGCCGTCGCCGAGGCGGCGTGACCGCGCGACGCCCGTAGCCTCCAGCCGCTCCAGCGCGGCCTGCACGATGGCGGGATGGCGTTCGCCGATGCGCGGCGCCAACCACCAGCGACGGATCCCTTCCGCGCTGTCGGCCGCGCGCGGCTGCGCGGCGAGATGATCGGCGATCTCGGCGGCGACCAAGCTGACCTCGTCCTCGATCCCTGGGCTCACCGGCGGACTCCGGCTTACGCGGGGATCAGGGCAAGGGGCGTGCCAAGGGAGTCAGGCCGTTGAAATCGCGGGATTCCGGTGTGATTCCGGCGTGTGCCTGAGGCGCCGGCGCCGCAGCCGCGCGGGGCCAGGCCGTTGGCGGCGCGAGAGAAAGGGGGTGGGGCGCCGGCGCCTCACCCCTCAGCGCGGCGGGCGCCGGTTCGGCGGCGGCGGGCCCCGGCGCGGCGCGTCGCGCGGTGTGTCTCGCGGAGCGCCGCGCGGGCTGTCCTGCGCCGCGCCGCGCGCTACATGCCGCGGCGCGCGCCCGGCCTGCATCGGCGCGATCGCGATGTCCTCGTCGTCCGCGTCGCTGTGGCGCGCGGCGGCGGCGAAGCGCGCGGCGGCCCAGGGCGCGATCTCCACCAGCGTCTCGCGGTCGCCGACCTGGATGCGCCCGACCTCCTGCCGCGTGACATGGCCGCGGCGGCAGAGGAAGGGCAGCAGCCAGCGCGGATCGGCGTTGCGGTTGCGCCCGACCGACAGGCGGAACCACAGGCCCTCGGCGCCGCCGACCGGCCTCTCCTCGCGCCGCGGCGGGGCGGGGGCGGGCTCGGGCTCCAATTCCTCAGGCGCGGGCAGGGCAGAGCCCAGCGCGCGCACCAGCGCGGCGGCGACGGCCTCCGGCGAATGGGCGGCCAGCACGGCGCGGCCGAGGTCGAGCGCCTCGGGCTCCACCGCGCCGGCGGCGGCGATGGCGTCCTGCACCAGGCGCTCGGCGTCGCGGGCGCGGATGGCGTCTGCGTCGGGCGGGGCGGACCATTCGGCGGCGATGCGCGCGGCCGTCAGCAGTCGTTCCACGATGCGCCGGCGGGGATGCGGGACGAGCAGCACGGAGACGCCCTTCTTCCCCGCACGGCCGGTCCGGCCGGAGCGGTGCAGCAGTGTTTCCTTGTCGCGCGGCAGGTCGGCGTGCACGACCAGGCCGAGATCGGGCAGGTCTATCCCGCGTGCCGCGACGTCCGTCGCGACGCAGATCTGCGCTCGGCGGTCGCGCAGCGCCTGCAGCGCGCGGTTCCGCTCGGCCTGGGTGAGCTCGCCGGACATGGCCACCGCGTTGAAGCCGCGCTCCGTCAGGTTGCCATGCAGGCGGGCGACGGCGGCGCGGGTGGCGCAGAAGACGATCGCGCGTTCCTCCTGCCAGCGCAGGATGTTCACCAGCGCGCGCTCGGCCTCTCGCGGGGCGACGACATAGCAGCGATAGGCGATGTCGCGATGCGCGCCCTCGGCGGTCGCGGCGATGCGCAGCGCGTCGCGCTGGTACTGCTTCGCCAAGGCGGCGATCTCGCGCGGGATGGTCGCGGAAAACAGCAGCGTGCGGCGCGTTTCGGGCGTGACGTCGAGGATGGCCTCGAGCTCCTCCCTGAAGCCCATGTCGAGCATCTCGTCGGCCTCGTCGAGGACTGCGACGCGCAGGTCGGAGAGGTCGAGGTTGTTGCGCTCGAGATGGTCGCGGAGACGTCCGGGCGTGCCGACCACGATATGGGCGCCCATGTCGAGCGCGCGGCGCTCGGCGCGGGGATCGGTGCCGCCAACGCAGGCAACGACCCGCGCGCCGGTGGGCGCGTAGAGCCAGGCAAGCTCGGCCTGGACCTGCAGGGCGAGTTCGCGGGTCGGGGCGATGGCGAGCGCGAGCGGGTTGCGGGCAGGCGGAAGGCGTTCGGCATCGCCCAGCAGGTCCGGGGCGAAGGCCAGGCCAAAAGCGACGGTCTTGCCGGAGCCGGTCTGCGCAGAGACGAGCAGGTCGCGGGATGCTGTCTCCGGCGCCAGGATTGCGGCCTGAACGGGGGTGGGATCGGCATAGCCGCGGGCGGCAAGCGCCTGGGCGAGGGGGGCCGGGAGGGTGGGGAAGGGCATGGTGGGCGGGGGTATAGCGCTTGCGAGAGGCGACGACCTCCCCCGGTCAACGCTTCCCTCCCCCGCGCTGGCGGCTCCCTCGCCCGCAAGCGGGGGAGGGATGGGGCGGGGGTGCGGAGGATCAGAACGACGCGTTGACGAAGCACCCCCACCCTGACCCTCCCCCGCCTGCGGGGGAGGGAAGATCAAGAAGCGAGGGCGGCTCGGCTAATTCACCCGCCCCAGCAGCCCCCGCGCGATGATATGCGCCTGGATCTCCGCCGCACCTTCGAAGATGGACAGCACCCGCGCGTCGCACAGCACGCGGCTGATCGGATACTCCAGCGCGAAGCCGTTGCCGCCATGAATCTGCAGCGCGGCGTCGGCATTGGCGAAGGCGACGCGCGCGGCCAGCAGCTTCGCCATCCCGGCCTCCACGTCGCAGCGTCGACCCGCGTCCTTCTCACGCGCAGCGAAGTAGGTGAGCTGCCGCGCCAGCATCGTCTCCACCGCCATCATGACGAGCTTCCCGTGCACGCGCGGGAAGTCCAGGATCGGCTTGCCGAACTGGATGCGCGTCCGCGCATAGCCCAACCCAAGCGTGATGGCGTTCTGCGCGACGCCGAGCGCCCGCGCGGCGGTCTGGATGCGTGCGCTCTCGAAGGTTTCCATGAGCTGGCGGAAGCCCTGGCCCTCTACCCCGCCGAGCAGGTTCTCCGCCGCGATCTCGAAGCCGTCGAAGCCGATCTCGTATTCCCGCATGCCGCGATAGCCCAGGACGTGGATCTCCGTCCCGCTCATGCCGGGTGCGGGGAAGGGGTTGTCCTCGGTCCCGCGCGGCTTGGGCGCGATGAACATGGACAGGCCCTTGTGCGCCGGCGCGTCGCCGGTCCGCGCCAGCAGCGTCATGACGTCGCTGCGGCTGGCATGGGTGATCCAGGTCTTCGCGCCATACACGCGATAGATGTCACCCTCCCGCACCGCGCGGGTGCGGAGGTTCGCGAGATCGCTGCCCGTGTTGGGCTCGGTGAAGACGGCGGTCGGCAGGATCGCGCCCGAGGCGATCCCGGGCAGCCAGCGCGCCTTCTGCTGTTCCGTGCCGTTCAGCGCGATCAGCTCGCCCGCGATCTCGCTGCGGGTGCCGAGGGAGCCCACGCCGATATAGCCCTCGGACAGCATCTCGCTGACCAGCACCATCGCGACCTTGCCAAGGCCCAGGCCCCCATGCGCCTCCGGGATCGTCACGCCGAAAGTGCCGAGCTCGGCGAGCCTGCCGATCAGCTCGATCGGAATGAGGGCGTTCGCCATGTGCCAGGCATGGGCATGCGGCGTGACCTCGGCGGCGGTGAAGCGGGCGAACTGGTCGCGCAGCAGCGCCATGTCGGGGTCGTCCAGCCCGACCGCGCCGAAGCCGTCGGCGCGCAGCGCCGCCAGGACCGCCAGCCGCGCTTCCGCCAGGCGCATCGGCGCGGCGAGCGGCGCGACGGCGTCGCGCAGCGCGGCCTCCGCCGCGGGCGGGACGCCCAGATCCGACGGCCGCGCGAATTCCACCTGGCTCATCGGGATGCCGCCGGCGAGTTGCGCCCCGTATTCCGCGAAGCCGAGCAGCAGGATACCGCGCTCCGTCGCGCCGAGCTCCCCGGCCGCGTCCAGCCGCTCCGCCCAGCGCAGGGCCTGGCGCAGCGCCTCGACATAGGTCGCGACCCAGGCGAGCCCATGCGCGCCGAGCTGCGCGGCCTCCAGCGCGGCGGGGTCGAGCTTCCCGGCCGGTGCGACCTCCCGCGACAGGGCCGCGCGCGCGGCGTCCTGCAGCGATTCCGCGGTCGACAGGACGGCGCGGCATTCCTTCAGTAGATCGTTCATCAGTCGGCTCGCGGGAGGATTCCCGCCTCGCGATATGACGCGACGCGCGCCTGCGGCAACCCCAGCACCTCGGCCAGCACGGCATCCGTGTCCGCCCCGAGGCGCGGCGCCGGCCGTGGCGGGATGGCGGGCTGCAGCGGCGAGGAAGGCGCGAGCACGCGCCCGACGCCCTGCTGCTCGATCTCGGCGAAGAGCGGGTTGGCGGCGGAGCAGCGCGGATCCTCGCGCACCATCTGGCCGAAATCCTGGTAGGGGCCCCAGAGTACGCCCGACCCGTCCAGCGCCGCGCGGACCTCCGCCAGCGTGCGCGCGGCGAACCAGGGCGCGAGCACCGCCGCGATCGCCTCCCGCGCGGCATAGCGGCCGCCCTCGTCGCCGAGGTCCACCTCCATTGCCTGGCCGACCAGCGCGAGCTTCTCCGCCAGGCCCGTCGCCTTCCCGATCGCGCGCCACTGCCGGTTGGAGATCGCGGCGAGCATCACACGCCTTCCGTTCTTCGTCGCGAAGTCCCGCCCGAAGGCGCCGTACAGCCAGTTGCCGAGCGGCGGGCGCACCGTGCCGTTCACCTGCACCTCCGCGACGTAGCCGAGGTTGGCGACAGTCGCGAGGGCGACGTCCTGCAGCGCCAGCGTGACCTCGCCGCCTTCCCCCGTCCGGTTGCGCCGGCGCTCCGCCGCCAGCAGGCCGGTCGCGAGGTAAAGGCCCGCGGCGACGTCCCAGGCCGGCAGGACGTGGTTGACTGGCCGCTCGCCCTCGCCGGTCGCGACGGGGAAGCCGACGGCGGCGTTGACGGTGTAGTCGATGGCATTGCCGCCATCATGCGTTCCGGTCAGGCGCAACATGATCAGGTCGCGCCGCCGCGCGGAGAGCGAGGCATAGGACATCCAGCCCTCGGCGGCCGGCAGGTTGGTCAGCAGGATGCCCGCCTCGGCAATCAGCGACGCCGCGATCTCCCGCCCTTCCGGCCTGTCCAGCGCCAGCGCGACGGACCGTTTCCCCTTGTTCAGCCCGGTCCAGTAGAGGCTGGTCCCCGAGGGCGCCAGCGGCCAGCGGCCGATGTCGATATTGCCGCCGAGCGGGTCGATGCGGATGACCTCCGCGCCGAGCTGCGCCAGCGTCATCCCGCCGATCGGCGCGGCGACGAAGGCCGAGACCTCGACGACGCGAAGCCCTTCGAGCGGTGCATCCATGCTGGCGTCCTCCCGGCTTGTGGCCCCGTCGGGGCGGCGCCTACCCTAGCTGCCCGCAGCCGGCCGGACGAGCCGGGCCGTCCCCTCTGGAGTTCCTCGATGCGCGGCGCGATCGAAGGCGTCACCCGCAACCGCATCCATGGCTGGATCGTCTCGCCCGACGCGCCGCTGGCCGGGCGGACGGTGCTGGCCTTCCTGGACGAGGCCTGCATCGGCGCGGGCAAGGTCGAGGGCGTCCGCAGGGACCTGCAGGAAGCCGGGCTGGGCGACGGGATTGCCGGCTTCGACTTCGAGATCGCCTACCCCAACCCCGCCGACGCCGCGCGGGTGACCATCCGGCTGGAGGGCTCCGACGCCGCGATCCTGCTGCCGCGGGCGCGCGTAATGCCGCCGGGCAGCAGCAACGCCCTGAAGCCTGCGCGCTACCGGCCGAGCCTGACATCGCTGCAATGGATGCGCGCCCGGGGGTGGCTGACCAGGGCGGAGTTCGAGTTCCTGCGCGTCTTCCGCCAGGTCGGCGCCTGCCAGCGGGCGCTGCCGCCCGGCCTGTCCTCCTCCGACGCCGCGGACGCCGCGCGCAGCCTGCTGCTGCTGGAGCGGATGGACGAGGGCGCGTTGCGCCGCGACACCGTCATGACGCCGCGGGAATGGCGCAACCTCGCGGAGGACCAGGAACTCGCGGACGGGCCAGGCGCGGTGATCGCCCTGTGGTCGGCCACCGGCGCGATGCTGCCGATTATCGAAGGCTCGCACTTGAAGCCGCCGGTGCTCGGGGTGGACAGCAACCCGCCGACGGTTCCTCATGCCGTCGGGCCGGACCGGCTGCTCTTCATGGATGCCCGCACCCTGCTGGGGCCGGAGACGCGCTTTCCCGAAGGCGGGCTCGACGCCTTCTACCTCGCGACGTGAGAGACATGGACGCACCGCACGGCCGCAACGCCACGATCGAGGACGCGCTGGCGGAAGCCCGCGAGCTCTATGGCCGTCGCCGGCCCGAAAGCCTGGCGCGGCACCGGGCGGCGACCGAGGTCATGCCCGGCGGGAACACGCGCACCGTGCTGTTTCACGGCCCCTTTCCCTTCACCGCCCTGCGGGGCGAGGGCAGCCGGATTGAGGACGCCGACGGACTGAGCTACGTCAACCTGGCCGGCGAATACACCGCCGGCCTCTTCGGCGCGTCGCATCCGGCGATCCGCGCGGCGGTGCTGCGCGCGCTGGATGGCGGGCTGAACCTGACCGCGCATAACCGGTTCGAGGCTGCGTTCGCGCGCCTGGTCTGTGACCGCTTCCCCTCGATCGAGCGCGTGCGCTTCACCAATTCCGGCACCGAGGCCAACCTGATGGCGCTGGCCTGCGCCACCATCGCGACGAAGCGCCGGACGATCCTGGCTTTCGAGGGCGGCTACCACGGCAGCCTGC
Source organism: Falsiroseomonas sp. HW251 (assembly GCF_050563545.1). NCBI lineage: Bacteria > Pseudomonadati > Pseudomonadota > Alphaproteobacteria > Acetobacterales > Roseomonadaceae > Falsiroseomonas > Falsiroseomonas sp. HW251. The sequence goes on from NZ_JBNXUM010000015.1 coordinate 121,439, forward strand.
TGACCTTCGCGAAAGGGGGCTCGGCGGTGAACGTGCCGCACCAGGTCGTGCTGGCGCCCTACAATGACCTCGACGTGGCACGCCGGATCGTGCGGGAGAACGCGGCCGACCTGGCTGCCATTATCCTGGAGCCGATGCTGGGCGGCGGCGGCTGCATCCCGGCGGAGCAGGCATTCCTGGAAGGGCTGCGCGCCCTGGCCGATGAGGCCGGCGCACTGCTCGTCTTCGACGAGGTGATGACCAGCCGCCTGTCGCCCGGCGGGCTGCAGGAAGCGACCGGCGTGACGCCGGACCTGACGAGCCTCGGGAAGTATGTCGGCGGCGGCATGTCCTTCGGCGCCTTCGGCGGCCGCGCCGACCTCATGGAGATCTTCGATCCGCGACGGGCGGACGCCGTGCCGCATGCCGGAACCTTCAACAACAACACGCTGACCATGTCGGCGGGCATCGCGGCCTTGTCGGAGATCTATACGCCGGAGGTCGCCGTCGCGCACAATGCGCGCGGCGACGCGCTTCGGGAGTCGCTGCGTGCGATAGCCGCCGCTCAGGGCCTGCCGCTGCAGGTCATGGGGCGCGGCAGCATGATGTGCTTCCACGTCGCGGCGACGCCGCCGCGCAACGCCTCGGACGCCGCGGCGTCGAACCAACCGCTGAAGGAACTGCTGTTCCTCGACCTGCTGGAACGCGGCTTCTACGTCGCGCGCCGCGGCATGATCGCGCTGTCGCTCGCGGTCAGCGAGGAGGAGCTCGCCGGCTTGCGCGACGCCTTCGCGGAAGTGCTGGCGCTGCGTGCGCCGCTGTACCGCGAGCTCGCCTGATCAGTTCTGCGTCTTGAGGTAGGCGATCAGGTCGTTCAGCTGCTGCTCGTTACGGATGCCTGCGAAGGCCATCGAGCCCTGCGGCACCAGATCCTTCGGGTTGGCGATGTAGCGGCGCAGCGTCGCCTCGTCCCAGGTCAGGCCGCCCTCGGCGAGCTGGCGCATGTTGGCGGAGTAGCGGAAGTTCTCGATGGACGCCGCCTTGCGCCCGACGACGCCGTGCAGGTTCGGGCCGACGCCGTTGCGGCCGTTGTTCTCGATGACATGGCAGGCGCGGCACTGGTTGAAGACGCGCTGGCCGGCGGCGACGTCCTGCGCGGCGGCGGGCGCGGCGAGGCCCGCGAGCAGCAGGGCGGGCATGGCGAAACGAGCGATCACTGGCAGCGACTCCCGGCTGGTTTTCTTGACACCCGTCATAAGTTGCCGCCGGCGCGATGCGCAAGGGGAGCGCCCACGCGGGATTGCACGGCCTAAGGTGTCGTGTAGCTTCGCGGCATGACCGCTGCGATCCTGCAGGTGCGCGGCCTCGTCCGGCGCTTCGGCGGGGTGGTGGCGCTGGACGGGCTGGACCTGTCGGTCCGGCGCGGCACGGTGACGGCCCTGATCGGGCCGAACGGCGCGGGCAAGTCCACGGCCTTCCAGTGCATCTCCGGCGTGATCCGCCCCGATGCCGGCCGCGTCGTCTTCGACGGCCAGGACATCACCGGCGCCAGGCCGGACCGCGTCACGCGCGCGGGGCTGGTGCGCAGCTTCCAGATCGCGCGCGGGATCCCGCGCCTGACCGTGTTCGAGAACCTGCTGCTCTATGGCCCATCCCAGCCCGGGGAGGGCGTCGGGCATGCCATCCTGCGCGGCCCCGCGGCCCGGCGGCGGGAGCAGGAACTGAGCGAGCGCGCCATCGCCATCGCCGGCCGGCTCAACCTGGCCCGCGTGCTGGACAACCAGGCCGCGGCGCTGTCGGGCGGCCAGAAGAAGCTGATGGAGATCGGCCGCGCGCTGATGGCGGAGCCGAAGCTGCTGCTGCTCGACGAGCCCGTCGCCGGCGTGAACCCGACGCTCGCGGCCGAGATCGCGGAGCACATCGCGCATCTCCGCGACGAGGGCATGACGGTGCTGGTGGTGGAGCACCACATGGATTTCGTGGCCTCGCTCTGCGATCCCGTGATCGTCATGGCGGAAGGCAGGCTGCTGGCCGAGGGCGGCTTCCAGGCCATCGCCGACGATCCCCGCGTGCAGGAAGCCTATATGGGCCGGCGGGTCCACGCATGACCGCGCTGCTCGAGGTCGAGGCGGTGGTCGGCGGCTACGGCGCGGCCGACGAGATCCTGAAGAGCATCTCCGTCGCGCTGGCGCCGGCGCGCATGGCCGCAATCGTCGGGCCGAACGGAGCGGGCAAGTCCACGCTGCTGAAGGCGATCGCCGGAATCCTGAAGCTGAAATCCGGCAGCATCCGGCTGGACGGCCAGGTTCTGTCGGGCCTGCCGCCGCGCGGCATCGCGGCCCGCGGCGTCGCCTTCGTGCCGCAGGAGGCCAATGTCTTCGCCTCGCTGAGCGTGCGCGAGAACCTGGAGATGGGCGGCTACCTCGAGCCCCGCGCGAAGGTGGAGCAGCGCGTCGAGAAGCTGTTTGGCCGCTTCCCGATCCTGGCGGAGAAGCGACGGAAGGCCGCGCGGACGCTGTCGGGCGGGCAGCGGCAGATCCTGGCCATGGCGATGGCGCTGATGGTGGAGCCGCGCCTGCTGCTGCTCGACGAGCCGAGCGCGGGCCTCAGCCCCAAGGCCGCGGGATTTCTGTTCGACAGCATCGCCGCCATCCATGCCGAGGGCACCGCGATCCTGATGGTCGAGCAGAATGCGCTGGAGGCGCTGGCGATCGCCGAAGAGGGCATCGTACTGGTGGACGGGCGCGTCGCGCGCACCGGCGAGGCCCGTGCGCTGGCCGAGGATCCGGAGGTGCGCCGCCTGTTCCTCGGCGGCTAGGTGCGGGTAGAATGAGCCTGGGAGACGGGAGACAAGCATGACCCAGTTCACGATGGGCCGCCGCGCGGCCCTGCTCGGCGCCGCGGGCGCGGTGACCAGCTTCTCGATCGGCGGCAAGGCCTTCGGCCAAGGCGCGCCGGTCACCTTCGGCGCGCTGCCGCCGCTGACCGGCGCCGGCGGCCCCTATGGCCCGGCCATGCTGCGCGCCATCCAGGGCGTGGTGGAAGAGGCGAACGCCGCCGGCGGCATCCCGACACGCCAGGGGGGGCGCCAGATCCGCGTTGTCGCGGAGGACGACCAGACCAATCCGGACGCCGGCGTGCGCGGCGCGCGCAAGCTGATCGACGTGGACCGCGTCTCCGCGGTGATGGGGACCTGGGCGTCGGCCGTGACGACCGCCGTCGCGCCGCTCTGCTGGGAGAACCGGGTGCCGCTCTTCACGGTGTCGGGCGCTGACTCCATCACGCTGCTGCCGCACCAGGGCTACATCTTCCGCACCCAGCCCAACAGCCGACTGCAGATCGAGACCGCGAGTTCCTGGCTGCTCGGTAAGGGCGCGCGCCGCGTCTTCCACCTCGCGGCGCAATCGCCCTTCGCGCAGTCCAGCCAGGACGTGATGAGCGAGCGGATGCGCGCCGCCGGCGGCCAGGTCACGGGCTTCATCATCTACGAGCGCGACAAGACCAATTTCCGGTCGGAGATCGACCAGCTCATGCGCTCGCGGTCGGACACGGTGATGCTGAACGGCTACCTGCCCGACGTGACGATCCTGCTGCGCGAGCTGTTCCGCGCGGGGTTCGACGGGCGGAAGTTCACCTTCGCCTATGCCGCGCCGCCCTCGATCTTCCAGTCCCTGCCGAACGAGGTGACGAATGGGCTGGTCACCTTCCAGCCCAGCGCGGACGTGGACAGCGGCGCCTTCCGGCGGCTGCAGGCGCGCTTCGGCAACACCGAGGTCGATCCCTATTCCGCCCAGACCAACGACCACGCCTCGCTCGCGATCCTGGCCGCGGCGGCGGCAGGCGACGCTTCCGGCACTGCGATCCGCGACAATGTCCGCAAGATCAGCCAGGGCGATGGCGAGAAGGTAGACAACGTGACGGACGGGCTGCGGCTGATCGCGGCCGGCCGGCCCGTGAACTTCGAGGGCGCGTCGGGTCCCGTCGACTTCGACGAGCGCGGCGACATCCGCGGCACCAAGTTCCGCTTCGAGCAGGCGGAGGGCGGGCGCTTCCGGGTCCTGGAGATCGCTTGATCGAAGATTGGCGGGACCTCGTCCAGGTTCTCCTCAACGGCGTGATGGCGGGCAGCGTGCTGATGCTGCCCGCCATCGGCTTCAACTGCATCTTCGCGGTGCTGCGCTATCCCAATTTCGCCGTGGCGGGCTATGCGACGATCGGCGCCTTCGCGGGCTGGGTGGGCAATGTCCAGCTCGGCCTGCCGCCGGGGCCGTCGCTGCTCGGGGCTTTCCTCGTCGCAGGGCTGGCCGGGCTGCTCTGCGAGGAAGTGGCGCTGAAGCCGCTCCGGCCCTCGGGCGCGCTGACCGTCGCGATCGCCTCCGTGGCGCTGACCATCCTGCTCGAGAACATCGTCCGCTTCTTCTTCGGCAATGGCTTGCGCGGCTACGACATCGCGGTGCTCCGCGACCTCCGCTTCGATGGGATCCGGGTCAATCCGCAGCAGCTCGCCAATACGGGCTATGCGATTGCGGCCGCGGCGGTGCTGTTCGCGCTGCTGGCCTTCACCCGGCTCGGCCGCGCGATGCGAGCGGTGGCGGACAACCCGCAGCTTGCCGACATCAAGGGCGTCGATCCCGACCGCATCGCGCGCGTCGCGGTGCTGATCGGCGCGGGGCTCGCCGGCTTCGGGGGCATGCTGATCGGGCTCGATACATCGATCGATCCGCTGACCGGCTTTCGCGTGGTGCTGTCGGTCTTCGCGGCCGCTGTCGTCGGCGGGCTCGGATCCATCCCCGGGGCGGCGCTCGGCGCCATGGTGGTCGGCATCGGCGAGGAACTCGCCGGCGTCATCCTGGAGCCGGCCTATCGGACCGTTACCGCCTTCCTCGCGATCCTCGTCGTGCTGTCTATCCGGCCCGAGGGCCTGTTGGGGAGGCGCGGCTGATGGACGCCTACATCGTCGCGATGCTGGTCTTCGCCGGCGTCTATGCGCTGATGGCGCTGGGGCTGAACGTGATCTGGGGCCTGGCCGGGATGGTCAACCTCGGCCTGGTCGGGTTCTTCGGGCTCGGCGCCTATGCGTCGGCGCTGCTGACGACGAAGCTGTTCTGGCCGATGCCGCTGGGCTGGGCCGCCGGCGCCGCCCTGGCCGCGGTCGCGGGCGGCTTCATGGCGCTGATCGTGGCGAGACTCCGCGGCGACTACCTCGCCATCGTCACGCTCGGCTTCGCCGAGGTGATGCGCCTGGTCGCGTCGAACGAGATCTGGCTGACCAACGGCACGGACGGGATCAGCGGCATCCCCGGCCCGTGGCGCGGCCAGGTCACGCCGCAGGAATTCAACCTGGTCTTCCTCGGCATTGTCTGGATTGCCGTCGCAATCGCCTTCGTCGTGCTGTCGCGCGTCTCGCATTCGCCCTTCGGCCGCGTGCTGCGCGCCGTGCGCGAGGACGAGGACGTCGCCGCGGTCGCGGGCAAGCCGGTGCTGTGGTTCAAGATCCGCGCCTTCTGCCTCGGCGCCGCGGTCATTGGCTTCGCCGGCGCGCTCTATGCCCATTACAACGCCTATATCGCGCCCGAGGGCTTCGCCCCGCTGCTGACGATCTACATCGTACTGGCGCTGACGGCGGGCGGGGTGGGGTCCATGCGGGGGGCGGTGCTGGGCGCCGTGCTGGTGCTGGCGCTGCTGGAAGGCACGCGCTTCATCGCCCAGGCCATTCCGGGGGTGACGCCGGTGCAGAAGGCCGCGCTGCGGGAGGGCATCATCGCGCTCTCGCTCATCCTGCTGCTACGCTTCAGGCCGCAGGGCCTCATTCCCGAACGAACCAGGACGAAGGCTGCGCCATGACCCGCCCGAACCCCACGCCCCATCTCGCCGAGGCCGTCACCGCGTCCGGTGCGGCGGGCCAGCCCGGCACGATCTTCGCTGCGCTGGACCAGGCGATGGGCCAGGCGATCGGCCACCGCCTGTTCACCATCCTTGTCGTGCATCCCGGCGCGAATGAGAGCCAGCGCTACTATTCCAACATGCCACAGGCCTATCCCGTGGGCGGGCGAAAGCCGATCAATCCCACGCACTGGTTCCGCAGCGTGCTGGACGAGGGACGCTGCTACATCGGCCGGGACTACGGCGACATCAAGGACGTGTTCTTCGACCACGAGCTCATCCTCAGCCTGGGCTGCGAGAGCGTGCTGAACGTGCCGGTACGCTGGAACGGGCGGAGCCTCGGCACGATCAACCTGCTCCACCAGGCCGGCTGGTACGACGAGGCCGACATCCCCGTGGCGCAGCACTTCGCCGCGCTCGCGGTGCCGGGGCTGCTGGAGGTGATCGCGAGGGGCTGAAGCCCTCTCCCCCCGCGAGGGGGGAGAGGGATGGGTGAGGGGGGCGTGCCGATCCGGACGCGTCTTCCTTGTCCTGCGCGTCCCCCTCACCCAACCCTTTCCCCCATCAGTGGGGGAAAGGGTTGGGTGAGGCTGGAGAGACGGCTACGCCGGCTCTGCCTCGCGCAGTGCCATGATCTTCTTCCAGGCCGGACGCGCATGGCAGGCCGCGATCCACTGCTTCACCCGCGGCGCGCCGTCCAGCGCCTCGGGCGCGGGCAGGCTGTAGCGGATCGTCTCGGCAAGGTTGATGTCGGCCACCGTGAAGCGGCCGCCGACGGGATGCCCGCTCTCCTCCAGCGCGGCGTCCAGGATGGACAGCGGACGCTTCAGCGCGGCGACGGCTTCCTGCACCCGCGCCTCGCTGCGCTGGTCGGCCGGCAGCTGAACGCGGTTGTAGAGGATCTGGATGCTGTGCGGCTCGATCTCGGTCGCCGCGAAGAAGGACCACTGCGCGAAGCGCGCTGATTCCGCGAGGTCGTCGGTGCCGACCGGCCCGCCCGCCTTGCGCGAGAGATAGAGGTTGATGGCGAGCGATTCCGCCAGCACGACGTCGCCATCCGTCATCACCGGGATCAGCGCCGCCGGATTGAGCTTCAGGAAATCCGGCGAGCGCGTGTTGAACGGCGCGTCCGGCGCATGCGGGTCTTTCAGACGGAAAGCCTGGATGACCGGAACATGCTCGTAGGGCAGTCCGGCCTCCTCGCAGAACCAGACGTTGCGCAGGGTGCGGGAACGCAGGACGCCGTAGATCTTGATCACGCTCAGGTCTCCAGTCCGAAGGGATCGTCCACGGAACGGGCGGGCGGCGTCAACCATCCCGCGCCGGCTTCCGTGACGACGATGTGGTCCTCGAGCCGGATGCCGAACTCGCCATAGATGGCGATGGTGGGCTCGATGCTGCCGGTGTTGCCGATGGCGAGCGGCGCGCGGTTGCCGCCGACGAAATAGGGCGCCTCGTGCACGTCCATGCCGATCCCGTGTCCCGTGCGGTGCGGCAGGCCCGGCACCTTGTAGCCCGGGCCGAAGCCGGCGGCAGTGACGACGCCGCGGCAGGCGTCGTCGATCGCCGCGCAGGGAGCGCCGGGACGCGCGGCGGCGAAGCCGGCGGCCTGGGCGCGCTTGGTCAGGTCCCAGATTTCGCGCTGGCGCGACGTCGGCGTGCCGAAGACATAGCTGCGCGTGATGTCGGAGACGTAGCCGTGCAACGGGGCGCCGACATCCACCAGCACGACGTCGCCCTGCTTCAGCGTCTGGGGATAGGGCACGCCATGCGGATAGGCCGTGGGCTCGCCGAACAGCACGATGCCGAAGGCCGGCCCGCCATCGAAGCCGGCCTTGCGGTGCGCGGCGGTCAGGAAGTCCATCACCTCGGTCGTCGTGACGCCTTCGCGCAGCGCGCGCGCCGTCGCGGCCTGAATCGCCAGCGTCATGCCCATGGCCTGGCGCAGGATCGCGACTTCCTGCTCCGTCTTGCGTTCGCGCAGATAGGACGTGACCGGGTTGGACGCGACGAAGCGGTGATTGGGCAGCGCGGCGCGCATCCCCTCGGCGACGAAGACGCGGGCGAGATCGTCCAGCGCAACGGTGCCGCCGGCCACGTCGGCCTCCCGCAGCATCTCCGCGAAGAGGGCGTAGGGATCCTCGTCCTCCTCCCATCCGCGGACCTCGCCTGGCAGCGCCAGCATCGTGCGGATGCGCTCCACCTCGAAGGCGGGCGAGAGGTAGGAGACGGGTCCGCTGGCCGGCAGGATGGCGCCGACCGGGCGTTCCGACTGGCCGTGCTTCAGGCCGGTCAGCCAGGCCAGGTTGGTCGTGCCGTCGAGCCAGAGCGCGGCGATGCCGAGGTCCCGCATGCGCTTCTGCGCGCGTTCCACCCGCGCGGCATGCTCCTCGACGGAGACCGGCGGCACGGCGTCGCGCGCGTTGCGGATGGCGGCGAGTTCGGTCACGAAGTCGGATCCGCCGACGCCGATCGTCATGCTGTTCTCCCGTTCCAGGCTGCGCCCTGTGTGCCACGTCCTGCGCGCGGCGTCAGCCGCGGCCGGGACCGCGCGCGACGCCGGTTCGGCTATCCTTCCAGCTCATCCCGTAGCAGCTCGAGGCGCAGCCACTCCTCCTCGGCTGCCTCGCGCTCCGCCTGCTTCTTGCCCATCAGCGAGGTGCGCGCGGCGAAGCCGGCGGGGTCGCGGGTGTAGAGGCCGGGATCGGCGAGCTGGCCCTGCAGCGCCGCGATCTCGCGTTCGAGCTGCGCGATGCGAGCGGGCAGCGTTTCCAGCGCGTGCTTGTCCTTGAAGGACATCCTAGGCTTTGCAGACTCCCGCGCCGTCGGGTCGGCGGCCTCGCGCGGTGCCGCGGCGGTCACGGCCGCCGCCTTGGCCTGCACGCCGGCACCGCGCTGGGCGACCATGTCGCTGTACCCGCCGGCGTAGTCCTGCCAGCGTCCGTCGCCCTCCGCCACGATGACGTTCGTTGCCACGCGGTCGAGGAAGTCGCGGTCGTGGCTGACCACGATCACCGTCCCCGCATACTCCGCGACGAGCTCCTGCAGCAGGTCCAGCGTCTCGAGGTCGAGGTCGTTCGTCGGCTCGTCCAGCACCAGCAGGTTGGAAGGACGCGCCAGAGCGCGCGCCAGCATTAGCCGCCCGCGCTCGCCACCGGACAGCATGCCGACCGGCGTGCGCGCCTGTTCCGCAACGAAGAGGAAGTCCTTCATGTAGCCCACGACGTGCCTGGCCTCGCCGCCGACGCGCACCTGGTCGCCGCGTCCGCCCGTCAGCGCATCCGCCAGCGTCGCCGCGGGATCGAGCCCAGCGCGCATCTGGTCGAGCGGCACCATCTCGAGGTTCGTCCCCAGCGTGACAGTGCCGGCATCGGGCGCCAGCGCGCCTGTCAGCAGCCTCAGCAGCGTCGTCTTTCCCGCGCCGTTCGGGCCGACGATGCCGACACGGTCGCCGCGCATGATGCGGGTGGAGAAGTCCTGCACCACCGGCTGACTGCCGAAGGATTTCGCGATGCGGTCGGCGGCCACGACGAGCGTGCCGGAGCCCTCGGCCTCCGCCGCCGCCATCCTGACCGTGCCGGGCGCGGCAACGCGTTCCTTGCGGCGCTTTCGCAGCGCCTGAAGGTCCGCCAGGCGCTTCACGTTGCGCTTGCGCCGCGCGGTGACGCCATAGCGCAGCCAATGCTCCTCCCGCACGATCTTGCGGGAGAGCTTGTGCGCCTCGGTCTCCTCCTCCTCCAGCACGCGGTCCCGCCAGGCCTCGAAGCCGGCGAAGCCCTGCTCCAGCCGGCGCGTCGCGCCGCGGTCGAGCCAGACCATGGTGCGCGACAGGCGCTCCAGGAAGCGGCGGTCGTGGCTGATCAGGACCAGCGCGCCGCGGGTCTGGGCGAGTTCGCCTTCCAGCCATTCGATGGCGGGCAGGTCCAGATGGTTGGTCGGCTCATCGAGCAGCAGGATGTCCGGCCGCGGCGCCAGCACGCGGGCCAGCGCCGCGCGGCGGGTCTCGCCTCCGGATAAAGTCGCTGGCGCCTCCTCCCCGGTCAGGCCGAGGCCCTCCAGCAGCCGCCGCGCGCGGTGGGCGTCGTCGCCGGGCGCGAGGCCCGCCTCCACGAAGGCGCCGGTCGTCGCGAATCCCGAGAGGTCGGGCTCCTGCGGGAGGTATCGCAGCGTCGCGCCTGGCTGCAGGAAGCGCGTGCCGGCATCGGCCTCGATCATGCCGGCGGCAGTTTTCAGCAGCGTGGACTTGCCGGACCCGTTCCGCCCGACGAGCGCCACGCGCTCGCCGGCGCCCACGGCAAGCTCCGCCCCTTCCAGCAGCCAGGTCGAGCCGAGGCGAAGGCGGATGTCGCGCAGATGCAGGAGCGGCGGGGCCATGGCGCCGGCATGGCGGCGCCCGGCGGGCGCGTCAACCGCGCCGGCCGGAAGGCCGTCGCAGCGGATCGAAGCGGCGTTCCGGGGCGCGAGCGGCCTTCAGGCACTCCGCGGCGTTGCCGGGCTCGGGCGGACGCTGGCCGCGGCGCAGCGCCTCCCAGTCCTGGCGGGGCTGGCGGCCGCGAAGGGCAGGGCCCATGCGGCGGGCGAGGTCGGTGCCGTCCATCCATGATCCTCCGGTGTTCGGGCCGCCCGAGTTGGGCAAGGCAGGGCGCTGGATCAATCCCGCATCAACCGGCCTTGATCCCCGGGGGATACCGTGTCGGACTGGCGGCCTGCTCCCCGGAGATCGCCCATGCGTCGTCGATTGCTGCTGGCCTCGGTCGTTGCCCTGCCGACGCCGGCACTGGCGCAGGACCGGTGGCCGAGCCGCTCCGTGCGGATGGTGTCATCCTCGCCGCCAGCCGGTGCGTCCGACATCCTGACCCGCACCATCGCACAGGCCCTGCAGGACCAGACCGGCCAGGCCTTCGTGGTCGAGAACCGCGCCGGTGCCGGCGGCGTCGTGGGGTCGGACTTCGTCGCGAAGGCGGCGCCCGATGGATACACCTGGCTCACCACCAATGTCGGCCCGCAGGCGATCTTCCGTGAGTTGATCCGGAACCTGCCCTACGACACCCGGACTGATTTCCGGCCGGTGACGATCCTCGGCACCCTGCCGCTGGTGCTGATCGTTGGGCCCGGCCAGCCGCAGACACTCGCGGCCTATCTGGACGCGGCGCAGGCGCGACCGGGTCAGATGAATTTCGGATCGGGCGGCAACGGCACACTGCATCACCTGACCGGCGAGCTGGTGAACAGCGCGGCGGGCGTGCGCATCACGCATGTGCCCTATCGCGGCGCGCAGGCCGCGACGACGGATGTGCTGGGTGGGCGGATCGAGGGCATGTGGGACAGCCTGCCTTCCGCCGCGCCGCACATCCGAAGCGGCTCGGTGAAGGCGCTGGCGGTGTCGTCCGCGAACCGCAGCCCGGCTTTCCCCGACGTGCCGACACTGAAGGAGCAGGGTGTCGACGTCGTCACCACCAACTGGTTCGGCCTGGCCGGCCCCGCCCACCTGCCGGAGGAGATCGTCCAGGCGATGTATGCGCAGCTTCGTCGCGCGCTGGCCTCCCAGCCCGTGCGGGACCGCTTCGGGTCCATCGGCGTCGAGATCGTGGGCGAGCCGCCCGACGCCACGCAGCGCTACGTCCTCGCCGAGATCGAGCGATGGTCCGCCGTCGTGCGTGCCACCGGCGTGACGATGGACTGACCGCCATGCTGACCGAGACCGAGGCCGCGCTGACCGCCGCCGCCCGCATCGACCACGCCTGGTCACTGGTGGAGCGCTTCTCCACCATGCGGCGCCAGGACCCGCATGAAGCCGTGGCCGCCGGCGAGGAGATCGGCCGGCGCCTTGCCGCGCTCGGCCTGCCCGTCACGCTGCATCGGCCGCGGCTGTACCTGGCGGTGCCGAAGGCCGCGCATGTCGAACTGGATGGCCATCGTTTCGCGGCGCGGCCCGCGCAGTTGGCGGCGACAGCGCCGGAGGGACTGACGGCGCCGCTGGTCTTCGTGGAGGACCCGATCGGCCCGCCGCCGGGCTGGACACCGAACACCGCGCCGCTGTTCGGGCCGGGCTACGATCCCGCGCCGGGCATGCCGGACCTGCGGGGGAAGATCGTGCTGTTCCGGGGCATGATCCTGGCCGAGAAGATCCTGTCCTTTGCGGCCCTCGGCGCCGCCGCCGTGATCGCGGTGAACCCCGGCCCCGACATGCATTGGGGCAGCGGCAGCGCGATCTGGGGCACGCCCGACCTGGATGACCTGCCCTGGCGCACGCCGATCCCAGGCTGCGCGGTGGCGAAGCCCGATGGCGACGCGCTGATCGAGGCCGCGCGGCGCGGCGCTTCCGCCACGTTGACCACTGTCGTGGAGGAAGGCTGGTTCGACCAGGTCCTGCCGGAGGTCCGCATCCCGGGCCTCGAGGAATCCGACCGCTTCGTCCTGCTGCACGGCCACTACGACAGCTGGGACGTCGGCATCGGCGACAATGCCACCGGCGACGCCTGCATGCTGGAAGCCGCGCGCGTGCTGTACGAGCACCGCGCAAGCCTGCGTCGCGGCGTGCGCATCTGCTGGTGGCCCGGCCATTCCACCGGCAAGTTCGCGGGCAGCACCTGGTACGCCGATGCCTTCGCCCGCGACCTCGCGCGAGGCTGCGTCGCGCATCTCAACTGCGACAGTCCGGGCTGCCGCGACGCGACAGACTATCCGACGATCCCCTGGATGGCGGAGAACAGGGCGTTCGTCACGGAAGCCGTTGCGGACGTCACGGGGAAGAAGGCGGGGGGCAAGCGGCCGTCGCAATCCTCGGACTACAGCTTCAACAACCTCGGCATCTCCGGCTGCTTCAGCGCGTCTTCCCGCATCCCGAAGCAGGAGGTCGAGCGGCGCGGCTGGTACTTCGTGATGGGCAATGGCGGCAACACCGCCTGGCACACCGACCGCGATCAACTCGACGTCGCCGACCCGGAGGTGCTGCTGACGGACATCAGGCTCTATGCGCTGGCGGTCTTCCGGCTGGCCACGCATGCCGCCATCCCGCTCGATCCCGGCGCGCTGGTCGGGGAATTGCAGGGCCATCTCGACCGCTACGCCAGCGCGGCGGGCGACCGCTTTGACCTCGCGCCGTCGCGCGCGGCGATGCAGGCGCTGGCGGCGAAGCTCGCGGCGTTCGAAGCCTCGAAGCCCGATCCGGCAACCGCGACCGCGACGCGGCTTGCCGTGCTGCGTCGGCTCGTGCCGCTGGACTACACTCGCGGTACGCGCTTCCGCCGCGACATCGGCCTGCCCGCGCCGCCGCTGACGCATCTCGCGGTCGCCGCGGAACTCGACCGCTACCCGCCGGCCGCGCTCGGTTTCGCCATCGCGACGCTGACGCGCGGCCAGAACCATGTCGTCGCTTCCCTAGAGGCCGCTGCCGAGGCCATCCGGTGAGGCGGCGTCAGGGCGCCCGGCCTTCCATCGCGTCGCGCAGCCAGCCCGGCGGCATGGCGGCGATGAAGGCGGCGCGCAGGGAAGCGTAGCGTTCGCTGCCGAGCCCCGCCGTGCCAGGGGTGAAGAACCGCTCGTCGGGGGTGTGGAACAGGAAGGCCTGCGCCTCGTTCGCCATCACCTCGTCGATCGCGGGATCGTAGTTGGCGTTGGCGAGCAGCGCACGAAGCCGAACGCGCTCCGGCTCGGTCAGCATCTCGCGCCACAGGCGCCAGACCGCGGCGGCGTAGGCGGGGTTGGTGAAGAACTCCCCATGGGAAAGCTCGTGCCGCAGCATCGCCGCGCGCGCGCGCTGATCGAGCCAGGGCTCGGCGCCGGCATGCGGGATCGAGACCAGCGCGCCGTTCGACGCCACGCCAAGCCAGCCGGCATCGCGCGCCATCGCCCGCAGCCGCTCCTCTGCGGCGTTGAGCCGGATGCCGTCGCGGTCGGCCAGCACGAAGAAGCGCGCGATGTCGGCGGCGCGGTAGTTGTGGCCGTAGTAGAAGGTCTCGGCGGAACTGCCATCGGCGCGCACCGCCTGGTCGAGCGCGGCGTCGTCCAGCACGCGGTCGCGCGGCAGCCCGGTCTTCTCCACCAGCGCCGCCAGGCGGTTCAGCATGAGCGCCTGCTCGGCCAGCGTCGGGAAATCCAGCACGAGGATCGAGGGGTTCGCCGCCAGGCGCCAGGCCCGCAGCTGCGGCGCGGCGCTGGCCAGGATCGCGGCCTCGCTCGCCTCGGGGAAAGGATCGGGCGCCGGCGCCACGACGACCGCGACGGCCGGCGCCAGCGTGGCCGGCCGCGCGCCGAGAAACTGCCAGGCCAGCCAGGCGCCGGCGAACAGCGCCGCGACCACGATCCCGCCCGCGACGGCAAGGCCGGAGGTGCGCCGGACGGGCGCCGCGGACGCGGCGGTCAGGCGGACGGTTTCCTCCTCGTGCCGCGCCACGCGGTGACGCGGATCAGGTGCCGAGGTTCACGACCTGGACGCGGCGGTTGCGCGGTTCCGACACCTCGTCGCCGGTCGGGACGAGAGGCGCGCTCTCGCCCATGCCGACGGCCTGCAGCCGGGATGGCGCGATGCCGAACTTGGCGGTGAGGTACTGCACCACCGCCGCCGCGCGGCGTTCGGACAGGGACTGGTTCGCCATGGGATTGCCGACGGTGTCGGTGTGGCCTTCGACCCGGAAGCGGAAGCCCGAAAGATCGGCGCTTGCCAGCGCGCGGCCGAGTTCGTCGAGCGTGCGGATCGCCTGCGGCGTGAGTTCGGCGGAGCCGGAGGCGAAGTTCACGGTGAGGTTGACGGAGGGGGCGGACGGCGCGACGGCGGCCACGGGCGGGCGCGCCGCCGCGGGGACCGGTGCCGACGAGCCGGTCGGCGCCGGCGTCGCGGCGGCCGCGGGCTGCGTGCCCGTATCGGCCGGGGCCGCGGGCGAGACGGGGCGGATGCCGCGCGTCGGGCCGCCGAGGATGTTGCCGCCCGGCCGCAGTTGGTCGATGATCTGTTGCGAGCTCGGGTTGGATTGCGCATCGGCGCCCTGGGGCAGGGCAAGGCCACCGACCAGCAGCGCTGTGGTCAGGACAAGACGCATCGGTCGAACCTCCGGGCGATACTCGATCTCGCGAGAAAAGCACATCCTGCTTCGCCTGTCAGGCGTGGCATCCTTCATGCCGGCGCGCATCCCAAAGCGCGAAGCCGCGGCAGGGAGCTGTTCCGCACCTCGTTGAAGGCGGCCTCGATCTTGCCCTGGTCCTCGGCCGACAGATGGCCGACCAGCGCCTGGGTCCAGCCCGCGGTGTCCACCTCCGTCTCGCCCTCCAGCAGGCGGCCGGCGGCATAGAGGTCGAGCATGCTGCAGTTCACGCCGGCGCCGACCATGGCGCTGGCCAGGGTGAAGCCGCGGTTGAGGTTCTCCAGCTGGGCGAAGCGGCGCGCGAAGACGGTGTTGAGCCGCCGGACGGCGTCCTCGCATCCGGCTTCCGGACGGACCGCCACCACCACCTGGCGCATGCCGACGAGCAGCCCGGTGAGTTCGGCCGGGTTCTCCCGTTGAGCGACCGAGCCAGGCAGATGCAGCAGGTCTCCGACGCGCGCCGGGCCGCGGGCGAGGCGTTCGATGACCGGCCCGTAGAACTCCCGGGACAGCTCGGCCTTGATGCTGCCGATCTGCACTTCCAGTGCCACCTTGTCCGGCGGCATGAGCAGCGCAACGTGCAGCTCGCGCAGCGCCGCATCCCGCTGCGCCACGCCAAGCCGTCGCCCGCCGCGCACATAGATGTCGTGCCGCAGCGTCCGCGCGAGGCAGAGATCCTTGACCAGCTCCTGCATGATCGGATCCTCGAAGCGGTCCCAAACCGCGCGCTGCTGCGCGGTCATCGCCAGTTCGGGGAAGTTCTCGATCAG
Source organism: Falsiroseomonas sp. HW251 (assembly GCF_050563545.1). Lineage (NCBI taxonomy): Bacteria > Pseudomonadati > Pseudomonadota > Alphaproteobacteria > Acetobacterales > Roseomonadaceae > Falsiroseomonas > Falsiroseomonas sp. HW251. The sequence goes on from NZ_JBNXUM010000015.1 coordinate 137,151, forward strand.
CGTCGCCGCACCCACGAAGTCGAGCCGCGCCCCGGACAGGGCGGCGGCGACGTCGGACTGCCAGCAGGGCTTCCAGTGGCCGTTCATGAATTCATGGGCGAGGTAGGCGGGCGAGTAGACCGTGCTCTCGGTGATCCACATCGACGTCCGCGGGTCGGCGCGCAGCGCGGTCGCTTCGGCGTTGGCAAGGTCCCGCAGCACCTCGAGGCCGCGCTGCGCCTGGCGGTCGCTGCGCGTGGCCATCCGCAGCCCGGCTTCCCGGATCGTGCGCTGCACCGCCAGCATGCCCTGCCAGCCCGGCAGCGCGTTGTAGCTGAGATGCATGATCCCGCCGGGGCGCAGCTTGGCCTGGAGCAGCCGCACGATGCCGGCCTGCACCTCCTCCGACACCCAGCTCCAGACGCCATGCGCGGTCACGATGTCGGCGTCCGGCAGCGCGGCGCAGGCCGGGGTTTCGGCGAAATGCGCGAGGTCGGCTTCCAGGAAGGTGACGTTCCCGAGCCCGGCTTCGCGCGCCATCGCGCGAGCCGAGGCGATATGCGCGGGGTTGAAGTCGAGCGCGGTGACGCGCCAGCCCGGATTGGCTGCGGCGACGATCAGCGCGCCGAGGCCGAGCCCGCAGCCGAGCTCGACGTAATGCGCGCCCTCCGCCGGGACGTCCCAGTCCACGCCGCAGAGCAGGCAGGCCAGTTGCAGCTGGCCCGGCGACTGCTCCCGGTAGTAGCCGCCATCGTAGCCGATGTCGGTGACGTAGCCGTCTCCCCAGCCACTGGTCATGAAGTCACAGTCTCCAAGTCGGCGATGTTGTCGGGCCGGGGCGCGGCCCCGGGCGCGCCGCGGCGGTGGAAGAACTCCACCACCTCGGCCTCGAAGATCGCCTCCGTGCCGTGCGCGTCGCGCGACGGGGCGGGCAGCCAGGTGTTCCAGCCGAGCCGGGGCGCGGGATCCGCGTCGGCCTGCAGACGGAGCGGCGGGATCTCAGCGGCGTCCAGAACGGGGTTCACGGCGAAGCCGGTCTCGAGCCCGAGGAAGGCGCGGACGAGGGAGACGAGCCGCGCCAGTGCGGCCTTGTCGGGCAGCAGGGCATCGAAGGCCGGGCCCGACAGCGGGCCGAGCCGAAGCACCACGCGCGCGGCCGGGTCCCAGGCGCGCAGGCCGATCGTCGCGTCCACGCCCAGCCGGGCGAAGCGGCCGCTGCCGATCCCGACCGGCAGGCGCGTCCTCTGCGCGGGCGGCAGGGCGAGCCAGGCGCCGGCGAACTGGACCACCTCGACGGGCTGGCCGAGCCAGTCGGACACCAGCGCCTGCAGCCGCTCCGCCGAGCGGGGACGGGTGGCGAAGAGGCCGGCGTAGTGGATCAGCGGCTCCGCCCCGGCGGTCACGCGATCCGCAAGATGGGACGTGCCGTGGCCGCCAAGCGCCAGCAGGATCGCCGCGATCCTGTCGCCCCCGGCGTCCCCCGCGATCACGGCGGCGTCGGCGGCGCGGTGCTCGCGGTACTTGATCCCTGCGGCGGCGAAATGCGCGACCAGGCGCTGCGCGATGGTGTCGAGGAAAGCCGGCAGTCCGCGGGCGCGGCCGCGGACCTGCTGCACCACGGCTTCGGAGTAGTGGCGCGGCAAGACGCCCGATGGGCCGGTCAGGCCGATGAGCGCCGGCGTCAGCGAGGCTGGGCCCGTGCCCGTCCCGGGGTCGTAGCGCAGCACGTCGCCGGCGGGGTAGGCAAGGCCGTGCGGCGCGTGGAAGCGCGCTGCCTCCGACGGGTCCGCGGTGCCGCGGTCGGCGCAGATTAGACGGATCGCCGCGTCGAAGGAGAAGCTTTCCGGTTCCTTCGCGAGGCGCTCGAGCGGGGAGCGCGCGGTCACAGCAGCGTCCGCCACCCCGCCCGGGCCGGCCACGCTGCGGCATCGCCTGGGGCGCCGCGCAGCACGGCGCGCGTGCGCACGAAGGAATTCACGCTCGCATGCAGCGCGAGGAAGCGGTCCAGCACGGAGGCCAGGAGATAGAGCCCGCCGGTCTGCCAGCCCCGCTGGTCGAAGGTGAGCCGGATATCCAGCCCGCGGCAGAAGGACCCGCCGACGCCATGCCCGCCGCCCGGCAGCCGCGCCACGCCCGGCACGGCCGAGACTTCGAGGAGGGAGGCGATGGCGGAGCGCGTCTCGGCGCTGTCGCGCAGGTCGTGCAGGCGCAGCACTTCCCGCAGCGCCGCCGCGCCCTCGCCGTCGCCGACGATCGAGAGATGCGCCAGCGAAAGCTGGGAGATGAGGCGCCAGGCCATGCGCTCCCGCAGTGCGCGGCGGAGGGTGGGCGTCGGCGCGGTCATCGCCTGGATCGACGCGATCGAGGGCTGGCCCTCCACCAGGCGAAGCCCGGGACGCCCGCCGCCGAATGGCAGGTCGGCCGGCAGGTCGCGGTTGCTGCACAGCGCGTCAACCGACAGCACACGATCCGATGACTGGCGCGGCGCGAGTTCAGGGTCATGGGGCGCGAGGAAGACCTCCGTGCCTTCCGCCGGCGCCGGCGCCGCGCGGCGGACCGCCGCGTAGAAGCCGCCGGCCACGCCGGGTTCCGGATCGGCATGGGTCATGCGGTGGAAGGGACGCCAGGGCCGCGTGCTGCCATCGGGCTGCGGCTCCCGCACGCGGGTGACGGACCACACCTCGGTGGCGGCGGGCCGGCGCGAATCCGGCACGACGCGATACTCGGTCGCGGTGTCGTCGAGGCGGATCGGCTCGCAGCGCTGCGGGAAGATGTTGACCAGGGGCGTGCAGCCCAGGGCAAAGCTCTCGGCATCGACCGAACGCTCCATCTCCGGCATCGAGCGGGAGAGCCAGATGAAGACGTCGAGCCGGTTGCCCGCCTGCGCCGCCCGCGCGCGCATCCCGCAGAGGTCCAGGAACAGGAACTTCTCGGGCAGGGCGAAGTATTCGGTCAGCAGGCGGAACCCGGCGAAGGCGCGGGCGGGATAGGGAAGCAGCGCTTCCTCCGGTGCGAAGCCGACCGGCTCGATCGCCTCGGGCCCGAGAATGGCCGGCCGCGCGTCGCCAGGCCCTTCGGCGTAGGCGACGCTCACGGCATGGCAGCGCAGCAGTTCGTTCAGCGCGGCAGCATTGGCGCCCCGGAGAAAAAGCCGCAGCCGGTCCAGGCCGAGCTTGGCAATGCTGACCTCGGGCGAGAGGCCCTTCAGGGTCAGCCGGAGGCAGGCGACGGAGCCGGTGGCGAGAGGATTGGCCGGCGCCGCAACCGGCATGCCCGACAGCCGCGCCGCCTCGATCTCCACCGGCCAGATCTTCAGGGGATAGGCGCTGCGGTAGCGGCAGCGCTCGCCGCGCACGGGCTCGGTGTCGACCAGCAGGCCGGCCGGCAGGGTGGCCGGAGCCTGCAGCCCGACCTGCGGCGCGAAGCGCGCGACGAAGCAGGACGGGAAGGGCGCGAGATAGTGGGGATAGAGGACCTCGAGCAGCGTATCCGTCAGTTCGGGGAATTCGTCGTCGAGGCGGTGATGGACGCGGGCGGCAAGGAACGCGACGCCCTCGAGCAGCCGCGCGACATGCGGGTCGTCCACCGAATCCGGGGACAGCCGCAGCCGCCCGGCGATCTTGGGATGCGCGAGCGCGAACTCCGCCGCAAGCCGGCGCAGCGCATCGAGTTCCCGGTTGTAGTAGGGCAGCAGGGCGTCGGTCACCTCAGGCCCCCGAGGTTTCGCGTACCACGACCTCGTCGCGCGCGGCGTCGAGCACGGTGTCGAAACCCACCGGCTCCGGCGCCGGGTCGGCATCCAGCAGCGCGTCGATCCTCAGTCGGAGCGTGCCGGTCAGCGGGTCCGTCGAATCGAGGAGTTGCACCTTGAGCGAGATGAAACGCGGCTCGAATCGCCGGATCGTCTCCTCCACTTCGCGTCGGAGCATGTCGCGCCGCGAGGCCTCGCCGAAGGCGCCGGAGGAGAAGTCGGGCAGGCCATAGCCGATCGGGGAGAGCGAGAGCTCCTTCAGCGCGGCGGGCCAGGACCGCCAGCGCCGGCGCGCATTGAGCAGCGACTGCAGGTCGCGGCGGACGGCAGCGCGCAGCTGCTCCAGCACCTCGGCATTCGACCGCACGCGGTCGCGCTCCTGGTCCGGGGCGTCGTCCATCAGCCGGTCGAGCAGCGGCAGCTGCGCGCGAAGCTCGCCTCGGTCGCGTCGCCCGGACATTCCCGTCAACCCGCCTCCTGCGCGATCTCGATCTCGATCTCGGTCAGTTCCATCACCGTCGCCGCGTCCTCGCCGACGAGGAAGGTCCTGAGGCCAAGCCCCCTGACCGGTCCGCCCTCGGGGCCCGCCCAGTCGGTGGAGCGCCCGAGCAGAAGGCTGTCGTCCACGCCGGGCTCCGCCGCGTAGATCGCGGGGATGTAGACGTCGCCGTCCGGCCCGCTGGCGACCGACATGGTGGCGCGCCGCCACAGGAGGTCGCGCGGGCGCCGCGGCGGATGGAACAGCAGCGCCTGCACGCGCTCGACCGGAATCCAGAAATACTTGCCGGTCGTCGTCAGCACCTCGAAGGTGCCGGCGAGGAGGTCGTCGGCGTCGCGCAGGTCGGCGAATTCCTGCCCGCCATGGCGGCCCCGCACCGCCGGCCGCACCGATTCGGCCTCGGCCGACAGGCGTGCGGCCTCGGCCGCGTTGCCATCGCGCAGCGCAACCAGCGCGGCCAGCGCGTGCCGCTGCCAGGCGCTCGGCTCGCCGATGAACTCCGGCACGCGGCCATCGCGGAAGAGCTGACGCCGCGCGACCTCGGCCCGCAGCAGCTGGCGGAACTCGGCCACCGCGACCGCGGCGGTGGGATCCACGTCGGAGGCGGCGTCGAGGATGACGTCCGCGCGTTCAGCGTTGCCCGAGAAGGCCAGCATCTCGGCGAGCAGGATCCGCGCACCGAGATCCGTCGGCGCGCGCTTCAGCGCCGCCGACGCCGCTGCGAGGGCATCCTGCAGGTGGCCGGAATGAAACAGGGCTCCGGCCTGGCCGGGCGTCGGTGCGGCGTCACTCATGAACCGGCGGCTCCTCTTCGGCCCGGGGCGGAAATCTCGGTCATCAGCATGAAGGTGGCCGACACGTCGTCAAGCTGGTGGTAGGGGCGAAGATGCGCGACGCAGCCGAACACGCCAGGCTTGCCGGGCTTTTCCTGCACCGTGATCCGACCTTCGAACAGCGGATAGCGCGCGCGCGTTTCGCTGCCGGACTTCGTGTTCGGATTGACGTAGCCCTGCAGCCACGAATTGAGCCGCACGTCGATCTCGTCGGCCGTCTGGAAGCTGCCGACCATGTCGCGCCCCATGACCTTGACGTAGTGCGCGAAGCGCGAGGCGCAGAGCAGCGCGTTGAGCTGCGCGGAGATGCGGGCGGAGGCATCCGCGGCGGCTGCGTTGGCGCCCATGTGGCGGGCCGGCGCCTGCAGGCTGCGCGCCGCACCGAACAGAAGTTCCGCGGCATAGGGCATGGCGCTGACCGGCATCAGCCCCGCATCCACCAATGCTCGCTCCTGCGGGTCGGTCAGCACGATCTCGGTGGGCGCGCGCTGCCAGGCCTCCGGCGGGCCGGATGCGAAGGGCTCGTCGGGCAGACCGTCGATCAGGCCGCCGCCGATACGGTCGGGCTCCACGCCGCGCACGTCGGCAGGCCAGCCATGTTCCTGGAAAGCCCGGCAGGCCGCCGCGGCGAAGCCGTAGGAGGCCGCCATCCAGACGCGATCCGCCGCGCTGGCCGACCTTTCGGCATAGCGGAACCGGTCCACCCGCGCGGGATCGTCGCGCCAGGGCGGACGGGCGAGTAGCCGGGGCAGCGTCACGCCCACGAAGCGCAGATCGGCCCGGCTGGACAGGCTGCGCCAGCGCGCGTGCTCGGCCCCGCCGAGCGGCGCCGTCACGTCGAGCACCGATTGCAGCCCGCGCCAGTCGTCCACGTCGAGCAGGGCGGGATGGGCCGATAGGATGACAGGGGCGAAGGCGGCGGCCGCGACCTCGGCCAGCGAGGCGAGGGCGGAGACGTCGTCGGTCGGCGAGCCTGGACCGGGCCGATGGCGCACCTCGTGGTCGACGACGAGCAGCCCGAAGGGCTCGCCGCCCGCGATGCCGAACTCATCCTCGTAGACCAGGCGGAAGAGGTGGCTGCGGTCGAACTCCGCTGCGCGCTCGAGGTCGCGACAGATCTCGGGCCAGGCGACCGGCAGTACGCGGAGCTTGACGCGCCGGCCCGGCTCGACGCGGTCCACGAGCCAGGAGAGGCCGCGCCAGCGTCCCTCGAACCGGGTCATGCGGGGATGATGGAGGATGGCGTCGAGCTGCCGCCCGATCGCCTCGTCAAGCGCGGCGATGTCGCGGTCGAGCGCGGCGCGCAGGCGGTCGGCGTCGCCGGCGATGCCGGCCGCGGCCGCGCCGAACCAGGTGTCGAGTGCCGCCCTGGTGGCCGGCGAGGCCAGGAAGGCAGCGAGGCGCTCCGCCCCGTCGCGGTGCGCCTCGCCGAGGAATGCCCCTGCCAGGACCGCGTCGCGGAGCGGCGGGGCGGCGGGAGGGCGCGGTCGGAGGACGAGCGTCTCGTCCACCTGCATGCTTCCTCCCGCCAGGCTTGCCTCAGGCCTTCTGCGGGATGCGCGCGACCATGCGCATGGAGGTCGTCAGTTCCTCCATCTGCAGCCAGGGGCGCATGTAGGCGACCGCGTTGTAGGAGCCGGGCTTGCCCGGGATCTCCTTCACCTCGACGCGGGCTTCGCGCAGGGGATAGCGCGCCTTGCTCTCCTGGCCGGCCTTCTCGTTCGGATTGACGTAGTTCTGGATCCAGCGGTTGAGCCAGGACTCGACGTCGGACGACTCCATGAAGGAGCCGATCTTGTCGCGCGCCATGACCTTGAGGAAGTGCGCGAACCGGCCGGTCGCCATGATGTAGGGCAGGCGGGCGGAGATCGCCGCGTTGGCCGTCGCCTCCGGCCGGTCGTACTTCTTCGGCTTCTGCGTGGACTGCCCGCCGAAGAACACGGCGTAGTCCGTGTTCTTGTAGTGGCAGAGAGGCAGGAAGCCGAGGTTCGACAGTTCGAACTCGCGGCGATCAGTGATGCCGATCTCCGTCGGGCACTTCGCGTCGGCGTCGCCGTCGTCCGAGGTGAAGGTGTGCGTCGGCAGGTTCTCGACCTTGCCGCCGCCTTCGGCGCCGCGAATGGCGACGCAGAAGCCGTACTGGGCGAAGGCGTCGGTCAGCCGCGCGCCCATCACATAGGCCGCGTTCATCCAGCAATAGTCATGATGGCCCATCGCCTTGGCCGCGCCGGTGACGGGATCGGCGGGCGCTTCCTCGTAGGCGAACTCGTCGATCGGCTTGGTCGCGGCGCCATAGGGCGAGCGCGCAATGACGCGCGGCATCACCAGGCTGACGAAGCGGCTGTCCTCGCTGTCGCGGAAGCTGCGCCATTTCGCATATTCCGTGGTGTCGAAGATCTTCGCGAGGTCGCGCGGCTTCGAAAGCTCGGTCCAGTCGTTGAAGCCGAACATCCCGGCGCCGACGCCGGAGACGAAGGGCGAGAAGCCGGCAGCCGCGATGTTCGACATCAGGCGCAGCGTCTCGACGTCGTCGGGATGGTTCGTCCATTCGTAGTCGCCGACCAGCGCGCCATAGGGCTCGCCGCCGGGCGTGCCGAACTCGTTCTCGTAGAGCTTCTTGAACAGCTGGCTCTGGTCGAACTCCACCGCCTTCGTGAGGTCGCGCGTCATCTCGCGCTTCGGCAGGTTCAGCACGCGGATCTTCAGCGAGGTGCCGGTCTCGCTGTTCATGACGAGGTAGTTCAGCCCGCGCCAGCTGCCCTCGAGCTTGAGGAACTTCGGGTCGTGCATGATCGCGTTCAGCTGCGCCGACAGCTTGGCGTCGATCGCCGCGATGGCGCGGTCGAAGGTGCGCGTCAGGTTCTTGTCGAAGGTAATGGTCCCGGCGAGCGCCTGCTCCACCAGGTTCTTGACTAGGTCCTGCGCGCGGTCGGGTTCGGTCTGCTTGGTGGCGGAGACGACCTGGTCGAGCAGGCCGAGGCTTTCCGTCGTCGTCGCGCCCGTGGCGCCAGAGGCGGTCTGTGACATCGGATCAGCCCTCCTTGTTTTCTAGGCCGAGCTCGGACGAGAGCTTCTTCATCTCTGCCTCGTTGCTCAGCACCTGCTCGAGCAGGCCTTCGAGCTCTTCCGAACGGTCCACCTTGCTCATGAGGTCGCGCAGCTTCGCGCGGGTTTCCATCAGCGCGGCCAGGGCGGGAACCTGCGCGGCGACCCGCGCCGGCTCGAAATCGTCCATCGACTTGAACTTGAGGTCCACGGACATCTGGCTGCCGTCGCCGGCCAGCGTGTTGTCGACCTTGAGCTTCAGGCCAGGCGTGAAGGACGCCATCACGTCGTTGAAGTTGTCGCGGTCAATCTGCACGAACTTGCGGTCGGCGAGCGGCTTCAGCGGCGCCGTCGGATCGCCGGAGAAATCGCCCATCACGCCGACGACGAAGGGCAGTTCGCGCACGACCTGCGCGCCCTCGGTCTCGACCTCATAGGTGATGTGCACGCGTGGCTTGCGCACACGGTTGAGCTTGTCATGGATGCTGGCACTCATCGCGCGGAACCCTCTCTCCCTGGAGCTTGCTGCTGCCCGCCGTTCCGGCCCCGGGAAGTCCGGTCCTGCCCAAGGGCGCTCGCGATCTCGATGCTATGGTTCCGTCCACCGCAGGTCAAGAAATCGCGCGCCATGACGGAAAGCGACGCGCCATCCTGTATCAGCGACGGGATCAGCCCTCCTCCGGCGGCTTGATACCGAGCTGCGTGATGATCTGCGTGCGGGTCTGAAAGTCCGGCACCAGTTCCGCCATGAGTTCGGGCCAGGTGAGGCGCGCGCGGCGCGCGGCGTCGTCGAGCGTGTAGGACAGCGGGGAATTGGGTTCGGTGCGGCGGAAATACTCCGCTATCTCCGACAGCATGCGGAGGTAGTCCTCGCGCGTGCGCATCGGGCGCCCGCCGCCGCCGGTGCTGCCGCCGGTGCCGGCGACCTCCTCGCCGCCCGCGTCGCCTCCGGCGGCCGCACCCTCCGTGCCCGGGGCGTCCTCGGGCGGCGCGAAGTTGCGGACGAAGGCGAGCATCTCGGCGAGGATGTCGCGCACCCTTCCGGTGGACGGGCTGTCGGCGCCGGCCAGTTCGTCGAGCTTCGCACCCATCTCGGCCCAGGCCGTGGAGGCGTCGATGAGCTGGCGTCGCAGCGTCGCGAAATGTCCCGCGCCGGCCACGCGCGCTTCCGCCTCCACCGTCTCCAGCGGCAGCGCCCCGGCCTCAAGACGCTGCTTCTTGCGCTCCGCGTCGAGGGTCGCGAGATCGCGTGCCGCCTCGACCATGTACCAGGCCAGGCCGCTTCCATCGGGGCGACGGAAAAGCGTCATGCGTCGCAATGGCGGCAGGAGCAGTCCTTCCCTGTCGGATCCCGCCAGCCCGCCGACGCCGGCCACGCGGGCCGCGACGCCGTCATACTCGTCAGGCAGCGGGAAGACGGCGTCCCAGTAGCGCTCCGCGAGGCCCTTGATCAGCAGCGTCCCCGCTGTCAGTCCGGGCAGACCGTTCATCCGCAGCATCGCCTCGGTGAGCATCGCTGCGACGTCAAGATCCTTGCTTTTCTCCAGAAGCGCGCTGCGCGCGAGGCTGCTAATGATGCGCCAGGGCGGCGCGACGGCCGTCTCCTCGCCGCCTTCGGTTTCGGCACGGCGCTCGATCTCGCGCGCTTCGGCGCGCTGGTCGCGCAGACGGAACCAGGGCGATTGCGCGGAGGTGTCCTCCCGCAGGTCCACGCCTTGAGGCAACTCGCCCGGTATCGGCGCGAGCAGCGCCTCGAGGTCGAAGTCTTCCGGCAGTGCAGGAGCAGATGCGGCCATCGTCCGACGTTCCCCGTCCGCTGTCGCCTGATGCGCGATTGCGCGCCGTCATCGCTGGACGCACGGTGGAATTATCACATAGAATTGCCGCGCCATAGGGGGCGTGTTGATGGCCGCTGTCGATCTCAAATCTCTCGTCGGTCGGATGAACGACCCTTGCCGGAGGGCGCTTGAAGCCGCCGCCGGCCTGACGCTGTCGCGCAGCCACTACAACGTCGAGATCGAGCATCTGCTGCTCGCGCTGGCCGACCGAACCGACAACGACTGCGCCGCGATCCTGAAGCACTACGAGGTGGATCCCGCGCGCTTCGCCGCCGATCTCGGCCGCGCACTCGACCGGATGAAGACGGGCAACGCCCGCGCGCCGAGCCTCTCGCCGGAGATCGTGGAAGTCGCCAAGCAGGCCTGGCTGATCGGCTCGGTCGAGCTTGGTGCGGCACGGATCCGCACGGGCCACATGATCCTCGCCCTTGTCGCGGACGAAGCGCTGGCGCGCCGCGCGCGCGAGGCATCGGCACAATTCGCGAAGATCCCGGCCGAGGCGCTGCGCCGCGACTATCACGCGATCTGCGGCAACACGCCCGAAGCGCAGGCCGCCTCGGCTTCCGCCGCCGCGGGGTCCGAGGCGGTCGCCACCGGCGATGCCGGCGCGCCGCGCGCGGGCAGCGGCGCGCTCGACCAGTTCACCACCGACCTCACCGCGCGCGCCAAGGCCGGCAAGATCGACCCGATCCTCGGCCGCGATTCGGAGATCCGCCAGGTCATCGACATCCTGACGCGGCGGCGACAGAACAATCCGATCCTCACCGGCGAGGCCGGCGTCGGGAAGACGGCCGTGGTGGAAGGCCTCGCTCTCAAGATCGCGGCCGGTGACGTGCCGCCCGCGCTTCAGGGCGTGGTGCTGCGCACGCTCGACCTCGGCCTCCTGCAGGCCGGCGCCGGCGTGAAGGGCGAGTTCGAGAACCGTCTCAAATCCGTCATCGACGAGGTGAAGGGCAGCCCGAAGCCGATCATCCTCTTCATCGACGAGGCGCACACCCTGATCGGCGCCGGCGGCCAGCAGGGCCAGAACGACGCGGCCAACCTGCTGAAGCCCGCGCTGGCGCGTGGCGAACTGCGCACCGTCGCGGCGACCACCTGGGCCGAGTACAAGAAATACTTCGAGAAGGACGCCGCGCTGACGCGCCGCTTCCAGACCGTGAAGGTCGAGGAGCCCTCGATCCCGATCGCGATCGCCATGATCCGCGGCCTGGTCGGCACGCTCGAGAAGCACCACGCCGTGCGCATCCTGGACGAGGCTGTGAGCGAGGCTGTGCGGCTTTCCGCGCGCTACATCCCGTCCCGCCAGCTGCCGGACAAGGCGGTCAGCCTGATCGACACCGCCTGCGCCCGGGTCGCGATGAGCCAGGCGGCGATTCCGGCGGCGATCGAGGACCGTCGGCGGCGCATCGAGCTGATCGCGACCGAGCTCGGTATCGTCGCGCGCGAGATGGCCTCCGGTGCCGATTTCGCCGCGCGGCGCGATGAGCTCGCGGCAGAGAAGACCAGCACCGAGGGCGAACTCGCCGAGCTCGAGGCCCGGTGGGAGACGGAGAAGAAGCTTGCCGCCGAGATCGCCGAGATCCGCGCCGCGGTCGAGAACCCCGACGACGGCAGCGACAAGGACGCGCTGCGCGGCCGGCTCGGCGCGCTGGCGACGGAGCTGCGCGAGCTGCAGGGCGAGCATCCGCTGGTGCATCCCGTGGTGGACGGCCAGGCCGTGGCCGAGATCGTGGAAAGCTGGACCGGCATTCCGGCCGGGCGCATGCGCGGCGACGAGATCCGCACCGTGCTGAACCTGCGCGACGCGATGGAAGCCCGCGTCGTCGGCCAGCCGCACGCCCTCGAAGCGGTGGCGCAGGCGATCCGCACCTCCCGCGCGGGGCTCACCGATCCACGCAAGCCGATCGGCGTCTTCCTGATGGTCGGCACCTCCGGCGTCGGCAAGACGGAAACCGCGCTGACGCTGGCCGAGCTGCTCTATGGCGGCGAGCAGAACCTGACGGTCATCAACATGACCGAGTTTAAGGAGGAGCATAAGGTCTCGCTCCTCATGGGCAGCCCACCCGGCTATGTCGGCTATGGCGAGGGCGGCATCCTGACGGAGGCCGTGCGCCGCCGCCCGTATTCCGTCGTGCTCCTAGACGAGATGGAAAAGGCGCATCCCGGCGTCCAGGACATCTTCTTCCAGGTGTTCGACAAGGGGAACATGAAGGACGGCGAAGGCCGCGACATCGACTTCAAGAACACCGTCATCATCATGACGTCGAATGCGGGCACGGATCTCATCACCAAGCTGATGGCCGACCCCGAGACCGCGCCCGACGCCGAAGGCCTGGCCGCCGCGCTGCGGCCGGAACTGATGAAGTCGTTCAAGCCGGCCTTCCTCGGCCGCGTGACGGTAGTTCCCTATTTCCCGCTGCCCGACGAGATCATCCGCCGCATCGTGGAGATGCAGCTGCGCAAGATCGGTCGCCGGGTGAAGGAAAGCTATCGCGCGGGGTTCGAATGGGACCCCGCGCTGGTCGAGGCGATCGCGGCGCGCTGCACGGAGGCATCCTCCGGCGCCCGCAACGTCGAGAATATCCTCTCGCGCACCCTCCTGCCCGAACTCTCGGCGGAGGTGCTAGCCCACCTGGCGGAAGGCCGACAGGTCGGGGGCATCCGGGTCGGCCTCGCCCCGGATGGCGGCTTCACCTACGCGGTCGAGGCGGCGTGAGGATCACGAGGGCAGGCAGCAAAGGAGCGATGACATGCCAATCTACATGAAGTTCGGCGACACCATTAAAGGCAACGTGTCGGAAGCAGGCCACAAGGAGTGGATCGAGCTGGGCAGTTGCCAGTTCGGCGCCGGCCGCGCGATCGCGATGAACGTCGGTGCCGCGCTGAAGGACCGGGAGGCCAGCGCGCCCAACCTTTCCGAGATCGTCGTGACCAAGGAGTGGGACTCCGGCTCCTCCTCCTCGCTCTTCCAGGAAGCGCTGCAGAGCGACATGGACACGAAGGTGCAGATCGACTTCGTGCGCACGGTGAAGGCCAAGCTGGACATCTACCTGACGATCAAGCTCGATAATGTGGCGATCTCCGGCTACTCGCTCTCCAGCGGCGGCGACAAGCCGAGTGAGTCCATCAGCCTCAGCTACACGAAGATCGAGTACTCGCCGTTCAAGGTGGCCGACGACGCGAGCCCGGCGGCCGGCAGCAAGGTGACCTACGACCTCGCGCAGGCGAAGACCGTCTGATCAGGCGCAACGACGCGCCAGCGCGGGCCGGGTGGAAAGCCGGCCCGCGCGTGCATCGCCGCAGCCCGAAGGCGGGCGCGGACTCGTTGCCCGGACATTGAGGAGATGGGACATGTCCTTCGCGACGCTGATGAAGTCCATCCAGGCCGATAGCCTCAAGAACAATGGCGGCTATGTGCACTACTCACAGAGCATCGAGCCGACGCGTACGCTGATCAACATGCTCCCCTACACCTCGGGCGGCATCTGCAACGCTCTGTCGGCGAAGTGGATCGAGCAGCACGCGAATGGCGGCAGCCTGTGGAACTGGCTTTTCACGCCGGGCACGACGAACGTGCAGCAGGCGAAGATCGCCAACCTCATGATCAACTTCACGGAAAGCGTGGTTTCCGGCGCCAGCGACATCGACAAGTCGCAGGGCAACCACGGCATGCGGCAGCGCATCGCGAACCGGATCGTCAACAAGTCCGCCAAGAAGGCTTTCGCCGGCGGCGATTACCAGGAATTCGTCACCGACAAGTACCTGGCCCTGTATGGCATCCGGCGCCGGCGCGTTGCGCAGGACATCATCTCCGGCTCCATCGAGAACTGCCTGTCCTACGGGTATGGCCCGAAGACCGCGATCCAGCTCGCCGTTCGCATGGATCCGAAATACATGGTCACGCGCAGCGGCACCTACGCCATCATCAACATCCTCGGCAAAGCCGGCGGGCACGCCATGGCCGCCTGGGTCGGAGAGGACGTTGCGTTCTTCGACCCCAACTTCGGCGAGTTCTATTTTCCAAAGAATGCCGACTTCCAGAAATTCTTCCCGACTTTCTGGCGCAAGAGCGGCTACGAAAGCTCGTTCGACCGCTTCTGCTTCTTCCTCTACGCCAAGGCGGTAAACTGACCGTCACGCCTCCGGACCGGCTTGCGCCGGTCCGGACGGCCTACCTTGCGACCGTCTCCAGCACCCACGCATCGGACGCCAGCCGCCCGCCGCGGCGCCGCGCGTTGTCCAGCGCCGTCCGCAGGTCGCGCAGGTAGGCCGCGATATCCTCGTCGTCCGGCCTCGGCTTCTCGAACAGCGGCACCGACGACGCCACGGCGATGATCATGTCGGTGCCATAGGGCGCGCCGACCGCCCAGGCCGGCCCGCCGATCGCGGGATCGCCAAGCCGGAGCGCCGCGCCGGCCGGCAGGAGCCGCGAGGGATCCGTCGGCGTGGGATGGAGATGCGCCAGCGTCCCGTCATGCACGAGGAACGAGACGTAGACATAGGATGGGAAATCCGGCGTGTTGACGACCGGCGTGATCAGCTCGCCGTCGCGCAGCCTGGTGGCGTTCCCTGCCAGCGCGACGGATAGCGGCGCGACCGTGCCGAAGGCCTGGGCGGCCGGGCGCAGCACGTCGAGCGCATTGCAGTACGGGCCTTCGAAGCTGTTCACCCGCCAGTCCCGCTGCAGGCCGGAGGCCGCGCCCTGCACCGCTTCGCGCAGCGCGGCGTCCGGCGCGCCACGCCCGACCACACCCCGCAGCGTCACCCGGTCGGTGCTGGTGGTGCCCGAAACCAGCGAGCAGGAGACGCGCGGGAGTGCCGCCGAAAGCGCGTTGCGCGCAGACGCTGCCGAGGGCAGCGCCGCCGGCTGGGCGGGCTGCGGCGCCGGAGGCGGCACGGGCGTCGGGCCGAGGGCGATCTGCGGCTGCGCCGCGGGCGCCTGCGGCTGCGGCACGGGCGGCGCGACGGGGGCCTGCTGCGGCTGTGCGAAGGGCGTCGGCGGCAGGGGCGGCTGCGCCGGTGGCAGGGCCGTGGCGACGGGGCCCGGCGCCGGTGCCTGGACAGGCGCCTGGACGGGCGCCGCAGGCTGCACCGAAAGGGTTGGCGGCGGCAGGACCGGGGCGGCGGGCTGTGCCGGCGGCCCGACCGGTTGCGCCATTGCAGTGGGCGCGGGTGCTGCGGGCTGAACCGGGACGGTCGGGGGCGTGACGGCAGGCGTCGGTGCGGCAGGCTGCACGGGCAGGGGCGGCGCCACCGTCGCGGGTACGGGGGGTGAGGTGGGCGGCAGCGTGACCGCCGCCTGCGGCGCGGGCGCGGGCGGCGCCTGCGCAGCGGGCGGAACGGGCGGCTCGCCGCGTCCGAGCAGGAAGAAGGCGCCGCCGCCCGCCGCGGCGAGCACCAGGCCGACACCGGCGGCGATCGCCGCAACCGGCGCCCCCTTCTTCGCCGCCGGGGCCGATGCCCTCGGCGCCGGCGGCGGCGGAGCAGGCGCGGCCGAGCGCGGCGCCGCCACCATCGTGGCCTCGGTGTCCTCCATCTGCCGCGTCGGGACGGCCGCCGCGCCGGACGGCGCGGCGATCGCGGCGCGCAGCGCCTGGGCGAAGGCGTCGGCGCTTTGCCAGCGGCCTTCCGGGCGCTTGGCCATGGCGCGCGCCACCACGGCATCGAGCGCGGGCGGCGCCGTCACCGAAAGCTCCGACGGCCGCGGCGGGTCGGTGTGCAGCGCCTTGTGCATGATCGCGGTCATGCCGCCCTCGAAGGGGCGCTCGCCGGTCAGCAGCTGATAGAGCAGCACGCCCGTGGAGTAGATGTCGGTGCGCGCATCCACGGTCTGGCCCATGAACTGCTCGGGCGACATGTAGGCCGGCGTGCCCATTACCGTGCCGGCCTGGGTCATGGAGCTGCTCTCGATGCGCGCGATGCCGAAATCCGCGATCTTCGCCCGACCCTCGGAGGTGATCATGACGTTGGCGGGCTTGATGTCGCGATGGACGATGCCGCGCGCATGGCTGAAGGACAGCCCGGTCAGGACGTCGTCCATCACCCGCGCGACCTCGGGCAGCGCCATGCGCTGCTGCTTCTCGATCAGCGACTTCAGCGTCGGGCCGTCCACGAACTCCATCACGATGTAGGCGATGCCGTCGGCCTCGCCGTAGTCGTAGACGCCGACGATGTTGGGGTGCGTCAGCCGCCCGGCCGCCTGCGCCTCGCGCCGGAAGCGGGCGAGCTCTTCCATCGCCTCCTCGTCGGAGGGGTCGGGGATCTTCACCGTCTTGATCGCGACGCGGCGGGCGATGATCGGATCCCAGCCGTCATAGACGACGCCCATGGCCCCGCGCCCGAGCGTGCCGCGCAGTTCGTACTTGCCGAGCCGGCCGGTAGGCTCCGTCACGCCAATCCCCCTGCGCCGCCGATCACCAAGCCTCCGCCGCCGGCGCAGGCCGGGCTGATCATAGGCGAGCAGCGACCTGCGAAACAGGGGCGGCCGCGCCGCCTTCGCCGATCACCGCGAAGGGCGCCCAGAAGAAGGGATGCGCGACCTCGACCGGCAGCCCGCGCCCCGCGTCGTCCAGCACCGAAAGCTGTGCCGCGCGCAGCGAAGCGGCGATGCCGAGGCCCTGGGTGCGCTCCGCCAGCGTCTTGGCGACGAGGAAGGCGGCCATGCGGTCGTCCACCGCCCAGTGCGTGACGAGCAGCGCGCGGGCCCCGGCATAGAAGAAGGACCGCGCCAGGCCCGACAGGCTCTCGCCCGCCGTGGTGCCGCCCGGCCCGCCCGAGTTGCAGGCCGAGAGGATGACGAGATCGGCGTCGAGGTCGAGCCCGGCGACCGCCGAGGCCGGCAGCATCGCCCCCGCGGCGTCGGCCGCGTTCGGCGCAGTCGAGGTCAGGATCGCCGGCTCCGGCTGGCAGGCGAGCTCGGCCGGCAGCACGGCATGGGTCGCGAAATGCAGCACCCGGTAGTCCTTCAGCGCGCTGCGCCGCACCGCATCGGCGGTGAAGGCCGCGCCGAGGAGCGTGTCGCCCTGCCGGGCATTCAGGATCTGCCGCGCCGCGTCCAGCTCGCGCGTGGCGAAGGGCAGGGGGGGCAGCCCGGCAAAGAGCGCGGCGCTCTCGGTGCAGGCCTGGCCAGGGAAGCTGCGCGCGGCCTGGGCCCGGCTCGGCGGCCGGAAGTCGCCGAAGCCGAACCAGGGCCGCGCGGCGCGCGAGGGCCCGAGCCGGCGCAGCCCCACGAAATTGGCCGCCGCCGGCACATGGGCGATGGCCAGCCGGCGGACCAGGAAGGGCGCCTCGGCCAGGCGCTGCGGATCGCCAGGCCCGCTCAGCAGAAGCTCGAAGGGCAGGGCGAGCAGGGGGCCCGAGGGCGCGACGGACAGCGCCGTCGCGCCATCCAGCGCCGACCCCAGGGCGCCGAGCGTCGCGGCGTAGATTTCCTGCGCGCCGGCGGTGTCGAAGGTCGGCAGGCCGGGACCGGTGCGTTCGATGCTGGCGCGCACCCGGCGGACCAGCTGCGCCATCCGCGCCTCGCCGCCGGCGACCGGCGCGGCGGCGATGCGACCGTCGCGCAGCACGAAGGTCCAGCCGCCCTCGCCGGTCAGCACGATCGCCGCGAAGGCCTCGTTCGGGCGGAGCGCGGCCAGAACCTCGCGCGCGTTCACCGCCTGCTGCACCAGCTGGCCGTATTGCGGCGCGGCGGCCTGCAGCGCGTCGTCGGCCTCCGACAGGCCGGCCCGCGCTGCCTCGATCCGGCCGTCCAGCGCGTCCGCCGCGCCCGTGCGGCCTTCGGCGACCAGCGTGTCGCGCTCCCGCAGCAGGTCCGCCAGGCGGTTCTGGGCGTCCTGGTAGCGGCGGATGGAATCGCCCGCCGCCGGGTTGCGCCCGGCATCGGCCAGCCGGACCGTCGCCTGGTCGATCTGCCTCGCCGTCACGCCGGACTGGGCGAGCTGCGCGGCGCCGAACATCTCGGCCAGCAGTTCCTGCGCGCCGGAGGGGCTGCGCCGCGCCTCGGCATGCCAGGCCGCCAGGCAGGGCTGCAACAGCGCGCCGTCGATGCCGGACCGCAGCGCCGTCAGCACCCCGACCGCGTTGCGGCAGGCCGCGATCACCTCGGCGGTCCGGCCGAGCCGGGCGAGGGTCTGGGCGCGCAGCAGCTCCGTGCGCGCCACCGGGCGCGTGTTGGGCACGCCGCGGGCGAAGGTCGCGGCCGCGACGGTGAGGCCCTCGGCCGCCTCCGAATGCGCGCCGCGCTCGGAGAAGGCGATCGCCTCGCTCCGGGCCAGGCGGGCCGACACGACGGGCAGCGCGACGCGGTTCCCGCGCGCGAGCAGGCTGGCGGAGCGCAGCGCCTCCTCGGCTTCCTCCGGCCGGTTCGCCCCGCGCAGCGCCAGCGCGCGATAGCGCCGCACCTCGATCAGGCCGAGCAGCGCGGAGCGCGTCTGCGGGCTGGTCAGCAGGTCGCCCGCGGCCAGCACGTCCTGCCCGCGCGGGCTCGGCCGCGCCTGAAGGACCGAGGCCGGCAGCATCCGCGCATAGTCATCTGCCGCGCGGTCCAGCTGCGCCAGGCTCTCCGCGTCCTTGCCCTGGTTCAGCAGGTGCAGGCCGCGGTAATGCGCGAGCCGCGCGGGCAGCATCTCGTCGGCGCCGCGGCGGCGGCCCAGCGCCTCGGCGCGTTCGAGCGACGCCTCGGCGGCGGGGAAGCGGCCCTGGTTCGACTGCTGGAGCGAGAGCAGCAGCAGCGTCGTCGCCAGTGCCGGGTTGTCGGCGCCGAGCGCGCGTTCCTGCAGGCCGAGGGCGGCGCGATAGGCGGTCTCGGCCGCGGCCGCGTTCTCCGCCTGGTTCGCGCGGCTGCCCGCCGCCATCAGCCCTTCGTAGTTGCCGATATCGTTGGAGCCGAAGGCACGCGCGGCGAGACGGTCGGCCAGCAGCTGCTCCGCGCCGGAGGAGGACGAGGCCACGGCGGCGTCGGCCCGCGCGCGGCCCGTCGAGATGCCGATCGTGCGCTCGATCGCGGGAAGGGAGGGCAGCACGCCGTCGGCCAGCCAGGCCGTGCCGCCGACCGAGGCGGCGAGAGCGAGGTGCGGCCAGCCGCCGGCGCGTCGCGTGCATTCCAGCAGCAGAGCGGGCTCGCCGTTCAGGATGGTCGTGGAGCGCGGCGCGCCGCAGGCGAAGCGGCCGTCGAGCGCGGTGCGCCACGGGCTCGCCGTGGCAAGCGTCTGCAGTTCCGCAGGGCCCGCCGGCCCGCCCGGGCGCACCCGCGCGCTTGCCTGGGTCCAGGTGCCGCAGAAGATCTCCGAAGCGCCGTCGCCGCCGCGCTGCCGCGTGCAGGCCTCGCCGACCGTGTTGTTGCCGACGGGCTCGCCCTCGGCCCCGGCGAGGCCGCCGACATAGACCGAGGCCGGCGGCGTCTGGCACGCCGCGAGGCCAAGCAGCAGCAGGACCGGCAGAAGCCTGCGCATCGCGTCAGAAATCCTTCTCGGCGACGTTGGGGACGAAGGTGTCCGCGTCGTCGCGGTCCTCCTGCGCCACGATCGTGGTCAGCGCGGCGAGCGGGTTCGTGCTGACCGGCAGCGTGACGACGATCTGCACGCAGTTCACCGAAGCGAGCGGGCAGTCGTTGATCCGGTACTCCGAGGAGGCGCGCGGGCCGAGCCCGGCGACCGAGGCGGCCGACTGCCCGGCGAAGCCGCGCACCGTGCCGCGCAGCTCCGTTCCGCCGCCGCCGCCCAGCACGGTGAGGTTGCGGATCTCGATGTTGGCGGTTGCCCGCCCGCCGGTGCCGAGGTCGAGCGTCACGTCGGCCTGCGGCGCCTTCAGCTGGCCGATGGTTATCGTCCCGCCGCTCGTCGGCAGCCGCAGCGCCAGCGTCGCATTCGGCGTGCCGAGCGGCGTGACGTTGATGGCCTGGGCCGTCAGGGGGCCGCTGCCGGTCTCGAGCACGGCGCCGGGCGTGCCGGGGATCGGCTCGGGCAGGCGGGGCACGAAGACGATGCCCGGCGGCTTCTCGACATAGGTCACGCCGCCCGTCGCGATGTTGATGCTCGACATCGTCAGCGGGCCGGCGGCGTAGAGGATGATGGAGGGCGCGGAGAAGCCGCCCTGCAGCACCATGCCGCCGGTCGTCGTCTCGACGTCGAGGATCCGCCCGGCGGTGACGTCGGAAAGCGTGCCGATCTGCACCGGCGCCCCGGTGATGATGAAGTCCTGCCCGGCGCTGCCCGTCACCGTGCCGGCGCTGAAGGCGCCGAGGAAGCGCGCGCTGCCGCCGGCCCTGACGGAGAGGGCCGCGGTCGAGAGCGAGCCCGTCGTGGCCTGCGCGATGTCGCCGCCGGCGACCAGCGTCATCGGGCTGCCCGAGACGAACCCGTTCAGCGTCATGTCGCGGCCGGCCGATAGGTTCAGCCTGCCACCCGACGCCAGCGTGCCGCTCGCGGCCTGGGAGAGGTCGAGCCCGGCCGCGACGTCGATCGTGCCCGCCGTGACGGAGCCGTTCAGCGCCGCGCTGCCGCCGGTCGACAGCGAGAGCGGCCCGGACAGGGCGAGGCTCGCGCCCGCGGCCTGCGAGAGGCTGCCGCCGGCGATGGCGGCCGACGCCGCGGCGTTCGCGCCGTCGAGCCGGATGGCGCCGCCGGCCTGAATGGAGAGCGGCGAGCCGCCGAGCGAGAGGAAGGCGCCCTTGAGCTGCTGGAGATCGCCGCCCGCCTTCAGCGTCGCGCCAGTCGCCGTGACCCCGCCGTTCAGCGCGATGGCCTGCGCCGCGGTCAGCTCGAGCGCGCCGCCGAGCACGAGGCTCGCGCCGCCGGGCTGCCCGATGGAGCCGCCGGAATTCACGACCAGGCCGCTGCCTGTGATCGCGCCGTTGAGCGCGACGTCGCCGCCCGCGGCGAGGGTCATCGGCCCGGCGATGGCGAAGCTGCCGGCTGCGCCGCCGCCCGCCGGCGGCTGGCCGGGCGCGGGCGGCAGCGCGCCGGCGAGCGAGATCGCCCCCCCGGCCGCCAGGCTGGCCGAGGCGGCCCCGACCTGGCCCGCGAAGAGCACGTCGCCGCCCGCCGAGGCCACGAGATCGCCCGCCGTCGTCAGCGTCCCGCCGACGGTCTGCGCGATGTCGCCGCCGGTCGCCGTGAGCGACACGGAGCTGCCGGTCAGCGGGACGGCGTCCAGCGACAGCGCGCCGCCGGACGCCAGCGACAGTGCGCCCGACCCGGCCTCGAGCTTGCCGACGACGGCGAGGTCCGTGGTGCTCGACAGCGACAGCCCTGCCGTCGCGGTGATCGGGCCGGCCTTGGCGAAGGTGTTGCCGGGCTGCGCGAGCAGGAAGGCGCCGCCCGCGCTGCCGGTAACGAGCGAACCGGTGCCGCCGGTCACCGTGCCGGCGGTCTGCCGCAGGCTGCCCGCGGCGGTCAGCGTCAGGGCGGAATCCGCCTGCGTCGTGCCCCAGTTCAGCACCCCGCCGGACAGCACGATATCGCCGCCCCGCGCGGTGAGGAACATGCCCTTGCCTGACGTCGCGGTGCTGCCGCCCGGGATGGTCAGGGAGCCGTTCGCGCTGATGCTGAGCGTGCCCGTCGCGTTCACCGCGCCGAACAGCGTCAGGTCGGACGCTGAGGCGATGATGATGTCGTCGCTGGAATTCGCCGTCACGAAGGAGATGACGTTGTACTTCGAGGTCAGCGACGCCTCCTGGCCCGCCTGGATCGTCAGCACGGAGGTGAAGATCGGGGCGTTCGCGTCCTGCTCGATCGAGCCGGGATTGAGGACCAGGCTCGGCGCCTTCAGGGAGTAGACCGTCGGCACCGGGGAGGTCTGGCCCGCTGCCGGCAGCAGCCTCAAGGTGCCGGTGAGATCGAGCTGCAGCGTGTCCGCCGCCCTGACGGGCCCGGTGACCGTGAGGTCGCCCTTGTTGGCGAGGACGAAGTTCTTGCCCGCGGCGAAGGACGCGAGCGTCCCGACCTCGTTGTTGAAGCTGGTCCCGCCGCCCGGTGCGGCGGTCGCGCCGTCCAGCACCGCGCTGACCGCGACGTTGCCCGTCAGCGTCGCCGCCTTCAGCGTGCCCGTCCCGCCGGCGCTGACCCCGCCCACCGAGGTCAGCGTGAGAGTCGTCCCGGCCGTCACCGTCCCGGGGATCTTGATGTCGAAGGGCGCGGGCAGGAGCGGGTCCGGCGCCGCCGTCCCGGTCCTGAGCGTCGCCTGGCCGTTCGTCGCCGTCGCGCTGCCGCTGACGGTCAGCGTGCCCGCCTCGGCCGTCAGCGACAGGTCGCGGGTCGCCGTCAGCGTGCCGGAGGCGGACAGCGCGCCGGTCGCGGTGGCCCTGATGTCGCGCCCGGCGCTCGCCGTCCCGGACACCGTGACGCCGACGCCGGTGATCTCCAGGTCCCGCCCGGCGGAGAGACCGGCGCCGAGCGTCGTCGTCGCGCCGCGCAGCACGAGGTCGCCTGTCGCCGAGGTCGAGGTGACGGTGCCGCTGGTCTGCTCGACCGTGCCGGTGGCAATGAAGGTCACGTCGCCGCCCTTGAGGGCACCGGTCAGCGTCATGCCGGAGGCGAACGGCGCAAGCAGGCTGCGCGTGGCGGTCACGCTGCCGCCGAGCTCGTACAGGCCGCCGCCCTTGAAGAAGATGTCGCGGTCCGAGGTCAGCGTGCCGGCGATCTTCGTGCCGGCGCTGGTGATCAGCAGGTCGTTCGCCGCCCCGGTCGAGGCGATGCTGCCCGCGGCCTGGTCGAACAGGCCGCCTGCCTCGAGCGCGATGCCCGTGCCCTTCAGCGTGCCGCCGGTCTGGCTGATGGCGCCCGTGGACTTCAGCGTCACTTCCGCGCCCTGGAGCACGCCCTTCAGCGTCAGCGCCGAGGCGCCGCTGGCCGAGAGCGCGCCCGTCGCGGTCACGGTGCCGCCGAGCGCGTAGGCGCCGCTGCCGGTGAAGGCGATCGCCCCGGCGGATTGCAGGACGCCGGCGACCGTGATGCCGGCGCCCGCGATGGAGAGCGTGTTCGCCGCGCCGCTGGAGGTGATCTTGCTGCCCGCGCCCGACAGCTGCTCGAAGGCGCCGGTCGCGGAGAGCGTCACGCCCGCGCCCTCGAGCGTGCCGCTGGTGGTCAGTGTGGTGGCCGCGGTCGCGGAGAGCAGGCCGACGGCGGTCGCGTTGCCGGCGACCGACACCGCGCCTGACGTGCCGGCAAGGGTGATCGCCCCCTGCGAATCCAGCGTGCCGCCGATCGTCACGCTGCCGCCGGAGATCGCCAGGGTCCCGCTGGTGGTGGTCGCGGTGCCGCCGGTCTGGTTCACCAGGCCGGTCGCCTGCAGCGTCATGGACGCGCCCTGGAGCGCGCCGCCGCTCGCGATCCCGCCGCCCGTCGCGTCCACGGAAAGCAGCCCCGCCGCCTTGATCGTGCCGTTCAGCGTCGCGTCGCCCGCGGTCGCCTTGAGGGTGATGGCGCGGCCGGAGTTCAGCGGCCCGGAGAGGCCGAGGCTCGCGCCCGAGATGCCGAGGTCGCGGTCGGTTGCCGTTGCGGTGATGCTCCCGGCCGTCTGCGTCAACGCGCCGTCGGCCGTGAGCGTCACGCCCGCGCCCTGCAGCACGCCGGACGCGGACGTCACCTTGATGGCCCCCGCCTTGGTCGAGGCGGAGAGCAGGCCGGCGGCGGTGATGCCGCCGTTCAGCGTCGCATCGCCCGCCGTCGTGGCCAGCACGATGTCGCGGGCGGAATCAAGCGTGCCTGCGATCGAGAGGCTGGCGCCGGTGAGCGAGAGGTCGGCATCCGTCGCCGTCGTCGTGATGCTGCCCGCTGCGATCTGCGACAGCGCGCCCTTGACGACGACGCTGGCCGAGGCCGCCTCGAGCGTGCCCGGGACAGCGAGGTCGCCGGCGGCATCCACCGACAGCAGGCGGCCGGCCGTGATGGTCCCGCCGAGGCTGCTCGCACCCGCGCCGGCCGTGACGAAGAGGTCGCGCTCCGACGTCACCGTCGAGCCCAGCGTCACGGTCGCGCCCGAGAGCGTCACGTCGGTCGCCTTGGAGGTGACGCTGCTGCCGGCCAGGTCGAGCGTGCCGGCGCCGGCCTGCATCACCACCGCGCCGCCCTGGACGTCGCCGCTGGCGTGCGTCAGCCCGCCGGCGGCCAGCAGCGACACGGTGCTGGTGTCGCCGGCCGTGACGGGGCCCTTCAGCGTCAGCGCGCCGACACTGGCCTTGAGCAGCACCGGCCCGGTCGCCGCGGTCACGGATCCCGTCAGCGACAGCGCGGCCGCCCCCGCCGCGCCGGAGACGACCTCGACGCCGTTCGGGGCGGAGAGCGTGCCGGCGATGGTGGTGCCGACGGAGGAGGCGAGGGCGATCGTCGTGTCCGCGGTGACGTTCCCGATCGCCGCGATCTCGTTCGCCGCGTTGTTCAGCGTGACGGCGCCGCCGGTGGCCGTCGCGCTGGCCTTCAGGGTGCCGGCCGCGACGATCCCGTCGGTGCCGGTGATGCTGCCCGCCGTCGCGATGAGCGACACCTGCTCGCCCGCGGCGGCTATGGCGCCGCCGGCGACGATGGTCAGGGAGCCGGCCTTCAGCGCCACCGTGCCGGTGGACGCGACCTTGCCGGCGACCGAAAGGTCGCCCGGCGTGGTCAGGCTGAGCCCCCCATCGCCGGCCGACAGGTCGAGCAGGCGGGAGACGGTCAGCGGCCCCGTCGTGAGGTCCACCGATGCGGTGGAGCCGGCGATCGCCTCGACCGCGATCGTCCCGCTGCCCGACACCGCCGCGCCCCCGGTGAGCGTCAGCGTCGTCGCCGCGGGGCCCGTCGTGGCGCCCGTGATCCCGCCATTGATGGTGATGGTGTCCGGCGCGGAGAGCGTCACCGCCCCGCCGCTGGTCGAGATCTCGCTGCCCGCCTTCAGCAGGATGTCGCCGCCGGCGCCGGTCGCCGTCAGGCTCGCGCCGGTCGCCGCCTTCAGCGCGCCGGTGCCGCCGACGGTGATGCCCCCGCCCGACAGGGTGATGGCAGAGCCGTTCGCCGTCAGCGTCCCGTCGACGCTGAGCGCCTGCTTGGCGATGATCGCCAGCGGCGCCTGGTTCGACGTGACGCTGCCGTCCACGGTAACCGCGCCGGCGGTCGCGGCGAGGCTCACCTGGCCGCCGTTCAGGAACAGGGTGCCGCGCGCCGCGGACGCCGCCCCGGCCGTGGCGACGGTCAGGTCGCCCGATGTGGCCTTGAGCTCCAGGTTCCCGCCGATGATGCTCGGGGCACCCGTGACGTCCACACCGGCCTTGACCGTGCCGTCGACCGAGATCCCGGCCGCGTTGGTGATCTTGAGGTTCACGCCGGCCGACAGGGGCCCGTTGATCGCCAGCGTCCGGCCGTTGACGAGGGTGAAGTTCCCGCTGGTCCTGAAGCCCTCGATGGCGCCGATCGCGTTCGCCGTATTCGTCAGGTCGAGCTGGCCGGCATTGTAGAGGCCCGTCGTCAGCCCGCCGAGCGTGCCCACGGTGAGGCTGCCGCCCGCCGCGTCGCTCACCTTGCCGGTCACGAGGAAGGTGAGCCGATCCACCAGGGACTTCGCGCTGTCGAGCGGGTCCGTCAGGTCGATGGCGCTCGCGACGGAGACGTCGGACGCCACCGCGCCGGCCTTGGTGCCGCCGCCGATCCGCAGCGTGCCCGTCCTGACCTGCGAGAGGCTCGCCTGCGACAGCCCGAGCCCCGTGACAGGGCTGCCCAGCGTGATGGCCAGGCCGGACGTCGCCGGCATCAGCTCGACGGCGCCCCCGGCGCCAGGCGCGACGACCGCGCCCGCGAAGCTCATGGCATTCGCGGCCAGGCTGACGGTGCCGTTCGTGCCGGCCGTGATCGAGCCGGCGGAGGCGACGTCGAGCGACTGTCCCGCGGCGACCGAGAGATTGACCGAGCCGGCGGAAACCGGGCCGGCGATCTTGAGGCTGGTGGCGTTGGTCAGCGTGAGCGCGCCGACCGCCGACAGGCCGCCATTGATCCCGGCGGCGCCGAGATTGCCGATGGAATGCGCCGCGCTTCCGAGATCGAGGTTGCCGCCGGCGCTGCCGGTCAGCGTGCCGATCGTCAGGGTCGATGCGTTGATGGCGCTGATGTCCGCGCCGGCGCCGCTCAGCAGCCGCAAGGTCGTTGCGCCCGCGGGGGAGGCGATGCTGCTCGTGACGGTCACCGCGCCGCCGTCAAGCCGGCCGACCTCCAGCGTGCCGCCCGTCGCGGTGATCGGGGCCAGCAGGTTGCCGTTCAACAGGAGGCCGGCGCCGGTCTCGCCGAGCGACACGGGCGCGCCTGCATTCTGCGATGCGAGCGCCACGGTGCCGTTGGCGGCGGCCACGCGCGTGACCAGCACGGGTATGAGGAAGGTCCCGGGCGGCTGCCCGAAGGCTGCCGAAAAGTCCTGCAGCTGCGGCGGCAGCGCGATGCTGTCGGCGCTGATCGAGATCCGTCCGCCCGGCGCCGTCAGCGCGACGTCGTTGTTCACCGCCAACTCGCCGACCGTCACGCTGTTCGCGAGCACCGAGATGCTGCCGGCGTCGCTCGCCGTCACGCTGCCCGTCACGTTGACCGTGCCGCCCGGCGCCAGGAAGGATATCGCGCCGCCGCCAGAAGTGCCGAGGGCGCTCTTGACGTTGATGGTCCCGCCCGCCGCCTTGAACGAGAAGCCGCCGCCGGCAGGGGCGGAGAGGCTGGCCGTGACATTGATCGTCCCGCCCGGCGCCTGGAAGCCGAGCTGGCCGCCCTGGCCGCCGACCACCGTCGTGGTGAGGCCGGACGTGGCGTTCAGCGTGATGGTCGCCGGAACATCCGGGTCGCCCGGGATCGCGGCCGGGGTCGGGTTGGCGATCAGCGTGATGTTGCCGGCGACCGCCGGCGTGCCGGACCCGCCGGCCTGGCCCGCCGTGATGCTGCCCGTCCCGAGCGCGCCGGAGCCGACCGAGGTGATCGTGACATCCACGGGCGGTGCGGTAGGTGCCGGGCCGGCGGGCTCCTGGCCCGCCTTGACGGTGCCGTAGCTCGCCAGCGCCTGGGTGTTGACGACGGTGATGCTGCCAGGCGCCGTCAGCGTGCCGAGCGCGCCGAACCTGTTCTGGCCCGCCAGGCTGATCGAGCGGCCGGAGGCCGTGACGGTGGCGTCCACCATCGGGGCGCTGAAATAGCCGCCTGTCTGCGTGATGCCCTGCGCGCCCTTCAGCGTCAGCAGCCCGGCGCTCCCGGCCGCGACGCTGCCGTCGGACTGCGTGACCTGGCCGGAAGCGATGATCGCGACATTGCCTTCGCCAGCGCCGCTGCCGACGGCGGTCACCGTCCCCTGCAGGTTCACGTTGCCCGCGCTGTTCAGCGTAACGGCGCCGCTGCCCGTGCCGGCCTTGCCCGCCGTGATCGAGGCCCCGGCGCCGAGCCCGATATCGCCTGCCGTGCTGGTGATCGTGACGTTGCCGCTGGCGCTGGTGCCGGCCTGCACGCCCCCGGTGATCTGCACTGCCCCCTCGACCTTCAGGCCGATGTCGAGGGTGGCGGATAGGCCGACGATCCCGGCGATCTGCGCGGCTTGCGTTCCGCCGAGATCGAGACCCGCGCCCCGCGCCGAGGCGCTCAGCACGCCGGCCTTGACCAGGCCCGCGCCGGCGATGCCGGCCTGCGCGTCGAGGGTCAGCGTGCCCGTGGCCGTCACCCCGCCGTCCAGCACGATCCCGGCCCCGCCGCCGAGCGTCTTCAGCACGATGTCGGCGCCCGCCGCACTGCCGCCCGGGCCGACGCCGAGCGCCCCGAAGGACGACAGGTCGAGCGTGCCCTGCGCGCTCACCGCGCCGGCGACGGAGAGGTTCCCGCCGGTCTGCAGCACCAGGTCGCCGGTCGTCGCGGCGATCGCGCCGAGGGTCGGGATGACGTTGCCGAGGGTGGTCAGGGAGACCGACGCGGCGCTGCCGGTCAGAGTGATCCCGGTCAGATTGACGGGCTGGGTCTGCGTGATCGCGCCGGAGGTCCGGATGTCGAGCGTCGCGAAGCCCGTCGGGGCGACCGGCGGGGAGCCCGGCGGCGGCGGGGGCGGCACGGCGAGGTCCACCGATGTCGCGACGGTGGCGACGCTCCCGCCGGGCTGGGTGATCGCCCCGAGCCGCAGAGTGCCCGTGGACACGTTCGGGAAGGCCGTCAGGACGAAGTCGGCTGCCGGGCCGGTCGTCGAATAGGGCGCGAGTTCGACGACGCCCGTCGCCGTCGTCGTCAGCGGCTGGTCGCCGAGATCCCTCGTGTCGCCCTGGATGCTGATGCGGCCCGGCGCGCCGGTGGCGCTGCCGATCGCGTTGCCATTGGTGATGGTGACCGTCGGCGCGGCGAGCGACACGGCCCCGCCATCCGTCTTGATGTCGGCCTTGACGGTGACGCCGGTCGCGGCCCTGAGGTCGAGGCTCGTTGTGCCGAGGTCGAGCGCGCCTTTCACCGTCACGGTGGTCGCCGTCGGCACGCCGGGCGTGGCGCCGGCCGAGGCCGCGCCGATGCGCAGCAGGCCCGCGGTACCGAGCCAGCCCAGCGACGCGATGGAGATGTCGCCGCCGGCGCCCGCGCCGATCTCGATGGATTTCGACCCGAAGGGCGCGATCTCGACGGTGCCGGCCGAGATCTTGTTGTTGCCTCCCGGCACGGTGACGCTGTTCGCCACCATTGCGATGGTGCCGGCGCTGGCCGTCAGCGCCCCCTTGTTGCCGAAGGCGATGCTGCCGCTCGTCCCTTGCGACAGCAGGGTGATGCTGCCCGCGTCGCTCGTCACCGCCTTGTTCACTGTCACCGCGCCGGCCTGGGTCCGGCCGGCGATCGAGGCGGCGGAGGCGTTGAGCGTGATGTTGCCGCTCAGCGTCAGAGGGGCGCTGATGGTGATGCTGTTCCCGGCAGCCAGCGTCAGCGGGTTCGTGTTCCCCGTGAAGCTGTAGGTGCTCAGCAGCTCGATGTCCCTCGTCGCCTCGAGCCGGACGGCGTTCTTGACGAGCAGGCCGCTCAGCGTGTCGGTCGAGATGTAGGCATCGGTGTTCGTACCGCCGGCGCCGGCGCCGACCTGGGGCGGCGGCGTGTTGACGTTCGGCGACAGCTCGTTGGCGTTGTTCGGGATGTCGGCCGCATCGGCGATGTAGAGATCGCGCGGGTCGATCAGCAGCGTCCCGGTCAGCCCGCGCGGCGCGCTGGTGTCCACCGTTCCCGTCAGCGAGAAGCCGGTCGCGCCGGAGACCTCGACCTGGCCGCCATTGCCGCCCTGCGGCCCGCCGCGCGCGGCGATGCTGCCGGCCATGACCGTGCTGTCGAGCGAGAGCAGGGCGATGCGCCCACCATCGCCCCGCATGGTGGCGTTCGCCTCGATCACCGCGCCGGCGGCCACGTCGACGCGGGAGGCGCTGGCGGCCGGCACGCCGCCGCCCTGGGCGCGCGCGCGCGCCGCCGTCGTGCCGATCGCGACCGTGCCGCCGCCGGCCTGGCCGCTGGTGCTGACGCGCGCGGTCTCCGACAGCGCGACACGGCCCGTCGCGTTCGCGACGACGGTGCCGCCGCGCTCGTTCGTGCGCGCGCCTTCCGCAGCGACGGTGCCGTGGATGCGGATGCCGCCGCCGACGCCCGCGATCTCGACCGTGCCGCCGCGCGCGCCCGCGCTGTCCGCCCTGATCGTCCCGCCGGCCGTGACGAGGTCCTGCACGATGCCGTCCGCGGCGCGCGCCGTCAGCAGGACGGTGCCGCCCTCGGCCACCACGGTGCCGGTGTTGGTGACGAGGGAGCGCACCGGCCGCCCGTCCGGCCCGCTCGGGGCAGTGCGCACCTGGCCCGTGATGTCGAAGCTGACCAGGCCGTCGCCATGCAGGTCGATGGTGTGGGTCTCGGCGCCTGCCAGGACCACGGTGCCGAGCCGGGCGTTGATGCGGCCCGAATTGACGACGTTCGGCGCCACAAGTGCGGCGAGGCCGGCCTCGCGCACCGTGATCTCGCCGCGGTTCTCGATCCGCGCGCCGGGCCGGCCGGGCCGGTCGAACTGCAGCCGCCCCGCCATGAAGGCGGCATTGGTCGTGTCGGCGGTCGAGGCGATGAAGCTCTGCGCCTCCACCACCGCGCCGCGGTGGACGAGCACGCCGTTCGGGTTGACCAGCACCACCTGGCCGTTGGCCTGGATGCGGCCCGCGATCTCCGACACGTTGGCGCCCGTCACGCGGTTCAGCGCCACCGCGGCGGCGCCGGGCTGCTGGTAGATCACCGCCTGGTTCGCGCCGACGTCGTAGGTCCGCCACTCGATCGCCGCGCGCTGGCTCTGCTGCGTCACGACCGTCGCGTTGGGCTGCTGCGCGATGGAGGCCTGGCCGGCCACGACGGCGCCGCCCTGCGGGCGCGCATTGGGCGCGGGCTGGGCCGCCGCCTGCGGCAGGAAGCTCAGCGCGAAGCAGGCCTGCAGCGCGGTGCTGGCCAGCAGGGCGCGGCGGGCAAGGCGGAAGGTCCGCACCTCGCTGCCGGGCTTCGAACGGGTCGTGCGGCGCATGGTGGCCATTTCCTCAGAACCGCTGCAGCACGCGCCAGTAGAAGGCATTGGTGGAGAGGGGATCGACCGTGAGCTCGCCTTGCGGCCGCGTCACCAGGCGCGAGACGCCCTCGAGCTGGATCTCGGTGTTCCGGGCGCCGATGAAGCGGACCCCGGCACCGACCGAGGAAAGCCGCCGCGTCTGCGCATCCACGCCGTTGTCCCAGGCCTGGCCCCAGTCCCAGAAGGCGTAGTACTGGGCGGTCAGGTCCACGGTCGCGCCGAATGCGCGGATGCTGTAGACATCGTCCAGCCGCAGCTCCACCGTCGTTGAGAGCGCGCTGTCGCCGCTGACCTCGCCGGCGTAGTAGCCGCGGTTCATGCGCAGGCCGCCGAGATAGAACTTCTCGATCGGCGGCAGGATGTCGCCGCTGTACTGGCCGGCGACCATGCCGAACACGCCGAAGGTCGCGCCTTCCCAGGGCGAGAAGATGGCCTGGTTGCGCGTGATCTCGCCATTGGCCTTGCGGAAATCCACGACCTGGTTGACCCGCCCGGCCAGCGCCGCGCCGTTGCTGCTGGCGCCGAGCGCGGCGGTGGCCTGGGTCAGGCGGATATTCGCGGTGCTGAGCGCCGGCCGGTCGTCGCCCACCCAGAAGTCGCGCCTCGCCCAGTCCGCGCCGACGCGAAAGGGACGCAGGCTGTCGGTGCTCAGCAGCGAGGAGACGCCGCTCGGCCCGCCGACGCTGACGTCGTTCTGCAACGCTTCGGCCAGCGCGAAGAGCGTGACCGACTGGTCGCGGCGGCGGACCAGGGGATAGGTCACGCCGATGGAAAAGTTCGTCGTGGTGCCCTCGTAGCCGATGGCGCGCAGGCTGCCGGAGGGCATCGAATTGCCGGCGCCGGCCTGGACGCGCAGCTTGAGGCCGGAGGCGCCGATGAAGGCCTCTACGCCGACCTGGCCGAAGGTCTGCGTGCCGTTGATGCTGCGGAACAGCACGAAATCCGTCCGCTCGCCGAACTGCGTCAGGCTGTTGAGGCTCATCAGCGCCACCGCCTGCTCCGGCCCGACCAGCTCGAAGCCGCGGTTGTCCGCGGCGACGAGGCCCGACAGGAGCTCCCGCGAGACCTGGGCGATGAGCTGGAGCGTTCCAGGCTCTGCCCCCGGCATCGGCCGCAGCACGGCGCGCAGCGTGACGCCCGGCACTTCCTGCGCCAGCAGCAACTGCCGCTCGAGCGTGGCCTGGTCGAGCGGACCTTCGGTGACCAACCGCTGAAGGAACAGCAGGACCTGCGTCGCGGCGGGGCCGATGTCGCCATCGAGCTTGACCTCGGCGATCCGGCCCTCGGCGACGACGAAGCGGAGCCGGCCGCCCGGCTCGATCTCCGCCGACACGGCGGTCAGCGGGTAGCCACCGTCGCGATAGCGGCGGAGCAGGGCCGTCCGCGCCTCCTCGATCCGCTCGAGCGGCACGGCGGGACCGACCAGGCCGGCCACGAGCGGAGCGAGTTCGACGGGCGAGAACGCCGTGGCGCCGTCGATGCGCACGGCCGCGACGGCGACCGAGACGTCGGGCATCTGCCCGGGCGAGACCGGCGTGGGAGAAGGCACGGCAGGGGTGAGCGGCGGCGCGGGACGCGGCAGCACGCGCGGGATCGGCGAGCCCTGTGGGACGGGGCCAGGCACGCCCACGCGCGGGGCAGGCTGCGCGATCGCCCACGACGGCAGCGCCATCGTGGCGGCCAGGGCCACCAGACTCCGTTGGAAGAAGCGCATGTCCCCCTTTGCCGCTCACGAAGCGCCAATGAATCGGTAGGGCCACGCGCCTCGAATCGCAATGGCGGTTTCAACTTTCTCGACAGTCAGAGCGAACTGGCGCGCGCGTCGCGGGAACGCTAGCATGCGAAGGGCTGCCGCGCCGGGCGCGCCGCCGATGGGACGGGACAAAGACAGTTGCAGCTTCCCAACCGGGATACGGCGGTACTGGCGATGACGCTGGACGGCGATCCGGCGGCGCTCGCGCCCATCCGCATGGTGGCGCGGGAGGCGATCTCGCAGGCCTATGAAGTCGACATCACGGCAGTGCATGTCGGGCCCGACTTCGCGCCCGAGGAGATCCTGCAAAAGAAGGTTGTGCTGACGCTGCGCTGGGCGGACAAGGAGCGCACCTTCGCCGGCTACGTCCAGGAATACGCGCCGGTCGTGGGCGGCTTCCGGGAATACGCGGCCTGCCGGATCAAGGTCGTGCCGAAGCTTTGGGGACTGTCGATCGCGACGGACTGCCGCATCTTCCAGGAGAAGACCGCGGAGGACATCCTGTCCCTGGTCTTCGCGCTGGCCGGCGTGGAGTCCAGCTTCAAGATCACGGGCGCCAAGCCGACGCTGCCCTACCGCACCCAATACAACGAGTCATGCCTCGACTTCGCCCGGCGAATCATGGAGGAGAGCGGCTGGTTCTTTTTCTTCTCCCATGGCGACTCGGGCGAGGAAGTGGTGGTGGCGGACAGCAACACCGCCTTTGATTCGCTCGGCGCGATCGAGAAGGACAGCGGCCTGATCGGCAGCATGCTCCCGGTCCACGGCATCGCCACGGCCAAGGAAACCACCTCGGACTACGACCCGGTCTCGCCGACGACCGATCTCAGCGCCGAGATGGAAACCAAGCTCGCCCAGACCGGCCTGCTCAGCATCAAGAGCTTCGCCTGGCCCGCGCGCGCGACCCAGGCCGATGCCGCTACCGAGCGGGTCAAGGCGCGGATGGAAGCAGCCGAGGCAATGTCCGCCCTGCTGCAGGGCGAGGGCCGTTGGCCGGAGATGGTTCCGGGCTGCCTTTTCGAGGTGCCGGACGGCACGCGCGGCTTGCCTTCCGGCACCTTCGGCATCCGCAGCGTCCGGCACGAGGCCGTTGACGAAACCTGGCTGACGGGAACGGGCGCGGCCAGCTACGCCAACACCTTCGAGGCCTTCCCCGAGGCGCAGCCCTGGCGCGAGCCCATGGACACGCCGCGCCCCCGCATGGATGGCGTGCACGCCGCCGTCGTGATCGGGGAGGACGATCCAGGGGGCGTGTTCACCGACGACCTTGGCCGCGTGAAGATCCGCTTCTTCTGGGACCACCGGCAGGAAGCAACGACGGGCGACGGCATCTGGGCCCGCGTGGTGCAGCCATGGGCCGGCAAGGGCTGGGGCGCGCAGTTCATCCCGCGCATCGGCACAGAGGTCGCCTGCGCCTTCATGAATGGCGATCCCGACTACCCCGTGGTGCTGGGCGGCCTCTACAACGGCCAGGACACGCCGATCTTCCTCAAGGCGGACAAGGACAAGTCGGGGTTCCGCAGCCGCTCCTTCGAGACGGCGGCCGGCGGCGGCGAGGAATTCTCCGAGTTCACCTTCAACGACAAGAAGGGGCACGAGGAGGTCTTCCTCCATGCCCAGAAGGACTACAAGGTCAACGTCGAGAACGACCTCAAGCTCAAGGTCGACAACTGCCGCATCGTCGAGATCACGAAGGACGACACCGTCGGGATCAAGGGCAAGCAGGACTACACGGTGAAGGGCAACCAGACCCTGGTCATCGAGGAAGGCCACCGCAAGATCGACGTCAAGAAGGGCGACCAAATCACGACGCTCGGCAAGGGCGACTATAAGGTCACCACCGATCTCGGCGACATGAAGTTCAAGGCGGCGGCGGGTGAGGTGATGATCGAGGCGATGAAATCCATCACGCTCAAGGTCGGCGCCAACACGGTGATCATCGACATGAAGGGCGTGAAGATCAACGGGATGATGCTGAAGTTCAAGGCCGAGATGATCGCCCAGATAGACTCCGGCCTGATGACCAAGATGAAGGCCGGCATCATGACGAAGGTGGAAAGCGGCGTCGTCACGATGGTGAAGGGTGGCGTCGCCACCTTGGCCGAAGGCGGCACGGCGACCGTCGTGAAGGGTGGTGCAGCGACGCTCGTCAAGGGCGGCGTCGTGATGATCAACTGATATGTCGCAATCACTCCCGCCCCGTCTGAAATTCGCCGGCGCGCTGCCCGACGTCATCGCCCGTGCCGACCTGCCGCCCGAAGCCGCGCCCTTGGTCGAGGGCGTGGCAGGTCCGGCCGAAGCGATGGACTGCCTGGCGGCTGCCGGCTTCCTTTCCGAGGCCGTGAAGATCGCCGCGCATGCCCTGCCGAAGCGCGAGGCGGTCTGGTGGGCCTGCATGTGCGCCCGCCATACCGCGCCGAAGGACGTCCCGAGCCTCGAGGCGATCTGCCAGGCGGCGGAGGCCTGGGTCCGCAGCCAGACCGAAGACGCCCGCTACGCCGCCTTTCGCCTGGCGGAAGCGAACGGCCTCGATACGCCCGAGGCCTGGGCCGCGGTCGGCGCCTTCTGGTCCGGCGATTCGATGTCCGCGCCGGAGGCGCCGAAGGTGCCGCCCGCGCCGCATCTTGCCGGATTGGCCGTGGCGGGTTCAGTGAACCTCTCGTCAATCCGCGGCGATGTGCTGTTGCGCGATGCGCGCGTGGCCCGCTTCCTCGACAGCGCGCGGGACATCGCGCGCGGCGGCGCCGGCCGCCTGCCACCGGAGGGCTGATCCGATGCCGATGCCTGCCGCACGGCTGACCGACATGCAGGTCTGCCCGATGTTCACCGGGCCGGTGCCGCATGTCGGCGGCATCATTGCCATGGGCTTCCCGACGGTGCTGATCTCCTTCCTGCCGGCGGCGCGGATGGGCGACCCGACGATCTGCGTTGGCCCGCCCGGCACCATCGTGAAGGGATCGCCGACCGTTCTCATCGGCAACCAGCCTGCGGCGCGCATGACCGACCAGACCGCCCATGGCGGCACGATCGTCCTCGGTGCGCCCACCGTCCTGATCGGACCCTGACCTTGCGCTTGACGCTCTCGACGCTCCGCTGCCCCGACACCGTGCCGCCGGAGACGCGGTCCACCGGCGGGGGTGAGTTCAGCCTCGGCCGCGCGCCGGACAACGCGTGGGTGCTGGCCGATCCCGATCGCCACCTGTCCAAGCGACATTGTATCCTGGCCTTCCGTAATGGCGGGTGGCAGATCGCCGACACCAGCACCAACGGCACCTTCCTGAACCGCGAGGCCGAGCCGATCGGCCAGGGGCAGATCCGCGACCTGCGCGACGGCGACCGCATCCGCCTCGGCGCCTACGAGATCGAGGTGCGGATCGAGGAAGCGGCGATGCCCGCGGGCGGGACCGGCGGAGGCGTCGGCGCCGGGGCGCCGGCCTCGCGCTTCGGCGGCGGCAATCCCTTCGACGAGGATGTCTTCGCCCCCACCCCGCCGCCCCGCCCGGCCTTCGGCGAGGCGCCGACGCCGAGCGCCTTCGGCAATGATTCGCCGCTCCTGCCCGCGGACTTCGACCCGCTCGGCCCGGCCGAGCCCGACCCGTTCCGCGGGCCGAGCGTCGCCGACCACTCGCCTTCCGTCAGCGACGCCTTCCGCCCGCCGCCGGTGATCCCCGGCACAGGCGGCGGCGGGCTGCCGGACGACTGGGACCTCGACGAGCCGCTGATCCCGCCCGCCGCGCCGGCGCCCGCCGCTGCGCCGCCCATGCCGCGCGCGGCGCCGCCGCCGCCACCGCCGATCGCGCCCGAGGCGATGCCCTTCGCCGAGGAGCCCTTCGCGCCCGCGCCGCAGCCGGTCTTCGCCCCGCCGCCGCCCGCGCCGCCGCCCGCCGCCGTCGTGCCGCCGCCGGCGGCCGTGCCGATTGCGCCGCCCGCCGCGATGGCACCGCCCGTGCTGCAACCCGCCGCACCGCCAGCCGCACCGCCAGCCGCGCCGCCCGCGGCGGCGCCCGTCGCCGAACCCGTCCGGTCGCCGCCCGCTGCGCCCCCCGCGGCCCCTGTGGCCGATGACGGCGCGGCGCTGGCCGCGTTCCTGCGCGGCGCGGGCATGCCCAAGGCGCGCATGGACGACCCCATCGCCACGATGGAGGAACTCGGCCGCGCTTTCCGCCAGATCGTCTCCGGCCTCCGCGCCGTGCTGATCGCGCGCGCCTCGATCAAGGGCGAGTTCCGGATCGAGCAGACGATGATCCGCGCCAAGGGCAACAATCCCCTGAAGTTCTCGGCCGACGACGACGACGCGCTGTCGGCCATCCTCGGCACCGGGCGGCGCACCAACATGGGCCCCTCCGACGCCATCGCCGAGGCGCTGCGCGACATCACCCTGCACGAGCTCGCCACCATCGCCGCCATGCAGGCGGCGACGCGGGAGGTGCTGAAATGGCTCTCGCCGGAGGAAGCGATGGCCTCCTCCGGCGGCGGCCTGCTGCCCATGCAGCGCAAGGCCAAGGCCTTCGACGTCTTCGAGGACACGCACCGCGCGCTCGTCGCCGCGCTCTCCGACGATTTCGAGCGCGTCTTCGGCAAGGCCTTTGCCACCGCCTACGAACAGGCGCTGCACGAGGCGTCGGCGAAACAGGAGAGACCATGAGCATCACCCGTCGCGCGAGCCTGATCCTGCCGCTCGCCGCCGCTTCCTGCGCGAGCCCGCCGCCGCCGCCGCCCTCCGTCACCCTCTCGATCCAGGGCGGGGCGGACCAGAACCCCGACCCGACCGGCCGTCCCTCGCCGGTCGCGCTGTCCGTCTTCTACCTCACCCAGACCGCGAAGTTCGAACGCGCCGACGTCTTCGCCCTGACCGAGCGCGAGCGCGACACGCTCGGCCAGGACAGCACGGGGTCCGAGCAGTTCGTCATCGCGCCCGGCGAGAGCCGGTCGGTGACGCGGGAGCTGCGCCAGGGCGTGCAGGCGATCGGCGTCGTCGCGCTGTTCCGCGACGTGGACAGCGGCGCGCAGTGGCGCGCGGTGCGCAGCATCGCACCCAGCGGCTCGACATCGCTGACCATCCGGCTGGCCCGCAACGCGGTCACGCTCGCAGCCGCGGGTTGAACAGGCTTACCTGCCACTCGCGATGCTGTTAGCCTCGCGCGACGAGGTCAGGGGGATACGAGGAATGGGCACGCCGGCATGAGCTGGTCCAGCCGCGTGATCTGGCAGGAAGGGATGTTCCTGCGCGCGCAGCATTTCCAGCAGCAGGACCGCTGGCTCGACGGGCTGGTGCGCGGCGCGTTCCGGCCGCTGCGGCCGCATCCCTGGGGCGTGACGGAGCTCACGCTGGACCGCGACCTGCTCGCGACCGGGCGCTTCGCCGTCGTCTCGGCCGCCGGCCTGTTCGAGGACGGGACGCCCTTCGCCATTCCCGCCGAGGCCGACCACCCCGCGCCGCTCGAGCTGCAGGAATCCGCGCGCAACACGCTCGTTCATCTCTGCCTGCCCATACGACAGCCCGGCGCCCCTGAGGTAGCAGGGCCCGACGGGGACGGGCGGCTTGGCGCGCACGCCTTCGGTGCCTACGACACGCATTCCGCCTCGCCGCAGCCGGCCGAGCTGCAGGTCGGCAAGCTGCGCCTGCGCTACATGCTCGAAACCGAGGACCGCACGGGCTACCTCTCGATCGGCCTCGCCCGCGTCATCGAGGTGTCATCGAACCGCCAGGTGCAGCTCGACGAGCGCTGGATCGCCCCCGCGCTCGCCTGCGGCGCGGTCACGCCGCTGGCCGGGCTGATCGCCGAGCTCGCGGGTATGCTGAACCAGCGCGGCGACGCGCTCGCCGGGCGGCTGACGGCGCCGGGCTCCCGCGGGGTGGCGGAGGTCGCGGACTTCCTGCTGCTGCAATCCGTCAACCGCTGGCAGAAGCTGCTGGAGCATTGGGGCGCGAACGGCGCCGTCCACCCCGAGGAGCTCTACGCGACGCTCGTGCAGATGGCGGGCGAGTTCGCGACCTTCACCGAAGCGACGCGCCGCCCGAGCACCTATCCCGCCTACCGGCACGAGGACCTGCAGCGCAGCTTCGCGCCCGTGGTGGCGGACCTGCGCCGCTCGCTCTCGGCCGTCATCGAATCCACCGCCGTCGCGATCCCGCTGCAGGAACGGCGTCACGGCGTGCGCGT
Organism: Falsiroseomonas sp. HW251; assembly: GCF_050563545.1. NCBI lineage: Bacteria > Pseudomonadati > Pseudomonadota > Alphaproteobacteria > Acetobacterales > Roseomonadaceae > Falsiroseomonas > Falsiroseomonas sp. HW251. The sequence continues at coordinate 175,536 of NZ_JBNXUM010000015.1, forward strand.
CGGGCCGCTGACGGACCGCGCGATCCTGCGCGCCTCCTCCTTCGTGCTGTCGGTGCAGGCCGACATGCCGGCCGAGAACCTCCGCCGCCTGTTCCCCGCGCAGGTGAAGATCGGCGCCGCCGAGCACATCCGCGAGCTCGTCAATGTCGCCATGCCCGGCATCGCGGTGCGCCCGCTGCCGGTCGCGCCGCGGCAGATCCCGTTCTACGCCGGCGCCGTCTATTTCGAGCTCGATCGCGGCAGCCAGCACTGGCAGTACATGCAGAATTCCGGCGGCTTCGCCATCCATGTCTCCGGCGATTTCCCGAACCTGCGGCTCGAACTCTGGGCGATCCGCGGGTGACGCAACCAGGCTGAGGGGAGGGCGGGGTGAGCGACAATCCGTTCAACGAGCCCGATGACGACCGCACCGTGATCCGCCCCGCGCCGGGCGGCCGCGCGGCGCGCCAGGCGCCGCCGCCGCCGGCGCAGCCCGCCGGCTTCGGCGGGGGCCAGGATCCCTTCGCCGGCGCGGCGCCGCCCGTCGCCGCCGCGCCGCTCGATGCCGCGATCGAGCTGCCGAAGGTCGGCGCCTCGGCGCTCGTCGCCGCGGCCCAGCCGCTGCTGCAGCTCATGGGCCGGCTGCGCAACACTGTGGCGGTCCCCGATCCCGGCGACCTGCGCGAACGCGCCGTCGCCGCGATGCGGCGCTTCGAAGCGGATTGTCGCGCCGGTGGCGTGCCGATGGAGCAGCTGCGCCCCGCGCATTACGCGCTCTGCGCCGCGCTCGACGACGTCGTGCTGAACACGCCCTGGGGCAGCCAGGGCGCCTGGGCCGGGCGCAGCTTGATCAGCACCTTTCACCAGGAGGTCCAGTCGGGCGAGCGCTTCTTCGCGCTGGTCCAGCAGCTGCAACAGGTGCCCGGCACCAACCTGCCGGTGCTGGAGCTGATGTATCTCTGCATCGCGCTCGGCATGCAGGGGCGCTACCGCCTGTCGCCGCGCGGCCCGGCGGAGCTCGACCGCGTCAGGGAAGAGCTGCACGCCATCATCGTCCGCCAGCGGGCGGCGCAGCCCGATCCCGAATTCTCGCCGCGCTGGCGCGGCGTCGCGGCGCCCTACCGGCCGGCGAAGCCGCGCCTGCCGATATGGGTGATGGCGAGCTTCGTCGCCGCCGTGCTCGGTGGCATGTTCCTCTGGATGACGAACGGCCTGGCGGACCAGACCGACGCGCTGCTGGATCGCGCGCAGAAGGCGCCGCCGGCGAGCATGCCGCAGATCGCGCGCGCCGCGCCAGTGCGCCCGCCGCCACCGCCGCCCCCGCCGCCGCCCGATGCGCCGCCCGCGCCCAGCACCCTCGACAAGCTGCGCCAGTTCCTGGCGCCCGAGATCCAGCAGGGCCTGGTGACCGTGGACGGCACCGATGCCGCGCCGCTGGTGCGCATCCGCAACCGCGGCATGTTCCCCTCCGGCAGCGCGACACTCAACACGGCCTTCCTGCCGCTGATGGCCCGCATCGGCGAGGCGCTGCGCGACGAGCGCGGCCCCGTCCTCGTCATCGGGCATTCCGACAACCAGCCGATCCGCACCGTGGCATTCCCGTCCAACTTCCACCTCTCCGCCGCCCGCGCCGAGGCGGCGCGCCAGGCGATCCTCCGCAGCCTCGGCGATCCCGGGCGCATCACCAGCGAAGGCCGCGCCGACACCGAGCCCGTGGCGGACAACGCGACGCCGGACGGGCGCGAGGCGAACCGCCGCATCGAAGTCCTTCTGCGGCGGGAGGCCCGCTGATGCCCTGGCGCTGGATCCTTACCGGCATCGGCGTGCTGCTGATCTGCGGGCTCGTCTGGTTCTTCGGGCCGCTGCTGTCCTTCATGGAGGACTGGATCCCGCGGGTCGCGGTGATCGCGCTCATCGTCCTGGTCTGGGCGGGGATCAATTTCTGGCTCTCCCGCAAGGCCTCGAGGAAGGAAAAGGACCTCGTCCAGGGCGCGGCGGCGGGGCCCGACCCCACGAAGCTCGCGGCCGACGAGGAGAGCGAGAAGCTGCGCGAGCGGCTGACCACCGCGCTCGGCACGCTGGCCAAGGCGCGCGGCAGCCGCGGCTACCTCTACGAGCAGCCGTGGTACGCGATCATCGGCCCGCCGGGCTCGGGCAAGACGACGGCGCTGCTGAATGCGGGGCTGAAATTCCCGCTCGCGGCCGAGATGGGGCAGGGCGCGGTCGCCGGCGCGGGCGGGACGCGCATGTGCGACTGGTGGTTCACCGACGAGGCCGTGCTGATCGACACGGCCGGCCGCTACACCACGCAGGATTCCGACGCCAATGTGGACCGGGCGGGCTGGGACGCCTTCCTCGAGCTTCTCAAGAAGAGCCGGCCGCGCCAGCCGCTGAACGGCGTCCTCGTCGCGATCGGCGTGCCGGAGATCGCCTCGGCGCCGCAGCCCGAGCGGCTCGCGCATGCCCGCGCGATCCGGCGCCGCATCAAGGAGCTCAACGACAAGCTCGGCGTGAAGGTGCCGGTCTACCTGCTGCTGACCAAGGCCGACCTGCTGCGCGGCTTCACCGAGTATTTCGACGACCTCGACCGCGACCGCCGCGCCCAGGTCTGGGGCACGACCTTCCCGGCCAAGGGCGACCCGCTGCCGACCGTGGCGGAGGAGTTCAAGGCTTTGGTGGAGCGCGTGGATGCGCGCGTCCTCGATCGGCTGCAGGCCGAGCGCAACCCCGACCGCCGCGCGCTGATCGCGGGCTTCCCGACGCAGCTCGCCAGCCTCGAGCAGCCGCTGAACGAGTTCCTCGCCGAAGCCTTCGCGGGCTCGCGCCTGGATCCCGCGCCCTTTCTGCGCGGCATCTACCTGACATCCGGCACCCAGGAAGGCACGCCGATAGATCGGCTGACCGGCGTGCTCGCGCGCGGCTTCGGCATCGACCAGCGCCGCGCGCCCTCGCTGCGGCCGGAAGCCGGCCGCTCCTACTTCCTCGAGCGTCTGCTGAAGGAGGTGATCTTCGGCGAGGCGATGCTCGGCTCCGCCAACCCCGCCGGCGTGCGGCGCGACCGCGCGATCCGCATCGCGGCCTGGGCGGCGAGCCTGGTGCTGCTGCTCGGTGGCGGCGCCTGGCTCTGGACCGCGAAGAGCGGCGCCGAGGGCGGCACGGCGAGCTTCGCCGATGCGCTCGCGGCCTATGAACGGCTCGCGCAGCCCGTGCTGACCGATCCCGTCAACGACGGCGACCTCATGCGCATCCTGCCGGTGCTCGACGCCGCGCGGGCGCTGCCGCGGGCCGCGCAGGCGGCCGACGCCTCGCTCGGCATGTCGCAATCCGCCAAGCTCGAGGCGGCGGGCGGCGTGGTCTACCGCCATGCGCTGCAGCGCGCGCTGCTGCCGCGGCTGCTCTGGCGGCTCGAGGCGCAGATGCGCGGCGCCTTCAACCGCCCCGACCTTCTCTACGAGGCGACGCGCATCTACCTCATGCTGGGCTCGGCGGGCCCGCTCGACCGCGACCTCGTGCGTGAATGGATGAACCTGGACTGGTCGCAGACCTGGCCGGGCGCCCCCAACCAGCCGATGCGCGAGGCGATGCAGGTGCATCTCGCCACCTTGCTCGGTGCGCCGTTGCCGCAGATACCGCTGGACGGGGCCCTGGTCGAGGAAGCGCAGCGCGCCTTCAGCCGCATCCCGCTGGCCGAGCGCGTCTATTCCCGCATCCGCCCCTCGGCCGCCGCGACGCAGCTGCCGCCATGGACGCCGGCGCAGGCCGCGGGCGCGGCGGGGACGCGGCTCTTCGTCCGCGGCTCCGGCAGGCCGCTGACCGAGGGCATTCCCGGCTTCTACACCGTCGAAGGGTTCCACCGCGTCCTGCTGCCCTCGCTGCCCGGCGCGGTGCGCGAGGTCGCGAGCGAATCCTGGGTGCTCGGCACGCGCGCCGAGATCGACCCGCGCAGCGCCGCCGTGCAGACGCTGGAGCGCGACGTCGTGGCGCTCTACGTCAACGAATACGTCCGGTACTGGGACGGGCTGATGGCCGACCTCAACGTCGTGCCGCTACGCGCCCTGCCGCAGGCCGTGCAGGACCTCTTCATCCTGGGCGCACCGCAATCCCCGATGCGCGACCTGCTCGTCGCCATCTCGCGCCAGCTCACGCTGAGCCAGGCGCCGCCGGCCCCCGCGACCGCAGCGGGCCTGGCGCAGGCCGCGGCCGGCGCCGCCCAGGCCGCCGTGCAGGGTGCCGCGGGCAGCGCGGCCGCGCGGCTCGGCGCGGCGCTCGGCCAGGCCGCGGGGCCGCCGCCGGAGC